>JAQTMM010000021.1 GCA_028714335.1 Dehalococcoidales bacterium
TGTGGACGATTTTGATAAGTTCCTGGCGGCGCTCCTCGCTCAAGGGCGGGATGATAATGCGTATTACATTGCCGTCGTTGGAGGGATTAAGCCCCAGCTCCGATTTCGCGATGGCTTTTTCAATATCGTGCAGGCTGTTTTTATCCCACGGCTGGATGACCAGCAGTCCCGCTTCCGGCGCGGTGATGCCCGCCAGCTGATTTAGTGCCATCGGCGTGCCGGCGTATTCCACACGCACGTGCTCAATTAACGCCGGGGAAGCGTGCCCGGTGCGAATCGTCGCCAGGTCGGCGTGGAACGATTTAATGGAGTGCTTCATTTTCTCTTCGATGTTTCTTAAAATATCATTTACCATCGTTAACCCTCACTTGTTACCAGAGTGCCTATACGTTTCCCCATTACGGCTTTAACGATGCCGTCTTTGGTCTCCGGATTGAAGACGATAATTGGCAGTTTGTTGTCCAAACAGAGTGATAGAGCGGTGGTGTCCATGACCTTAAGACGCATACTTAAAGCCTCGAGGTGGGAAATTTTATCTATTTTCTTAGCCTTGGGGTTGCGGCGCGGGTCGTCGGTATATATACCCTCGACGCCATTCTTGGTCATAATCAGTACTTCGGCGTCGGTCTCTATTGCGCGTAATGCTCCGGCGGTGTCCGCCGTCATGTAAGGGTTACCCGTGCCTCCCGCGAAGATGACTACACGGCCTCTTTGTAAATGCCGGATGGCTTGACGCCGGATGTATGGCTCGGCCACCTGGCGTATCTCTAAAGCGCTTTGCGTGCGGGTAGGGACTTCGTGTTTTTCCAGCGCCGCCTGTAAAGCCAGGGCGTTAATCAGTGTAGCCAGCATACCGGCGTAGTCGGCGGTGACGCGGTCCATGCCGCTGTCGGCTTCCGCCTGGGCGCCGCGCCAGATGTTGCCGCCGCCCACCACAATCCCCACCTGTACGCCCATCTCCACGATTTTCTTGATTTCTAGCGCGATTTTATCCAGAATCTGGCCGTCAATGCCGTAATTGCTTTCGCCGCGTAAAGCCTCGCCGCTTAGTTTAAGTAGCACCCTCTTATACTTGGCTTCAGGCATATGACCTCTATTCGCCTAATTCGTATCTAAGAAACCGGCTTATCTTGATGTTTTCTCCTGTTTTGGCTATGGTTTCGGTGACAACGTCGCCGATGGTTTTAGTGGGGTCTTTGATGAACGGCTGGAGCATCAGGCAGACTTCAGCCGCCACCACGTCATTGGCTTTATCTTCGGGTATGTCTTTTTCGGATATATATTTTGGATTCATGGCGGCTACCTGCATTGCCAGGCAGTGCGCCATCTCTTTAAATTCATCGGTGCGGGCTACAAAGTCTGTCTCGCAGTTGACCTCGATAATAGACCCGATGCGGCCTGCCGTGTGAATATACGACTCGATAAGGCCGGAGCCGGTGGCTCTATTAGATTTTTTAGCAGCTTTAGTCAGCCCTTTTTCTTTAAGGATTTCCAGAGCTTTATCTACATTGCCTTTGCAGCTCGTCAAGGCGTTGCGGCAATCCATAATGCCGGCGCCGGACTGCTCACGCAGTGATTTTACCTGTTGTGCGGAAATTTCCAAGTTTATTCCTCCTTAATCCTGATCCGGTAGAAATATCATCGGTTCGCCTTCCGAACCATCGGGTGCCGCTTCGGCTTCGCCTTCGGCTTTGGATTCGATGATTTCGGTAGGTATAGTGGTGGCGATACCCGCTTTGCCTTCGAGCACGGCATCAGCGACCTTTGAGCAGATTAGTTTTATAGCGCGGATGGCGTCGTCGTTAGCGGGAATGGGGTAGTCCACTTCATCCGGATTACAGTTGGTGTCAACTATTGCGATAGCCGGGATGCTCATGCGCTTGGCTTCCGCCAGGGCTATCTTTTCTTTAATGGGATCAACGATGAAGAGGGCGCCTGGCAGCCGGGTCATCTCTTTAAAGCCGCCCATCTGTCTATTGAGGTGGTTGATTTTCTCTGTGATTTTACCGGCTTCCTTTTTGGAGAGCCTGCTCAACTCGCCTTTGGCTTCCTGGTCTTCCAGCCTTACTAGCTGGTCAACGCGCGCCTGGATGGTGGCGAAGTTCGTGAGCATACCGCCCAGCCAGCGCTGGTTGACGTAGTACATGCCGCAGCGTTTGGCTTCTTCCTCTACCGATTCCTGCGCCTGTTTCTTCGTGCCGACGAAGAGTAAAGCCTCTCCCTGGGCGACGATTTCTCTGATGAAGGCGCAGGCTTTGTCCAGCATCACGGCGGTCTTTTCCAAATCGATAATGTGAATGCCGTTACGCTTGGTGAAAATGTAGGTCTTCATGCGCGGGTGCCAACGACCCGTCTGGTGGCCGAAGTGCGCTCCGGCCTCAAGGAGTTGTTTGATAGTGGTAGAATCTGGCATTTTTAGTTAACCTCCAAAGTATATTAATCGTAAGAATCAGGAGATTCTAGCCTGGTAATAGTATAGCATACGTTTGTAGGCAGGGCAACAGCTTATGTTAAGACAGCAATTGATGTAGCATATTGGCGGATTTACCGTTAAAATAGGCTTATGATGGAAAAGCTGGAGCAGGGGGTTAAAGCGCTGGGAATATCTTTAACTGCGCGGCAAGTAGGGCAGTTCGAGCAGTATTTCCAGCTGCTGGTGGACTGGAACGAACGCATAAACCTGACCAGCATTACCGATTATGAAGAAGCGCAGATAAAACACTTTTTAGATTCACTAACGCCGGTGATAGTTGCCGACTTTAGCAGGGAACTAGACATAATAGATATCGGCACTGGCGGAGGTTTCCCGGGCATACCGCTAAAGATAGCGCTTCCGGATTTAAAAATGACACTGCTGGAAGCGACGGTTAAAAAGACCGAGTTTCTTAAACAGGCGGTTAGTGAAATTGGATTAACCAATGTCGAAATAATCGCCGACCGGGCGGAGATAATTGCTCATGACGATAGATATAGAGAAAGGTATGACATTGTGTTGGCGCGGGCGGTGGCGATTTTACCAACGCTGGTAGAGCTGGCGCTGCCGTTTTGTAAGACCGGCGGTATATTCATCGCCCAAAAGAAGGGTATAACAGAAAAACAACTTGAAGAAATTCTGGAGGGCATGAATATTGAGGTTGAATTGGCTTTACCGGTCTGTAGAATTAAAGACAGGTCAAAAGGGTCAAAACCTACAGAGATTGAGCAAGCATACAAAGTGATAAAAATAATGGGCGGCACGTTACAGCAAGTTAAAACTATCGAGCTGGATGAACTGAACGACGACCGTATGCTGGTGGTAATTAAGAAAATCAGTCCTACGCCGCGCAAATATCCCCGCCGCCCCGGCATACCGGAAAAAAGGCCGATTACTTCTTAGCCTTTTTCTCCTGTTTGTCCACGATTGGTTCAATCTCGTTTAGCAAGCCGCACAGCATTTTGTCGAGTTGGGTGAACTCGGGGTCTTTGCGGATGCGCCCCTGGTAAATACGGATAAACTTAATCGCTTCTCTGACCTTTTTGGGGTTGGGGTTTTTTTCTTCCAGCAGCCTGTAAGCGTCCAATTTCCATTTGGTTTTAGTCCGTTTCTCACTGCGGTTAAGCAGCCAGATGGCTAAAATCAAGACGACTATGATGGCGATAAAGCCGATAATTTCCCAAGCTGACATCAAGTTATTTGTAGCATATACCGGGCATTGGAGTCAACGCCGGCAGGCGTGAAACAGACAACTGGACTGCGTAAAATGGCAAAGCCAATCTGTTGCGTAGGCGTAGCAACAGTAGTAAAATTAGAATATCGAATTCTTGACTGGAGGATGGGCAAATGGAAAAAGGGACGTGGAAGGTAAAAACAGGGCTTGCCCAGATGCTCAAAGGCGGCGTGATTATGGACGTCGTTACGCCGGAGCACGCAAAAATCGCTGAGGATGCTGGAGCCTGCGCCGTGATGGCGCTGGAGAGGGTGCCGGCGGATATCAGGGCGGCTGGCGGTGTGGCGCGTATGTCTGACCCCACCGTCATCGAAGCTATAATGAATGCGGTCACCATTCCGGTGATGGCTAAATGCCGCATCGGGCATTTTGTTGAGGCACAGGTGCTGGAGGCATTGGGTGTGGACTATATTGACGAATCGGAAGTGCTGACCCCGGCGGATGAAAGCCATCACGTCTGGAAGCACGACTTTAAAGTGCCGTTTGTCTGCGGCTGCCGCGATTTAGGCGAGGCTTTAAGGCGCATCGGCGAAGGTGCCGCGATGATTCGCACTAAAGGCGAAGCCGGTACGGGCAACATCGTTGAAGCGGTGCGGCATATGCGGACGGTCATGGATGAAATAAAGAAAATCGTTGGCATGTCCAACGATGAACTAATGAAAGAAGCTAAAGAACTTGGCGCACCGTTCGAGCTGGTGCTGGAAGTGCATAAAACCGGCAAACTGCCGGTGGTTAACTTTGCCGCCGGCGGCGTGGCTACGCCGGCTGACGCGGCGTTAATGATGCAGCTTGGCGCGGAGGGTGTTTTTGTGGGGTCGGGCATCTTTAAGAGCAGCGACCCGTCGCCGCGCGCCAAGGCAATCGTCAAAGCTGTTACGCATTACAAAGACCCCAAGATTATCGCCGAGGTGTCTAAAAAACTCGGCGAGGCGATGCCCGGTCTGGAAATCGGGCAAATACCTGACGAGGAACTACTCGCTAAAAGAGGTTGGTAAATATGAAAATAGGTGTCCTTGCGTCGCAGGGAGCCTTTATCGAGCACATAACAGCGCTGAAAAAACTGGATATTGATGCTTTGCCCGTCCGGCTGCCCGGCGAACTTAAGGGGGTGGACGGGCTTATTCTTCCCGGCGGTGAGAGCACGACCATCAGCAAGCTCATGAAAGCTTATGACCTGATGCAGAACGTCGCCGCTTTAACCAGAGATGGCATGCCGCTTTTCGGTACTTGTGCCGGGATGATAATGATGGCCAAGAAAATATCGGGCAACGGCGCAGTGTCGCTGGGGCTGATGGACATCGCCGTTAAGCGCAACGCCTTCGGGCGGCAGGTGGACAGCTTTGAGGTGGACGTAGATGTGCCGGCGCTGGGCAAAGCGCCCTTCCACGCTGTCTTCATCCGCGCACCGTTAATCGAGCAGTGCGAAAAAGGCGTAGAGGTTCTGGCGAAGCTTAAGGACAATACCATCATCGCCGCCAGGCAGGGTAAAATGCTGGTGACTGCCTTCCACCCGGAGCTGACCAACGACTTAAGATTTCACCGCTACTTTGTAGATATTATAAAAGGAAAAAACAATTAAGCATGGCTAAAGCGAATCAACAAACCATAACCGACGACCTTGACGCTTTACTTGATATTTTCCCGCATTACATCAAGGATTCGCTCGTCCAGCAGGAGGATATCAGCGACCTTCTGGAGGTGATAATGGACCTGGGGCGCGCGCCAGAAGCGCGTTTCCCCAAGCGGGAAATTATCATCGAGAAAAAGGAAATCGAACAGGCGGATTTGGACTATGTAGTCGAGCGCATCGGCAAGTTTGGCGAAGATAACCGCGCCGGCATTGAGAGAACGCTGCACCGCATCTCCGCGATAAGGAACCGGGGTAAGAAAATCGTGGGGTTGACCTGCCGCGTGGGCCGCGCCGTCTTCGGGACGATTAAGATAATCGAAGACCTGGTGCAGTCCGGCAAGAGTGTGCTTTTGCTCGGGCGCCCGGGTGTGGGCAAGACCACCATGCTTAGGGAGGTCGCCCGTGTTTTAGCCGACGACGTTGATAAACGCGTCGTCATCGTGGACACGTCTAATGAAATTGCCGGCGACGGCGACATACCGCACCCCGCTATAGGACACGCCCGCCGTATGCAGGTTGCCACCCCGTCTTTACAGCACGCCGTGATGATTGAGGCAGTGGAAAACCATATGCCGGAGGTCATTGTTATTGATGAAATCGGTACGGAATTGGAAGCTATGGCGGCAAGGACAATTGCGGAGAGGGGCGTCCAACTCGTCGGCACGGCGCACGGCAACACGTTAGAAAATTTGATGATGAACCCGACGCTCTCCGACCTCATCGGCGGGATACAGTCGGTCACTTTAGGGGACGAAGAAGCGCGGCGGCGGGGCACGCAAAAATCTATTTTAGAAAGAAAATCGCCGCCAACCTTTGACATCGTAGTAGAGATACAGGAACGCGATAGAGTCGCCATTCACCCGGACGTCGGCGCGGCGGTGGACGCTTTGTTACGCAGTGCCCCACCCAGCACCGAGGTTCGCTCGTTTGATGTCAACGGCGAGGTAAAAATAGAAAAAGCGCAGGCCGTCGTCGAACCGGTTATAAAAACTAAAAAGACCGCTAAAGAAAGTAAATCCGTCAAGCTTCATCTCTTCGGCGTCAACCGGTCGCGGGTAACGCAGATAGGCCACGAGATGCGCATAAAGCTGGACATCGTAGAGAACCTCAAAGACGCCACGATGCTGGTGACCTCGAAGAATTATTACCGCCGGCGCCCGCAAAAAATCCGCGACGCTGAAGAAGAAAACATCCCGGTTTATGTCTTGAGAGGCAACTCGCCGCAGCAGGTTAGACAATTCCTGACCACGCTTTTCACCACACGGGAAGGCGAAAAGCCCGGCGACTTCCAGAGCGCCATAGTGGAAGCCGAAGAAGCCTCTGAACAGGTCACTGAAAACGGCGAGACTGTGGAACTAAGCCCGCAGGGGTCTTACATCAGGAGGCTGCAGCACCTGATTGCCGAGCGCAATCACCTGAACTCCAGCAGCAAAGGCCGAGACCCCAACCGGCGGGTGAGGATATATAAAGAGCGGATGAGATAATATGTCTCTATTCATCACATTTGAAGGCGGTGAGGGGTGCGGTAAAACCACCCAGGGCGAGTTGCTGGAACAGCGCCTTAAAGAACTGGTTTTACCCTGCCTGCTAACGTTAGAGCCCGGCGGCACGTCTTTAGGCGATGAAATTAACGCTTTAGTGAAAAAGCCCGGTATGGAAATAGACCCGCTGGCAGAGGCGTTACTTTTCAACGCGTCGCGGATACAGCTGGTAAAAAAAATCATTAAACCCGCGCTGGAAAAAGGTGTCATCGTCATTTCTTCAAGATATGCGGATTCAACCACCGCGTATCAGGGTTACGGCAGGGAATTAGACCTTAAATTAGTTAAAGATATCAACAAGCTGGGTACGGACGGGCTGATGCCCAACCTTACCATTTTATTAGATGTTCCCGTGGAAATAGGACTAAAGCGTAAAGGAAAACTTGATGACGACCGTTTTCATTCGTTAGGTTTGGATTTCCACCGCCGCGTCAGAGAGGGCTTCTTAAAGCTGGCTAAAGCCGAGCCCAAACGCTGGCTGGTCATTGACGGTACTAAACATAAAGATGAAATATCTGGTATAATCTGGAATAAGGTAAGAGCTTTGCTTTCCGGGAGAAAGTAATGGCGAAAACGAATGAAATAAAGTTAAACCGCGACCTTGGGATGCTGCGCGTCGGCGTGGCGGTTCCCAGACTGCGCGTGGCTGATGTTGATTTTAACGTCGCCGCTATCATCAAGCTGATAAAAGATGCTAAACGCGACGGCGTGCAGGTTTTAGTCTTTCCGGAAACGTCCATCACCGGCTACACCATCAACGACTTAGTCCAGCATCAAGCTTTACTGGATAAAACCAGGGATGGCTTGGCAGCTATTCTTAAAGCCACCACCGATGTTAAGCTGCTGGTTGCCGTGGGCTTGCCGCTGGAAGTCGAACAGAAGATATTCAACTGCGCCGCCGTCATCAATAGCGGCGATATTTTAGGAGTAATCCCCAAGACCTACCTCCCCACCTATCGTGAATTTTACGATGCCCGCTGGTTCGCCCCGGCCGGGCAGGCCACCACCGACGCTGTAGAACTCGCCGGGCAGGAAGTGCCCTTCGGCGCCGACATTTTGTTCGAGATAAACGACACCGGCGCAATCGTTGGCGTGGAGCTTTGCGAGGACTTATGGATGCCCCTCGCGCCCCACCAGTATCAGGCGGCAGGCGGTGCTAACGTCCTCCTTAACCTCTCCGCCTCCAACGAGATTTTAGGTAAAGCCGACTGGCGCCGCACCATGATAAGCTCCGAATCGGGTCGCTGCATCGCAGCGTACTGTTACGCCTCCAGCGGCATTGACGAATCCTCCAACGACGAGGTTTTCGGGGGGCATGGCATCATCGCTGAGAACGGTGTTATTTTAAGTGAAACAAAACGGCTGGTTGCCGGTCCGCAATTGATTATTTCAGACATTGATATTGACCGCCTTAACCATGACCGCCGCGCTATCACCAGCTTCCATGTTATGGCGGATGAAGTCCCGGCTTACACAGTGATGGAAGCGACAGTGAATGACTTAACCCCCGCTAAACTCCACCGTTTCCTCGACCCTCACCCCTTTGTCCCTAAAGACCCCGCCAAGCGTGCCGAGCGTTGTAAGGATATCTTTGCCATGCAGGTTGCCGCCCTGGCGCAAAAACTGAATGGAGCTAAAAGGACGAAGGTAGTTTTGGGGGTATCGGGCGGGCTGGATTCCACGCTGGCTTTACTGGTGGCGGCCAAGACGATGGACTTCTTAAAACTACCGCGCAAAAACGTGTACGCTTATAATTTACCGGGATTTGGCACAACCCAGCGCACTAAAAACAACGCGGTTAAAATCTGCCAGGCTTTGGGTGTGACGTTTAGTCAGGTGGACATCACCAAAACCGCCGAGGCGCATTTTAAAGATTTGGGGCATAAGGGGCAGGAAGATTTGGTATTTGAAAACGTCCAGGCGCGCTACCGCACCGAGTTCTTTTTCAACAAAGCCAACGAGGTTGACGGTATCCACCTTGGCACCGGCGACCTGACGGAAGTGGCGCTGGGCTGGAGTACCTTCTCCGGCGACCAGATATCGCATTACCACGTTAACGTGTCCGTCCCTAAGACATTAGTTAAGTATTTGATTAAGTGGGTCGCCGACGAAGAGCTTAAAGACTCGGCGGCGCAAAAACCGCTTTATAGCGTGTTGGACACACCCATCTCGCCGGAACTGCTACGCCACAAGAACGGCGACATCGTTCAGAAAAGCGAAGAAACCATCGGCCCGGTTGAGCTGGCAGATTTTTACCTCTATCCCTTCATCCGTTTTGGCATGCGGCCGGGCAAAATGCTTTACCTTGCTAATGAGGTTAACAAGCAAAAGCTCTTTGAAGGAAAATATACCCTCACCGATTTGCATAAATGGCTCAAGAGTTTTATCACCAGGTTCTTCGCCAACCAGTTCAAGCGGACGCTCTTCCCCGAAGGCCCGAAAATCGGTTCGGTCAGTCTGTCGCCGCGCGGTGACTGGCGGATGCCTTCCGAGGCGTCCCCGGCGCTTTGGCTGGAAGACCTGGAAGCAATGTACCGGCGATTGCGAAAGTAAAATCCGGCAAAAGGGGGTGGACCAGATTTATAGTCGCGTTAAACCCTCATTCCAGGAAGAGCTTGGTCTGCGCCGTCAGGGTTTCTCTTTAATCGCCGGAGTGGACGAAGTAGGCCGGGGGGCTTTAATGGGGCCGGTGGTCGCCGCCGCCGTTATTTTGCCGGAGAATTTTAAAGCGCGCTGGAAAAGCCGGGTGCGTGATAGTAAACAACTCACACCGGAAGCCAGAGAATACCTTTACGACTATATTATAGAAGCGTCCGTTGCCTATGGCGTTGGTTCCTGCCCCAATGAAAAGATTGACGAGATAGGCATTGCCAGAGCCACCTGCCTTGCCATGATGGAAGCCATTGTCCAGCTGAACCCAGCGCCGCAGTATCTCCTCATTGATTACATCAGGCTAAAAGAGTTATCTCTGCCGCAGAAAGGCATCAAGCATGGCGACAGCCTCGTTTTTTCCATCGCCTGCGCCTCCATAATCGCTAAAGTCACCCGCGACCGGCTGGTGACGGAGATGGACAAAGACTACCCCGGCTACGGCTTTGCGGAAAATAAGGGCTATGGCACCGAGGGGCACATCCGGCGCTTAAGGGAAATTGGCCCCTGCCCTTTACACCGCCGCTCGTTTAGTCCGGTGGGGGAGTTGGTGGGGCTGCATCGATGAAGCGGCAAGCCACCGGCGCTTTAGGTGAGAAGCTCGCCGCCGATTTTCTCAAGCAAAAGGGCTATGAAATCCTTGCGGCGAATTACCGCTGCCCGGACGGGGAAATTGACATAATAACAAAACACCGGAATACGCTCGTGTTTGTTGAAGTCAGAACCCGGAGCAGCCGTAAATTCGGCACGCCGGAAGAATCAATCACTGATACCAAGAAAGAAAAACTGCGCGCTTTAGCCGAGCGTTATTACCAGGAACACGCAGACTTGCCGGATAACTGGCGCATTGACGTCGTGGCGGTGGAAATGGGGCGCGGCGGTAAGATAAAACGCCTTGAAATCATCGAGAACGCCGTAGAAGGCTAACCGGCATTTCACTTAAAACTTTCACTGTGCTAGAATTCCACCGAGGCTACCAAAATGTCCGTTGACCAACTGCGCATTATTGACGCTAATATCAACCGTTTGGGCGAGGGTTTGCGCGTTTTAGAAGAGTTCGCGCGGATGACACTTAATGATGAAACCCTGACGCAAAAGCTTAAAGACGTCAGGCACGTGACGGTTAGAGTTGATGCGGCATTGCAAAGAAAGTTATTAGGCTCGCGGGATTCGGATGGGGATGTGGGAAAAGATATGAACGTTAAGGGCGAGGCCAAAAGCCGCGATGTTTCCGGCATGATTACCGCCAACTTCAAACGCGCCCAGGAATCTTTAAGGGTGCTGGAAGAAATAGCGAAGAATTCCGAGTTCAATCTCGATTCGGAGAATTACAGGAAAGCGCGCTTTGAGCTTTACACCGTAGAAAAAGAACTCACCGGCAAGATGCTGCGTCAAGAAAAAGTAAATCAAATAACTGGCTTATACGCTATCGTGGATACGGAATGGCTTAAAGGACGTAAACCGGTAAAAGTCGCCGCAGACATGATTAAGGGCGGGGCTAAAATAATCCAGCTAAGGTGCAAAGACCTCACCCGCCGCGAGTTTCTGGACATCGCCAAAGACTTAAAAGGAGTCTGTGGTAAAAAAGGCGTTTTGTTCATCGTCAACGACAGCCTGGAAGTCGCTTTAGCCGTTGGCGCTGACGGGTTGCACATCGGCCAGGAAGATGTGACCGTGCCTGAAGCCAGGAAACTCATGCCCATTGACATGATACTCGGCTGTTCGGCAACTAATCTTAAAGAAGCCGTTAAAGCTAAAAAAGACGAGGCGGATTATCTGGGGGTGGGCGCTATCTATGCCACCGGCACGAAAGATTCAAAGCCGATGGGAGTTAAGTCCATCGGGGAAATTAAGAAAACCACCGGCCTGCCGGTTGTCGCTATCGGCGGCATTAAACAAGAAAATATAGATAAGGTCATTAAAGCTGGGGCGCAAAGCGCCGCGGTCATTAGCGCCATCATGGGTGCGCAAAATGTTGAAAAAGCTGCCAGGGAACTGGTAAACATTATAAAGAGGACGAAGCATGAATAACTTTGACGCCATCGCGGAAGAAATCAGAAAAGAACTAGCCGAGAAGGATGAAGCCAGAGAAAAGATGTTGCCGCTCTGCCGCGACTCTATTCGTTACAGTAGTTTAGCTATCCGCGCCATCCACCGCCAGGAATTTGACGAAGCGACGAAGCAGATTAAGTCGGCACGCGACGTATTGGCCACGGCGGAAAAAGCTGTTGGTAAATACAACGAGCTGGCTAACACCGGCGCCGTCCGCGACGCTCAAAAAGAACTCGCCGAGGCTAATATCACTTTAGCGCTGGTAACCGGCAAGAAAGTCCCCAGGGCTAAAGAACTGCAGGTGGACGTAGCGGCTTATCTAAACGGTATGGGCGAGGCGGTGGGCGAGCTAAGGCGCTACCTCCTCGACGGCATGCGCTCCGGCAACCTGACCCGCGGCGAAGAACTATTGGGTAAGATGGACGACATCTACAGTATTTTAGTTACTATGGACTTCCCCGATGCTTTAACCGGGGGCTTAAGAAGAACGACGGACATGGTGCGCGGCGTCATGGAAAAAACTCGCAGCGACCTTACGTTGACGATACAGCAAAAGGCTTTGGAAATGAAAATAGCAGAAATGGGAACTAAACAATCCAAAACAAGAAAGGAAAAATAAAATGAGTGATGTTTTAAAAGGTAAAGTAGCTATAGTCACTGGCTCCGGGCAGGGAATCGGCCGGGCAATTGCCATCGGGCTGGCGCAGGAAGGCGCCAAGGTTGTCACCAACAACCGCAAGAAAGGCTCTACCCCCAGCCAGATGCTGACGCAGGAGCAGATTAATAAACTGGATGCCAAGAAAAAAGAGTGGTACGAAAAAGAAACGGCGGCCATCAGCGGCGACGCCGAAACCACCGCCGCAACGATTAAGAAAAACGGTGGCGAGGCCGTGCCTTTCTTCGGTGATATCGCCGATTTTAAAGTTGCCGGCGAGTTGATAAATACCGCCGTAAAAACCTTCGATAAAATTGATATCCTGGTGAATATCGCCGGGGGATTTGGCTTCAGCCCGTTTGAAAAAATGACCGAAGAGCTTTTCGATAAAGTCACCCGAACCAAGCCCAAAGGCTATTTCAATACCATGCGCCATGCCGTCCCTCACATGATTGAGCAAAAGTGGGGGCGCATTATCAATGCTACCTCTCGCGCCTGGCAGGGCGATACTATCAAGCACGCCGAATACTGCACCGCCAACGCCGGCGTCGTCGGCCTCACTAAAGCCGTCGCTATTGAGATGTGGAAGCACAACATCACCTGCAACTGCGTCTCCCCATTCGCTAAAACCCGCTCTGCTTATGACTTGAGTGCTTATCCCTCAACCGTGCCTAAAGAGGATAATCCCTTTGTCACTGAAGGAATGGCTTTTAACGACAGCTTTATCAATATTACCCCCACCCCCGATTATATAGCGCCGTTTGTCTGCTACCTGGCGTCGGACGCCGCGGCCAAAATTAGCGGCTCCATCTTTAACATAGGTGGTAATACTGTTAATCTTTATTCTGAAGCGACAATGGCTTTCACACTAACCAAACTCGACAGCAAACCCTGGACGATGGAAGAGCTACTGCAGCAGGCGCCGCGCGGCTTATTCGCCGGGTATCATGCCCCCGCGGAAAACCCGTTCGGTTAGGCTGTAGATAGTTTAAACACAAAAAAGCGAAGCGGCCTGGAGTTTTCCGGCCACTTCGCTCAATTATTTATCAAACGTTTTTCTATTTAGGGGCAAACAGGGAGGTGCGTGGCTGTTTCTCCTGTTCTTTCACCAGCGCCGCCAGTGGGCCGTACTTGATGCAGGTAGCCTGGCAGTGCTTAACACAAGCCGGAACATCTTTGCCTTTTACTCTTTCCGCACAGAGGTCGCAAAAGCGTGTGACGGCCACCGTGTAGTCCACGTAAACCTTGTCCGGCGCTTTAGATACCAGTTCGTTTACCTTAATACCACACATGCCCACCGGGAAGTTATGCTCCTGTTTGCAGGCAACCTCGCAGGCGTGGCAGCCGGTGCACCAATCGTATTGTATCAGTAAACCGTTCTTCGCCATGGCTACTCCTTTCCACCTTCAACTTTATAAACGCGGCAGAGGCCGGAGCGGTAGTTGGTGCCGCCAAAGCCCGACTTCCCCTGATTGCCCATTGAAGTCAGGTTGTTCACGTTATGGTCCCAGGTGCTGAAGAGGTTTGGCGCAGTACCGTCGGTTTCCGGCAGCCACCAGCCGTGGGGCACGCTGACCACCTCGGGCGGGCAGATGGGAGAGGCTTTTGCCTTCATCTTGATTTTACCGTGGGTATTTTCCACGTAAACCCAGTCGCCGTTCTTAATGCCTAACGACTCGGCAACTTCGTCGTTGATTTCCGCTACCGGAACCGGGTCGAGTTCGCGCAGCCAGGGAATCATGCGGTGCTCGGAGTGGAAGAAGACCGGCGAGCGGCGCCCGGTGGTAAGGATGAGGGGATATTCCTTCGCCAGGTTCTTGGTGGCGACGGGGCTTTCTTTCGGCTCCTCGTAATAAGGCAGCGGGTCGAGCCCCCATTCCTTGTATTTCGTGGCGTAAAGCTCCACCTTGCCGGTGGGAGTGTCGAAGCCGGGCTTACCGTCCTTGCGTAACAGCCCTCTCTCGTAGCGGTAATAGGGGCGGGAGGGGTCGTTCTTGGGCGGGAATTCCCAGCAGCCTTTAGCCTTTAGTTTTTCAAAGTTCGTTTTACCCGCCGAGAGGCGTTCGTCAATAACCTCGCGGACGTTCTTGTATTTGATGGGGGTTGTGGATAATCTTTTCGCCATTTCCAGGTTGATTTCCCAGTCTGACTTAACAGCACCGAGGCCCTTGATGGCTTTAACGCTAACGCCCAGCGGCTGCCACCAGGTTCTAAAGCTTTCCTTCTCGGCGATTGTTGCCGCCGGCAGGAAGATGTCTGCCAGTGCCATTGTCGTCGGATTCTGGAATAAATCAACCGCCACGATGAAGTCCAGTTTTTTCATGGCTTCATAGTGCCGTTTGGGGTCGGCGGCTTGCCCGCCGAGGATGTTGGAGGTCTGTATCCAGGCGGCTTTAACGGGGTATGGTTTGCCGGTTTCCATCTGCTTGATGAGAACGTCCGGTTGCACCCAACCGCGGAAGTTTTTAATCATCGGATAGTCGTTAGCGCCGATGCGCTTTTCGTTAAGCCTTTTCACTAAGTCGGCGCCGTAAAGGTCGGTCAGCTCGGCGGAGGAGAATGGATACGTCGTTACGCCGTGCGAGTTCTTGGCGATGACATTGCCGCCGGGAACATCAATATTGCCGGTGATTGACCAGAGCTGGGTAATCGCCTGGGCAACAACACTGCCGGCAGGCATGGCGTCCACCGGTTCGCCCCACTGGATGGCGGATGGTTTATTCTTGGCGTACAGTCGCGCCGCTTTGCGTAAAAGGTTGGCGGGTACGCCGCTGATTTTTTCAACCTTCTCCGGCGAATATTCCTGCACGCGCTTTTTCAGTTCGCTAAAGCCGTAGCACCACTTTTCAACGAATTTCTTATCGTAGATGCCTTCGTTGATAATAACATTGAGCATGCCCAGTGCTATGGCGCCGTCGGTGCCGGGGCGGTTCTGCAGGTGTACTTCCGAGCGGGTGGAGAACCAGGTAGAGCGGGGGTCAATCGTAATAAGTTTAGAACCGCGCTTCATACAGTCAATAATCCAATGGCCGTAAAAGCCGTCATGGCAGCCTGCCGCCGGATTCTGCGCCCAGATGATGATGTATTTAGGGGGCGTCCATTCCTTGGAGTTGTACCGCTTTTCCAGGAACTGCGAGCAGTCGGCTACAGTATAATTGCCGTGGGTGGCGAACATCGCGCCCAGGCGTGGTGTATAGCACGCATGTCCCGCCAATCCTACCTGCACCCAGTTGGGGCTGCCGTAAGCGTACATTAAGAACGTAATCGGCCCGCCGATATCGCGGCCGGTGCCCTGGCAGAAGATGACGGATTCGGCGCCGTGTTTCTCACGGATATCCTTCAGTTTTTTCTCAATGGTGTCGTAGGCTTCATCCCACGTGATTCGTTCCCACTTGCCCTCGCCCCTCTTGCCCACGCGCTTTAGGGGGTACAGGACGCGGTCGGGATGGTAAATGTACTCGCGGATGGCCAGGCCCTTGGCGCAAAGCCTGCCCTGGTTCCAGGGATGGTTGCAGTCGCCTTCAACCTTGGTGACCTTGCCGTTTTTGACGAATATCTCACAGCCGCAGCCGCCGTGCGAGCCACAACCGGCCGACCATAGAGTGGACAGCACTTTTTGGTCATTACTTTTTGCCATGCGTAACTCCTTTCGGTATTTTTTGTAGAAATTGGTGGAATAATATCTCTTCTATTCTAGTCGGATTACGCATTGCGCGTCAAATAATTCTTACCGGGGCTGGCGGGCATAAATTTAGGTATTCTAATCCTTTACGGTTAACCGTGTTTTCTGATATGATTGTAATAGGTAATTCGGTGTCGAACAAAACACCTCACTGTAAAATAAACCTACCAAAAAAGGAGATTTTTATGGCTGAAACCAAGAGAGCATGCATCGTTGGCGGGGGTATGTGTAAATTCGGGGTTAGGGCGGCGACTATTTTTGATATGCTGCAGGAAGCCACCAGCGCTTTATCCAAAGACATACCGGGGCTAAAACCGCAGGAAATCGACGGCCTTATTTTTGCTTCCACTACCGCCGGCAGGAATTCCAACTCGCTCAATACGGCGCCTATCGTCGCCCACAGATTAGGTCTAAAACCAACGTCAATCTGCGTCAGGGTTGATACCCTCTGTTCCGGCTCCAATACCGCGATTATCCTGGCAAAAGGCTTAATTGAAAGCGGCATCGCCGAAGTGATAATGGTCTGCGGTACGGAAAAACTTAACATGCCCCAGCGGTGGGAAAGCGTTTATATGAACCTGATGACCAACGATCACGACTGGGATTCAGCCATGGGACTCGCCGTGCCGCCGCCTTTCTTCGGTATGATTGCCGACGCCCACATGAAAAAATACGGCACCACCAAAGCACAAATGGGGGCTGTATCGGTAACTAATTATGACTATGGATTTACCAATCCCCTCGGGCAGTTCGGCGGCAGAAAACTTACCATCGAAGAATACCTTGACGCCCGCACCGTTTGCGACCCCTTCGGGCTGAACGATTGCTGCCCGGTGACCGACGGCGCCTCGGCGGTAATTATCGCCTCCGAAGAAAGAGCCAAAGCCATGACCGATAGGAAACTGGTATATCTCCGCGGCACGGGGCAAACTGCCACTCACGGCATGTCCGCCGGCTGGCCTGGTGAAACTTTAGCCGATTGGCCTCACCTCAAGAAAGCCGGCGAAGTCGCCTACAAAAACGCCCAGCTTACGCCTCAAGACATCGATGTCGCTCAGACCCACGACTGCTTCTCTATCTCCGAGATAATCGAGGTTGAGGAACTAGGTTTCTGCAAGAAGGGTGAAGGCGGCGAATTCGTTGCTTCCGGGCAGGTCAGGGTAGATGGCAAGACTCCCGTCAATACCGACGGCGGTCTGCTGACTGTAGGGCATCCCTACGGCGCTACCGGCGCCCGCCAGGCTCTGGAAATTTGTAAACAGCTTCAGGGGCGCGCTATCAATCAGGTTAAAGACCCCAAATTCGCGCTGACCCATAATTTAAGCGGCGTTTGCGCCCAGCACACCGTGGTTATCTACGGCACCGAGCCGGTTAAGTAACCCGGGGTCATAAAGATTGAAGGAACTAAAAGGAGTTTAAGATAATGGCAGAATTACAGTCAGCTAAGTTATATGGAGTTCCCCAACTGGATGGAAGATATAGCCAGGTGCTTGATATGTGGCCCCTCGAATCGGAAGAATCGAACCGGCTTTTCCCATTCTACGACAACATGAAGCAAGGCCGCTGGACGACCACCAAGTGCAAGAAGTGCGGTTATATCCACTACCCTCCGGTTGTTACTTGTACCAATTGCTGGTCGGAAGACCTTGAATGGGTGGATATACCCAAGAAAGCTAAAGTCGTCAGCTTTACCGAGACGATGGCTGGCGCTCCGCTCGGCTTTGATTCGCCGCTGATTGTGGCGTGGCTGGGCTTTGATAAATCCCATCCCCTGAAGCACCTCTTTGTACGTATCATTAATTGTGCCGCCGGTCAGCTTAAAGCCGGCGACGAAGTTCAATTCGTGACCTTTGAGGTGCCGTCCATCCCCATCGATGTTAAGAAAGACGTTAAGGTCTGTGACCGCGTTTACTACGCCTTCGAACCGGTCAAGAAGTAAAAACGGAAAAACAACCGCTCATGGTGCAAGCCATGGGCGGTTCTTGTAATGAGATAAATATTAAGGGGGCTTTGTGCCATGAAAAAGATTCAAAAAATTACGGTTATCGGCGCGGGCGCTATGGGCGCTCAAATCGGCGCTTTAGCCGCCGAAGCCGGTTACGACGTTAAAATCCGGGACATCGAGCAAAAGTTCCTGGATAAAGGCAAGGACACCATCATTGCCATGTACGATAGGCGCATCAGCCGCAAACGCCTCACCGAAGAAGAAAAGCAGAAATATATGAGCAAGCTGACCTTCGTCGTTGACCTTAAGGAAGCTGTGGCAGACGCGGACTTTATTATAGAAGCCATCCCTGAAATTATGGAACTCAAGAAAAGCGTTCTTAAAGAAATCACCAACCTTTGCCCCGATGATACGGTTTTTGCTACCAACACCTCGTCTTTAAGCATCGCCGAAATGTCCGCCGCCGCCAAGCACCCAGAACTCGTTATCGGCACGCACTATTTCAATCCCCCCTCTCGTATGACCCTTCTGGAGATTATCAAGGGCAAAAAAACTAGCCCGGAAGCTATCAAAACCGCCAACGAAGTCGGCATCAAGATGGGACGCGACGTCGTCAACTGCGCTGACGAGCCCGGTTTTGTCGCCAACCGCATCTTCTGCAATATGTCCAATGAGGCTGACTGGGCTTTAGCCAACGGCGAAGCAAAAACTCCCTTTGAAGTTGACTCTGCCATTAAGTACAAGCTCGGCCTGCCGATGGGTATGCTGGAATTGCAGGATACGTTAGGCGGCGGCTCGGTTGATACCCAGCTGCACGTCATGGAATACTTCGCCGAGATGTGGGGCAAGAGCTATGGCCCCGCCCCCATCCTCCAGAAACTATTTAAAGAAAAGAACTGGGGCAAGAAAACCGGTAAAGGCTACTACGACTGGACCAATGACGCCAAGAATGAAATTTCCATGGCGGCCGGCAAAGACTTTCCCGCTATCCGCGTGCTGGCCGGCGCGGTCAATGAAGCCGCTAAACTGATGGAAATTGACGCCTGTTCCCGCGACGATATTGATAAAGCCGTTCTGCTCGGTCTTAACTACCCGCGCGGTATCTTCCGCATGGCAGATAGCTGGGGCATTGACGTTATCGTTGCCGAGCTTAACCGCCTTTACGAAAAATACAACCACGAAGAACGCTATGTGCCTTCTAAAGTCCTGACCGATATGATTAAGAAGAAGAAACTCGGCCGGAAGACCGACGAAGGCTTTTATTCCTACGCCCCCGGCCAATACGAAGCGATAATAGTAGAAATAGATAAAAAGACAAAAATCGGTAAAATAATCCTTAACCGCCCGACTAAAGCCAACGCCTTCCATGCCGATATGATGGCGGAACTTAATACCGCCCTATGCGCTTTAGAGAAGAACCCCGAAGTCCAGTGCATTGTTATCACCGGCGCGGGGGCTAACTTCTGCGGCGGGGCTGACGTAGGCGCTTTTGCCTCAGGTAAAGTAGACGACGCATTTAACTTCAGCGAGGCTCCGCACGAGGTTTTCACTAAGATAGAAACCTTAACGAAACCTGTCGTTGCCGCCATTAACGGCGCGGCGATGGGCGGCGGGCTTGAGCTGGCTTTAGCCTGCGATATCAGGATAATGAACAAATCCGCCCAGTTACGCCTGCCGGAAATCAACCTCGGTCTCTTCCCCGGTGCGGGCGCAACCCAGCGTCTTGGCCGGCTTATCGGTTGGGCCAGGGCCAAAGAAATGATTCTCCTTGCTGACCCCGTCATGGCTGACAAAGCTCTGGATTGGGGCTTGGTGCATATCGTTGCTGAACCTGCCGAATTTAATAAAGTTGTTGAAGGTATTGCGGAAAAACTGGCCGCCGGCCCGCCCATCACCCAAAAGATGGTCAAGGGCATCCTCTATTACGGCGCCCAGGCCGACCAGCGCACCGCGCTTTATCTTGAAGCGGCGGCTTCCGGCGATATTGCCCTGACCAAAGACCTCAACGAGGGAATTACCGCCATGAACTACCGCAGGAATCCCAAATTCACCGGAGAGTAACTTAATATGTCATTACGAGCCCTTCCATGGAAGGGCGTGGTAATCTCTATAATGAGTCAAGACAAACCTCGGGATTGCCACGATTAGCTCGCAATAACAAAAGAGTTGGGAGTAATAAGTGGATTTCAGGTTTTCTCCCGAAGAAGAAAACTTCCGTCAAGAAGTAGCCGCCTTCCTGAAAAAAGAAGGGCCTAAGGAATGGCATAAAAGGAAGGTCAGCTTCTTTGATATGTCCGGCCAGGAAAACTGGATAGCCGTCCACCGCGATATGTCGCGCAAGCTCGGTGCCAAAGGCTGGCTGTCTTTACACTGGCCCAAGGAATACGGCGGCAAGGAACTATCCCCCTTTTACCGCCTGATTCTGCGTGAAGAGCTGGCAAAATATCACTGCCCGGGTTACCATTCGCTTTCGGTTGACTTCGTTGCTCCGGCTATCTTGCTTAAAGGCTCGGATGAACTTAAAAAGCGTTTCTTGCCCGGCATTGCCTCCGGAGAGGTGATGTGGTGCGAAGGCTTAAGCGAACCGGGGCACGGCTCCGACCTCGCGGCGATAGAAACCTTTGCTAAAGAAGATGGCGATTTCTATGTCGTCAACGGCCAGAAAATCTGGACGACTTACGCGCACTTTGCCGACTGGATGTTCCTTTTAGCCCGCACCGATCGCAACGCCGAGCGTAACTATCGCGGGCTTACCTTTTTCCTCGTGGACATGAAAACACCGGGTATCACCGTTAACCCGATTATCAATATGGCGGGCCACCACGACTTTAACGAGGTTTTTTTAGATGATGTCCGCATCCCCAAGGAAAACATCGTGGACGCGGTCAATAAGGGCTGGTACGTTGCCATGTCCGTCCTTGATAACGAACGCACCTCCGACCTCGGTTACGCCATCGCCGGAACGCTTTTGGATGATATTATCGAGGGCGCAAAAGAAATGGATATGTTGAACGCCCGGAACAAAATCCGTATGGCGGAGCTCTACACAGAGTGTGAAATCGCCCGTCTTACCCATTATCACGTCACCTGGATGCTGTCGCAGGGCAAACCTTTGGATTATTATGCCGCCATCTGCAAACTGCTCGGTTTTGAGGCTATTCAGCATGTGGCGGAATTCGGGCTGGAAGTCTTTAAAAATTACGGTATCCTCTCCGACCACTCTCCGTTGGCGCCTTTATACGGGCGCATTTCGTCCTGCTACCTGCGCTCCTTCGGCCACAGTATGGAAGCCGGGACATCAGAGATGGACCGGGACGTTATCGCCCAGCGCGGGATGGGCCTGCCGCGCTTACGTTAGCTTTTTGGAGGAAAATTTGGATTTCGGCCTAAACGAACAACAGGAAATGATGCAGACGCTGGCTAAGGACTTTTTAACCGCCGAATATCCTGATAAAGTCCTTAAGGCAATGGTCAAGGACGAACTTGGCTACACGCCGGAACTCTGGAAAAAGATGGCGCAGACTAATCTTTTAGGGCTGTCTTTACCGGAGGAGTACGGCGGCGTCGGCGACTTTTTGGACCTGGTGGTAGTTCTGGAGGAAATGGGGCGGGTATGTTATTTGGGGCCGTATTTTTCCACGGTGGTGCTGGGCGGTTCACTTATTGCGTCCGCCGGCAGCAATGAGCAAAAGCAAAAATACCTCCCCGGTATTGCCGCCGGTAAAACCATCTTTACTTTAGCTCTTACCGAATCTTTAAATGATTACACAACTAGCGGCGTTAAGCTAAAAGCCACAGCTCAAGGCGACTCATACATTTTGAATGGGAAAAAGATTTTCGTTACAGACGTTCAAACAGCCAACTACGCCGTCTGCGCCGCCAGAACCCGAAAAGGTATTACGCTTTTTATCGTTGATTTAACTATAGCTGGAATTACCGTCAATCCGTATCAAACCGCCGCTGGCGATAAGCAGGGTGAGATTATCTTTAAGGATGTTAAGGTATTGGCGGAGGACATTTTAGGAGAAGTGGATAATGGGTGGGATTATATTGTAAAAACATTGCAAAAAGCCAATGTCGCCCGCTGCGCCGAGATGGTTGGCATGGCAGCGCAGGCTTTAGAGCTGGCGCTGGATTACGCTAAAGAGCGTAACGCCTTCGGGCATCCCATCGGCGCTTTCCAGAGTATCCAGCACCGCTTCGCCGATATGAAAATGGATATTGACGGTGCGCGCTTTTTGATGTATCAGGCGGCGTGGAAAATCAATGAAAGCCTGGACGCCGCTAAAGAAACAGCCATGGCTAAAGCCTTCGTCAGTCAGGCGTGCAAACGTGTCATGCACTCCGCCCACCAAATTTTCGGCGCCATCGGCTTCACCGAGGACCACATCCTCCACTACTACACCAAGCGCGCCCGCGCTTATGAGTTTTCCTTCGGTGGCCCGGACGAACAACTGGCAAAATTAGTGGATATAGTTGTCTAATGAGAATTGATAGGAACACCGGACAGACCTATAAAAACTTCTGGGACTGGCTGTGCCGCGGACGCATATTCTGGATATTTTTCATCTTCTTTGCTTATGGCTGGTATCTCGGCTCCACCGAGCATGTTGACTAGCTTTTTCTAGGAAAATCCGCCGTTATATGATAAGATTTGACCAATGAACGATACTAAATATACCATCGTTTTTCAGCCTTCGGGCCTGCGCGGCAAGGTGGATGCCGGCAGTACCATCCTTAACGCGGCGCGGGAATTGGGCGTTAGTCTGGAAAGCGTTTGCGGGGGCAAAGGTGCCTGCGGCAAGTGTAAGGTAAGAATCGAAGAAGGCGAATATCGCAAGTACGGCATTAAGTCTTCCGTTGCTGCCACCACCACGGTAGATGAGGTAAACTCCAAATATCTTAGTAAGCAGCAGCTAAAGCAAAACTACCGCCTTGCCTGCCAGACTAAAATCGTGGGCGATGTCGTGGTTTTTGTGCCGGAGGAAAGCCGCAAGGGCCAGCAGGTCGTACGCAAGGAAGCTACGGCGCGTAAGATAAAACTCAACCCCGCCGTTAAGAAATATTACGTTGAACTCAAGCCTGCGACATTAGACGACACCACCGGCGACTTCGAGCGTCTGGCCGCGGCGCTTAAAAGTAAATATGAACTTACCAACCTTGTGCTGGACTATCCGGTGCTTTTAAAGTTGCAGAACACCGTGCGGCAAGGTAAATGGAATGTCACTGTATCCGTCTGGCAGGACTGTGAAATCGTTGATGTGGAGGCGGGAGAAATTAAACAAAGCTACGGCTTGGCGGTGGACATCGGTACTACCACCGTCGCTGGCTATCTTTGCGAACTTAATACTGGCAACATCCTTGCCACCGAATCTATGATGAATCCGCAGGTCGCCTACGGCGAGGACGTAATGTCCCGCATCGGTTATGCCACCAAAGAAAAGGACGGGCTGAAAAAACTCAACGACGCCATTATTAAGGGGCTTAACCAGATTATCCGCGATATCACCAAAAGAACCGGCATCAAGCAGGACAACATTATAGACATGGCGGTGGTCGGCAACACCTGCATCCACCACCTCTTCTTAAAGATTGACCCCCAGTACCTCGGCAAAGCGCCCTTCCCGCCGGCTATCCACCATTCGGTGAACGTTAAAGCCCGCGACCTGGGGCTGAACATCGGCGATGGCGCTTACGTGCACGTTCTGCCTAACGAAGCGGGGTTTGTGGGGGCGGACAACGTGGGCGTGCTGATTGCCGAGGAGCCATATAAACAGGACAAGATGCTGCTGATTATCGATATCGGCACCAACGGCGAGCTTATTTTAGGCAACCGCAATAAGCTGATGTCCTCCTCCTGCGCTACCGGCCCGGCTTTTGAGGGCGCGGAGATAAGGCACGGCATGCGCGCCGCCGCCGGCGCTATAGAGAAACTGAAGATTGAACGCGGGACTTTTGACGTCGAGTTCAAGGTCATCGGCAACGATAAATGGAACACCGAAGATAAAAACATCGGCGCGCGGGGCATTTGCGGCTCGGGCATTTTTGACGCGGCGGCGCAGATGTTCCTCACGGGGCTTATTGATAAATCCGGGCGCATTAACATGAAAATCAAGTCGCCCCGCCTGCGCTTTGACGAGGGCGGCATCGCCGAATTCGTTATCGCTTGGGCTAAAGAAACTGCCATCAACCATGATATTGTTATCTGCCAGAAAGACATCCGCGCCATACAGCTTGCCAAATCCGCCATGTATTCCGGCGCAAAGATAATGATGGACAAAATGGGCGTTAAAAAGATTGATAAAGTCATTCTGGCGGGGGCTTTTGGATCTTACATTGATAAAGCCTCGGCTGCCACTATCGGGCTTTTCCCCGATTGCGGTATTGGCTGCGTGCAGGCGGTGGGCAATGCCGCCGGCGATGGCGCCCGCATCGCTTTACTCAATAAAAACAAGCGGGACGAAGCCGATATTTGGGCGCGGCGCGTTGAGTACGTTGAGCTGACGCTGGAGCCGAACTTCAATAAATACTTCACAAAGGCGCTGGCTTTCCCTCATGCCGAAGACAAATTCCCCAGCTTAGCAGGCCTCCTGCCGGAAATGTGATTTTAGTTACAGTGTTTCAATCGTAAATCGACTAAACTATATTTATAAACATGGACTGTAAAATAACACCCGTAACCCTTGAAGAACTGAAGAGCTTTAAAAAAACCGCCCCGCGCCTTAACTGGTTTTCGCCGTTTATTTTGCCAGAATGGCTGGACGTCTGGCGGCGCGTTTTCGATGATGATTTTAGTCCTTATCTCCGTATAATCAGCCAGAATAACGAGGCTATCGGGATTGCTCCGCTGATGTTAAAGGACGGGACGGCTTATTTTCTCGGTAATATTGACGTTTGCGACTACCAGGACTTTATTGCCGCTTCCGGTAAAGAAGAGGACTTTTTTACCGCCTTGCTGGACGATTTGAAGCAAAATGGCATTAAAGAACTGGACTTAAAACACGTCCGCCCCGATTCCGTGACGCTTCAAAATCTTGTTCCTGTGGCAGAAAAACGAGGGTATAAAGTCGCCACCGAACAGCAGGATGTGTCCTTTGAGATGGACCTTCCTGCGTCATTTGAAGAATATTTGAGTAGCCTCACCACCAAACAGCGTCACGAAGTCCGGCGTAAGATGCGTCGTCTTAATGAAGAAGGCAATATCACCTATCGCGTTATTGGCGGTGGCGCGGAACTCCCCGGCGCTTTAGAGACGTTTTATAAAATGTTCGTCGAAAGCCGCCAGGACAAAGCCGCATTCCTGACCGACCAGATGAAACAGTATTTTGACCTGCTGACCAAAGCGATGGTGGATATCGAATTGCTTAAAATAGGGGTGCTGGAACTCGACGGCAAGCCCATCGCCTCAATCATGTACTTCGAGTATAACGATTGTATTTACCTTTACAACAGCGGCTACGACCCCCAGTACGTCGGGTTAAGCGCCGGGCTGTTGAGTAAGGTCTACGCCATCAACGACGCCATAGAAAAAGGCAAGCAGCGTTTTGACTTCCTGAAGGGCGCCGAGGTCTACAAAGGGCACCTGGGAGGCAAAGAAGTGCCGATGTATCGTTGCCAAATAGGTATAATTTAAGATAGAATAAAAATATAACAAGATATAACGTTATGCAGAAATTAAAGATTGCCATCATCAGTGCGCACAGCTGCCCGGTAGGGGACCTGGGGACAAAAGATACCGGCGGCATGAGCGTTTATATCCGTGAGCTTGCCCGCGAGTTGGGTAAAGCGGGGCACGCTATAGATATTTATACCCGCATCCACGACCCCAATGACCCGCGCATGGAAGACCTGGCGGATAACGTCAGGCTTATCCATCTCAAGGCGGGCAGGGAAGCCAGGATTCAAAAAATGGATGTCTATTTCTCTCTCCCGGAATTTACCTTTAATCTGGAGAATTTCTGGAAATATAACGACCTCAAGTACGACATCGTTTTCACGCACTATTGGATGTCCGCTTTAGTTGGCAAGTATCTCTGGGAAACGCAGCGCATACCCTATATCGCCATGTACCACACTCTCGGCGCGGTCAAGAATGCTATAGGTATTGGCGAAGGCGAGTCGGAGTTACGCATTGCCTCGGAGCTGGAAACTGTTCACGACTGCCGCCGCATTATCGTAGCCACGGAGCAGGAAAAGGACGATTTAATCCGGTATTATGATGCCGCGCCGGACAAAATAGGCGTGGTGCCGTGCGGTGTTAACATGGAATTATTCAGCCCATCGGACAAAGCTGCTACTCGGCGCCAGCTTGGTTTGAACGACGAAAAAGTCTTGCTGTTCGTCGGGAGGATTGACCCGCTTAAGGGCATTGATAACCTGATTCAGTCATTACCTTTACTCAAAGAAAAATATAAGTTAGTAGTCGTTGGCGGCGACGAAAATAGCCGTCAAGAAATGGAAGGGCTTAAGAGCCTTGCCTCTGGGCTTGGTATTTTGGATAAAGTAGATTTTTGTGGTTCGGTAAAACAGGAAAAACTGCCGCTCTTTTATAGCGCCGCCGACGTATGTGTTGTCCCGTCTTACTACGAGAGTTTCGGATTAGTTCCGTTAGAATCGCTGGCATGTGGCACGCCGGTCGTTGCCACCGCCGTCGGCGACTTGTCTAACATCATCGAACCTGGCATTAACGGCTGTATCGTGGCGGACAACTCGCCGCAAAAACTCGCCGACGCTATAACAATGGTTTTAGGAAATAATAATACTGAATCTAAACTGACTATTCGCGCATCCGTTAACCGGTGGGCATGGTCGCATATCGCGGAAAAAATTGCCGCAGAAATGAAGGCGGTTTTAGAAAAGCAACCGGCGGCGGTCGCCTGACGCTTTAGTGATTTGTAAGGAGTTCCTCGTTTAATGAGTGATGAAACATATCTGCTGGTAATTTCTCCACACCCCGACGACTGTGAGTTCGGCGTGGCGGGCACGGCCGCCCGGCTTTCCAAAGAAGGCAAGAAAGTCGTTTACGTTATTTGCACCAACGGCGACAAAGGCTCGGTGGACATGAGCCTGACGTCGGAAAAACTCGTTAAAGTCCGGGAAAAGGAAGAGCTGGCTGCCGCCAAGATCCTCGGCGTTAAAGAGGTCGTCTTCCTCGGCTGGCCCGACCAGGGTCTAGAAGACTGCGACGGCTTTAGGCGCGACCTGGTGCGCGTTATACGGCGTTTCAAGCCCTATGCCGTCGCCACCTGCGACCCTTACCGTAAATATATGAACCACCGCGACCACCGCATTGCCGGCATCGTTGCCGCCGACGCGGTATACCCCTTCGCCCGCGACCACCTGTCTTATCCTGAACTGCTTAAAGAAGGGTTGGATCCGCACAGCGTCAGAGAGATATGGTTCTGGGGCACCGAAGACCCCAATTTTAAACAGGACATCACCGGTACGATAGACCTTAAGTTGGAAGCCTTGAAATGCCACGTAAGCCAGTTCGGCGAACTGCCGCCGGAAATGAAGTCCCGCTTAAGAGAGTTCTCTAAGATGGCCGCTAAAGATGAAAAGTTTGAGTATGCCGAAGCCTTCCACCGCGTCGAGTTAAGGCCTTAAGCCTCCGCCCACGTCACGTCCCCGCATATGACGCCGTGAGTTTTCGCCGCAAAGGCTTTATATTCCGCTTTGGCTTTTTCCACCGTTGTGCCGTCGCCGTGTCCCGGCAAAAGCGTTGTTTCGTCCGGCAGGGCGAATATCTTCTCCGTGATTGATTGAATAATCTGTTTAAAGTCGTCCGGT
>JAQTMM010000022.1 GCA_028714335.1 Dehalococcoidales bacterium
TTTATATTCCGCTTTGGCTTTTTCCACCGTTGTGCCGTCGCCGTGTCCCGGCAAAAGCGTTGTTTCGTCCGGCAGGGCGAATATCTTCTCCGTGATTGATTGAATAATCTGTTTAAAGTCGTCCGGTGTTTCGGTGTGCCCCGGGCCGCCCGGAAAAATCGTATCCCCCGCAAAGCAATATTTCCCCAACCAAAAACATAAGCCCCCCGGCGTATGCCCTGGAGTATGTATTACTTTAATTTTAATGTTGCCTAATTTCAGGCTATAGTCGTCGTTAAGCATTGTCTCCGGCGGTGTTTTAAGTTGGAAGGAATCCAGTTCGTGGCAGGCCAGCGGCGCCTTAAGTCGGGCGCGCAGTGATGTCATTACACCGGTGTGGTCGTAATGGTCGTGGGTAAGGAGGATATATTTGGGCTGCGTCCCTTCCAGCGCCTTGATGATTTCCGAAGCCCCGGCAGGTGCGTCCACCACTAGGCTCTCTTTAGTTTGCTGGCAGACCAAAATATAGCAATTGGTCTCGTAAGGCCCCAGAACCAGCCTCTCGATACGGATGTCTTTATCATTAACTAATTTCATTTTTCTCTTTACGCTGACGTAGTTATTAGTATATCATTTTAAAGACTATGCGAGAAAGAACCGCCAAACTTATCTCCGGCATACTGAACCCGTTTCTGCTAAGCGCTGTAGTCATGGTGCTGTTGTCCTTTAAAGACACGCCCGATACTGCTTATGCGCTTAAGTGGGCGGCGATTGCATTAGTCATCAGTGTGCTGCCGGTGCTGGCCGCCGTTACTTATCTGGTGCGCCGCAAGAAACTGGACGCTTTTTATGATAACCAGCGCCACCAGCGCCATGTTGTCTATGTGATATCCAGCGTACTGGGTGCCGTCGGTTGCGGGTTGATGTGGGGACTTAATGCGCCGCAGCTTTTAGCGGTGACCTTTACTGCAGGATTGGTAGAATTAATCGTCTTCATGGGAGTTAACTTCTACTGGAAAATCAGCTTACACACCGCTTTTGTTGCCGGCACCGTGATGGTCCTTTGCCTGGTTTATGGCGCCATAGCCGCCTGGACGATAATCTTTCTGCCGCTGGTCTGCTGGTCTCGAATCGAATTGAAACAACACTCAATTCTGCAGGTAGCGCTTGGGGCTTTGCTGGCGGGGGGAATAGTGACGGCGATATTTGCGGCTTTCGGGTTAGTGGGGTAAGAGCTACATTATATTATCGTTAGGGTCTTCCGGTTTGGCGGAGCCCGGTTCTATACCCTCTTCTTCTAAAACAGCGTCTAATTGTTCTTTCAGCCTTGCCGCGCGAGGATAACCGATATGCAGCTTCCGTTGTAAAAACGACGTAGAAACCTCGCTGTATTCATTTGCCAATGCTTTAGCCTGCTCCAAAAGCGGGTCGCGGGGATGTCCGCCGATTGTACCCACCGGCGCGGTGGCGATTAACGTTTCCATCCTTAATTTATCCGGCTCCTGTTGGCGCTGACCGCCCCAGAAGTAAACCAGCCGCTCTATCTCGGTGTCGGAGAGGAAGCACCCCTGAATACGCTTCGGTTTGGCGGCTTCGGTGGGCATATAAAGCATGTCGCCCCGCCCCAGCAGTTTTTCCGCCCCGGCGCCGTCCAAAATCGTCCTTGAGTCCACCGCCGACGTTACGGCAAAGCTGATGCGGGTGGGGAAGTTGGCTTTAATCAGGCCCGTGACCACGTCCACCGAGGGGCGCTGTGTGGCAACCACCAGGTGAATACCCGTGGCGCGCGCCAGCTGGGCTAAACGGCAAAGGTTCGTTTCCACCTCGTCGTAACCGGCCATCATCAGGTCGGCAAGCTCGTCAACCACCAGGACCATGTAGGGCATCTTTTCCTCGCCCCGTTTATCCTTGTTGTACCCCTCGATATTCCTCGCTCCGGCGCCAGCCATTTGTTTGTATCGCTTGTCCATTTCCTGGCAGAGCCAGCGCAGGGCGTTGAGTGCTTTATCCGTGTCTACGATAACTGGTGTGGCAAGGTGGGGGATGCTGTTGTACTGCGTCAGCTCTACGCGCTTGGGGTCGATGAGAATGAAGCGGACTTCGTTGGGGGTATTATTCAACAGTAAAGCGCAGACTATCGTATTCAGGCAGACAGTCTTGCCGCTGCCCGTCGCCCCGGCTATG
Source organism: Dehalococcoidales bacterium (assembly GCA_028714335.1). Classification (GTDB taxonomy): domain Bacteria; phylum Chloroflexota; class Dehalococcoidia; order Dehalococcoidales; family RBG-16-60-22; genus RBG-13-51-18. The sequence continues at coordinate 2,164 of JAQTMM010000022.1, forward strand.
AGTAGGTGGGGCATTTTCGTCAGGTCGGCGGCTATAGATTCACCGCCCGCGCCTTTACCCAGCGCCAGCGCCATTTTACTCTTGGCTACCAGCTTCTGGTAGGCGCCGGTTTCCACCACGCCGCGTAAACTGACCATATCTGACGTTGTATTGGGTACTTCCACCCCGATGTATGATTTTCCCGGCACAGGGGCTTCAATTCTGATTGTAGGGGCTGCCAGCGCTAACGCCAGGTCGTTGGAGAGGGAGTTTATCCGCTCCACTTTAACGCGGGTCTTGGATATTTCTTCCCGCCTGACCTGTATCTTTCCGTCGCGGTCTCTGTCCCTGACCTCGCGGTACTTAATATCCCAGCCCGGCTCCACCCCGAATTGCGTTACGGTAGGCCCGGCGTTAATCTGCACAACTTTAGCGTCCACTCCGTAGGAAGAGAGCGTATTCTCAATCAATTGGGCGCGCTGCAGGTTATCCTCTTCGCTGAACTGGAACTCCGGCGACGTGTCCAGAATATCAATCGGCGGCAGGCGCCAGCCGTCAATCTCCACTAATTTACCGGACTTGCCGTACTTTTTCCAGACGTCCTCGGCAACCTGATGGATGTCGCGTGAAGGCTTAAACGGCGCAGTGATTATCGGGCTTGGTTTTTCGGGTGTGTATTTACGCTCCTCTATTTCCGCTGGCGGATATTCCTGTCTATTAACTACCGGCGTTGTAGAGGTGGTTTGATACTGTTGTTGCGGCAATCCGGTGGGTTGTACCGGCGGTCTTGGCGCCTGTTTTGCCGTAAACAGCGACCATATCCCCCCGAAGAACCCCTTAACGGCGTTCCATGTCTGGCGGGGCATGACAAATAAAAACCCGAGGATGATATAGGCGAACAGGCATAGTATGCCGATGCCGGTGCCACCGGCGCCCGGTGCGGGATTGGCTACCAGCGCAGCCCCAAAGCTCCCCCCGAGTCCGTTAGGCGTTAGGGCGGCTTGGGTATAACGTAACAGCCCCAATATGCCCCAGATAGCAAAAACAAAGACGAAAATCCCCAGCCAGATGTTCCAGTAGTAGAAGAACGATGAAAGATTGCGTCTTAAGGTCAATATCAACACCATCAGGATAAAGCCGGCGACGAAGATAATCCCCCAGCCGATAGCTGCAAAAACATTTAGGAAAAAGTCGTTAATCTCGGCACGGAAAACCCAGATTAATACTGCGGCTATAATCAAAAAGATAAATATCCACAGCAGGCGGGCGGTGAATTGTGAAACACCCCCCGACCTTCTGGGTTCATGGCTTCTTCTGCTGCTTACTGACCTTCTAGTCATGTCTCTATATATTTAACTACACTTTAACCATAAAAGGTAGTATCATCGGGCGTCGTTTTGTCCGGTCGTAGTAGAATTTATCCAGCGTGTCTCTGACCTTTGAGTTGACGAAGCTGACATCGTTAACGCGTCCGGCGGAATGGTCCAGCGCTTTTACGAGCGCCTGGCGGCTTTCTTCAATTAAGCCGCTGAAGTCCTTATCGTCCATAAAGCCGCGGTTAAGTATGTCCGGGCGTCCGACGAGTTGGCCGGTTTGACGATTGACGGCGATGATAACGACGACGATGCCGTCGCGGGAGAGCATCCGGCGCGTGCGTAGAACAACCCCCCCGATATCCCCCACGCTTAAGCCGTCCACATAAACGTGGCCGGAGGTAACCTTGCCGTTGATTCTAGCAAAGTTGGAACTTAGCTCCAGGATGTCGCCGTCTTCCATAACGAATATCTTTTCCGGCGGTACGCCTACTGACCCCGCCAGTTCGGCATGCAGGCTTAGGTGGCGGTACTCGCCGTGCACCGGCATGAAGTATTTTGGTTTGACCAGGCTCAATATTAGTTTAAGTTCCTCCTGGCTGCCGTGTCCGTGGACGTGCACCTGCCCCAGCTTGCTGTAGATGACGTGGGCACCCTGTTTAAAGAGGCTGTCCACCGTGCGGTTGACCAGTGATTCGTTGCCGGGGACGGGCGTGGAAGAAAGAATAATCGTGTCGCCCTTCATGATGTGCACGTGTTTATGGTCGCGGTTGGCCATGCGCACTAAAGCCGACGTCGGCTCGCCCTGGCTGCCCGTCGTTACCAGCACAATCTTGTTGTTGGGCATCTTTTTTATGTCCTGAATCTCCCCCAGTATGCCGTCGGGCGCTTTAAGATAACCTAGTTCCAGTGAGATACTAACCGTCTCACTCATGCTCCGGCCGGCGATGAAAACCTTGCGGCCGTGCTTGGCGGCGGCGTTAATTACCTGCTGGACGCGTGATATTAGCGAGGAGAAGGTGGTGATAATTACTCTTCCCGGCGCGTTGGCGATGTAGTGATCTAACGAGTCGCCCACGACCTGCTCCGAGGGCGTATAGCCCGGCAGTTCGGCGTAGGTTGAGTCGGATAACAGCAGCAAAACACCCTGCGCGCCCAGTTGTGCCAGGCGTGAAAGATCGGTCGGCTTGCCGTTAACCGGCGTGTGGTCTATTTTAAAGTCGCCGCTGTGAATCACGATGCCTTCCGGTGTCCTGATGATGATGCCGGAGGCGTCCGGGATGCTGTGGCAGACGGGGAATAGCTCCACCTTAAACCTGCCCAGGCTTATTTCCTGCCCGTGGCTTAGTACTTTCAGGTTGACGCCCTTGTGTATTCTCCTCTCCTTGAGCTTCACCTGGATTAACCCGTTGGTTAGTTTTGTGGAATAAACGGGGACGTTATCCAACTGGGGCAGTAAATAGGGCAATGCCCCGATGTGGTCCTCGTGTCCGTGCGAGATGATGATGCCCCGCACATTTTCTTTTCTTTCGATTACATAGCTGAAATCCGGTATCACCAGGTCGATGCCTATCATTTCCTCTTCCGGGAACATTAATCCGGCATCGATAATGAGGATGTCGTTCTCGTATTCCAGAACGAGCATGTTCTTACCGATTTCACCTAAACCCCCTAGGGGGATTACTTTTAAACGTGATTTAGACATTATTTTTTATTTTATTCTCCAAACAAATTTAGTTGCTGCGGCGGCGGTACTTCTTCTTGAACCGTGTTAATTTCCGCCAGAAGTTGTGGTATTTTTTGCATATCTAGTTCAATGTCGTGACGTAAACTGCCCTGGTGCAGCGCCGCCGCTGGGTGATACATCGCAAAATAGACGATGCCGTCGCGCTTTACCGCTGTGCCGTGTATCTTGCTGATGCTCTTGCCCGGGAAGTACCTTGCCATGGAATACCGCCCCAGTGTGACGATTATCTTGGGCTTGATAATCTCTATTTGGTTATCGAGCCAAGGCGCGCAATTCTGGATTTCCGTGGGCAGGGGGTCGCGGTTTTCCGGAGGGCGGCACTTGATAACGTTAGCTATATAAACCAGTTGACGGTTCAGGTTTACCGAAGCTAAAAGCTGGTCAAGGAACTGCCCCGCCTGTCCTACAAAAGGGCGTCCCTGCTGGTCTTCATTGAAGCCGGGCGCCTCCCCGATGAACATGATTTCGGCGTTCTCGGCGCCTTCTCCGGGGACTACGTTATTTCGCAGACGGGCAATATCACATTTATGGCATAAAGCAATTTGCTGACATAGTTCAGTCAATGCTGACATTGTTAATTATCTCTGAATTTATGATAACACCGGATATATGGCAAGTCAATGAATAATTCGACCTATTGTTCTACTGGAATTCCCGCCGCTACCCATGCGTTAAAACCGCCGGTTACGTTAATGACGGACTTAAAACCCAGTTCTTCCATGATATTGCGTGCCAGATTGCTGCGGTAACCGCTGGTGCAATAGACGATGTATGTATAGTTCTTATTAAACTCGCTTATTTCTTCCTGAAACGTTGACGAGTTAAAGTCGATGTTAATGGACAATAATGCATGTCTGGTGGCATACTCTTCCGGCGTGCGTACATCTAACAAGACGGGATTTTTGGAATTACTACTGCTCATTTTAATCATGAAGGCGTCTTGCGGTGTGATGTCCCGGATGGGTTCATGGGTTTGGCGGTCAAAAACAGTTGCTGTACCATCGGCTGTCGTGCCCCATGCCCAGTTCTGTATGTAAGCCGACGGCGTTTCATCCAGCGCTTTGCCGGTAATATAGTCGCACCCGCCGCAAACTACGGGGAGGATTACCAGCAATAAAGCTATTAAATACAGCTTTTTCATCTAATGACTATAACGCCACCAGCTTTACCGAGGTTACGTCCGGCAAAGCCAAAATCTCTTTTTGCGCCTTTTCTGATAGCGGTTCGTCGAGGTTGAGCACTAAAAGCGCCTGCCCCCGCCGCTTTAGGCGTCCGAGGTGCATTGAGCTGATGTTTACGTTGGCATCGCCGGTGATTTTGCCCACCGACCCGATAAAGCCGGGGCGGTCCTGGTGGTCGCTGAAAAGGAAGTAGGAGCCGGGCGTTGGCACAATGTCTAGCCAGTAGTCGTTGACTCTTACAATGTGCGCGTCGCCGTTAATAATGGTGCCGGCTACCGTGCAAATGCCTTTAGTGGTCGTGATTTCCACCGTCAGCAGGCTCGCGTAGTTGGCGCAGGTACCTTCCTTTTCTTCCACAATCGTCAGGCCGCGCTTGGCGGCAATCACATTGCTGTTGACGATGTTGACGCGTTCTTCGCTGATGCCGGAAAGCAGTCCACCCACCACTGCCGCTTTAAGGACGTTGGTGTCGTAGTTGGCGATTTCTCCATTGTACTTGATGCGGATGGACTTTGATTGCCCCTCCGCCAGCGAGTAGGCGAGTTTACATAAAGATTGCGCCAGCTTGAGATAAGGCTCTAAAGCTTCCAACGTCTCTGAAGGTATGTAAGGCACATTAATCGCGGCGCGGGCGGGCATGCCTTTAAACATGTCGGCTATCTGCTCCGCGACGTCGCGTGCGGCTAATACCTGCGCCTCGGACGTTGAAGCGCCGAGGTGTGGCGTGACGATTATTTTATCTACTCCAAAGAGTATGCTCTCCGTGCAAGGCTCTTTTTCGAATACATCCACGGCGGCGCCGGCGATGCGTTTTTCGTTAATCGCCTTAACTAGTTCCGCTTCGTCAATCAAGCCGCCGCGGGCGCAGTTGATAATACGCATGCCCGGCTTGGCCATCTCCAGTTCTTTTTTTCCTATGTAGCCTTTGGTTTTATCGTTAAGCGGAATGTGCAGGGTGATAAAGTCCGATTCCTGCATTAGCTGTTTGATATCGACTAAAGTTACTCCTATTTTTTTGGCGTATTCCTCGGAGACCAGTGGGTCGATGCCGATGAGGCGCATGTCAAATGCATGCATGCGCTTGGCAACCTCCGACCCCACATTCCCCAGCCCGATGATACCCAGTGTTTTGCCCCGCATCTCGGTGCCCATGAACTGGTTGCGCTTCCACTCGCAGGCTTTAAGTGAAGCGTTGGCCTGCGGGATATTGCGTGCCAGAGCCAGCATCAGGGCGATGGCGTGCTCGGCGGCGGAGACGGTATTCCCGGTGGGTGCGTTAATGACCACCACCCCGCAGCGGGTAGCGGCTTCCACGTCCACATTGTCAATGCCGACGCCGGCGCGGGCGATTACCTGCAGTTTCTTCCCCGCCTCGATGATGTTCGCCGTTACTTGAGTTTGACTGCGCACCATCAAGGCGTCGTAGTCTCCTATGCAGGCGATGATTTCTTCCGGCTTGGCGCCTACTTTAAGGTCAACCTGCGCTGCCTTGCGCAGCGGCGCGATGCCTTCCTCCGAGATTTCATCGGTAATAAGTACCTTTTTTTGTTTATCAGCCATAGGAGTATCCTTTAACTTTATTTCTTAAAACCGGCTTCGGGTAAAGTTTTTTCTATCGCCGAGAGGATTTCTTTAACGTCTTTTTCTGTTACCATGCCCAGGTGGCCGATGCGGAATATCTTACCGTCCAACGTTTGCTGTCCTCCGGCCACGACGACCTTGTATTTTTCGCGCAGAATCTGGCGGAATTTCTTGCCGTCGAGGCTTTCCGGTATGCTGACGGATGTAACGGTATTCGAGGCGTGAGTGGGGTCGGCGAAGAGGGGCAGCCCGAAGGCTTTCATTCCCTCGCGAATCAGGTTACCGATGCGCTCGTGCCGCTTAAAGATATTCTCGATGCCCTCTTTCATCATCATCTCAAGGGCGACCTTAAAGGCATATACGACGGATATTGCCGGCGTCCAGGGATTCTCTTTCTTTTCGTCGTAGCTCTTCTTGGCGCGGGCGAAGTCCCAGTAAAAGTTAGGCATCTTGGCGGCTTCACGGGCTTTCCAGCCTGCTTCGCTGACACTGACCATTGCCATGCCGGGTGGGACCATCCAGCCCTTTTGTGAGCCGGATATCGCTACGTCAATCTTCCATTCATCAACGGGCAGGGGTAATGACCCCATGCCGCTGATGGAATCTACGACTAATAGTTTACCCGCGTCTTTAACGACTTTTGCGATGGCTTTCATATCGTTGGTGACGCCGGTGGAGGTCTCGTTGTGCGTTACCATTACGGTTTTTACACCGGGATTGTCATTGATGGCTTTCTTTATAACATCCGGGTCGGCGGCTTTGCCCCACTCGAACTTGAGGTTGACCACATCCGCCCCGAAGGTCTTGGCGATATTCGCCCAGCGGTCGCCGAAGACGCCCATAGAGACGGAGAGAACTTTATCGCCGGGCGACATCGTATTGACGACGCCCGCTTCCAGTCCGCCGGTGCCGGAACCGGTCAGCAGTAAGACATCGCTTTTCGTCTGGAAGACTTTTTTCAGGTTCTCGGTCACTTCCGTTATCATCTCGTGATACTCGGGGCCGCGGTGATTCACCATTTGCCAGCCCATGGCTTTTAAGACCTCTGGGGGGCAGGGAGTTGGGCCGGGAACGCGCAATTGTGACATTTTGTTCTCCTTGAGAATATTTATTTTAAACTGTTTTCAGGTAACGCCTTTTACCCACTTTTATCGTGACGCCTTTAGCAACGTTCAGGTTGGCGTCGTCCACCTTTTTACCGTCAATGCTGACCGCGCCCTGTTTAATCAGGCGCATCGCCTCACTGCGGCTGGCGGCTAATCCGCTCTGTGTAATCAACTGGCTTATTGTTATATTGTCTGTTATTTTGTATTCTTCAATCTCATCGGGTAGTTCTTTATTCTGCACCGTCTTTTCAAAATGCGCTTCGGCTTCTTTGGCTTTTTCTTCGCCGTGGTATTGTTTGGTAATATCAAAAGCCAGCCGCTTTTTAAGGGACATCGGGTTGGCGCCGCTTTCGATTTGTTTTTTAATGTCACCCAGTTCCGCTTCGTCAATATCGGTCAGTAGTTCGAAATACTGCAGCATGATGTTGTCCGGGATGGACATCGTCTTGCCGTAGATGGTCTCCGGCGGTTCATCAATCCCAATGTAGTTGCCGCGGCTCTTGCTCATCCTGTCCGCGCCGTCAATCCCCACCAGCACCGGGAAGGTCAGGCATATCTGGGGCTTTAGACCGTAAAACTCCTGTAAGCGCCGGCATGCCATGAGGTTAAAGAGCTGTTCTGTAGCCCCCAGTTGCACATCTGCTTTTAATTCTACCGCGTCGTAGCCCTGCGCCAGCGGATATAAAAACTCACGCAGCCAGATGGGGTCGTTGCTTTCCAACCGTTTTTGGATTCTGTCCCGCACCAAAAACTGCTGCACCGTAAAACAAGACGCCATATTGATAACGTCTTTAAATGTCAGTTTGCTCAACCAGTCATTGTTGTAGCGTACGCGGGTCTTTTGCTTATCCAGTATTTTAAAGGCTTGTTCGGCGTAAGACTGGGCGTTTTGCTTCACTTTTTCCTCAATAGCGGCGGAGCGCGCCGTGTCGCGGTCGCTGGGGTCTCCGATAAGCGTCGTAAAAGTCCCGATGACGAAGTTAACGTCATGCCCGAAGTCCTGGAACTGCTTTAGCTTACGTATCGTGATGGTATGACCCAGATGTAAATCCGGCGCGGTAACGTCGTAGCCGCAATAGACGCGCAAGGGGCGACCCTCTTTTTTGGCGTCGATCAGCCTCTGCCGCAGCTCTTTAGCCATCTGTTCTTTTATCTGCGGGTCGCCAAAATCCGAACCCAGCATGTATGCCGCTACCTGTTTTTCTATATCGTCTTTCAAAGACTCTCTCCGTTTACCTTTTTGTGTTCGCTTCCAGTAATTTCTTGCCTTCTTTAATGTCCGCCGCCACCTGTTTCTTTAATTCCTCGACGCTCTCGAATTTCTTCTCTTCGCGCAGCCTGGCGACGATTTCCAGCTTCAAGTTGGCGTCATATAAGTCGCCTTTATAATCGATAAGGAAAGCCTCTATTGTACGGCGGTTCTCGCCAAACGTAGGGTTCTTCCCGATGTTCGTCATTGCTTGATATGCGTTGCCGTTAAGGTGCGCCCAGCCGGTATAAACGCCGTCCGGCGGCAGTGCGCGGTCTCCCCCAACCTCGATATTCGCGGTGGGGAAACCCAGCCCCGTCCCGCGTCCGTATCCGGTAACAACCTTGCCTGTTAGTTCATAAGGTCGCCCCAGCATTTTCCGCACCTTTTCCATGTCGGCATTAGCCAGCGCTTTTCTTATCGTCGTGCTGCTGACCACCTCGCCGTTAATTACCAGCGGCGGCACCACCGTGACATCAAAACCCATTTCCTTGCCTAATTTCTTCAAATTCTCCGTATTGCCCTCGCGGTTCTTGCCCAGAGCAAAATCCTCGCCCACCACTATCCCCCGCATCTTCAGGTACTTTTGCAGCAGTGCCACAAAACGCTTGGCGCTCAACTGTGACAGTTCAGGAGTGAACGATAGCGGGACAACCATTGATACGCCCGCTTGCTTTAACAGCTTCTGCTTTTCTTCGATATCGGTTAATGAGAGCAGTTTGCTCTGGTTCGTCAGCAGGTTTTCCGGGTTGTGCCGGAAGGTGACCACGCCGGGAGTCATCCCGCGTTTTTCCGCTTGTTTGAGCAGTTTGGCAAGCAGTTGCTGGTGGCCGAGGTGGACGCCGTCGAAGACGCCGATGGACAGCATGGATTCTTGGGTGGATGTAAACCTGCCTAACTCTTCCTCAACCAGCATGCCGGCAACTCCTGAAGCTGGCATTACCCTCCAGATTTTGCGTAAACAGACCAGCTATTTGTATATATAAATGTTAGCATAAGGTTAAATAAGCGTCAAACGTAAGAGCTTGAAAAAAGTACCTTAACTTGCACCGTAAATTTTACAGAATGCGTAATTTTATGCGAAGTGATAGGACACCAGTCCCGCCGGCGCTTTGGGGTAGAAGTAGGTGGATTTATGGGGCATCCGGTCGCCGCTGTCGGCAATGGCTTTAATCGATTCGGGCTTAACAGGGTTGACGATGATGCCCAGTTGGTATTCGCCGTTCAGGACTTTAGCTACGGATTCCGCCGGGTCGTAGTTATAATCGAGGCAGGTGGTGGTTTTTTCGTGCGTTAGCCCCAAAAGCTCTTCCAGTATCACGTGGTCGACAATGCTGACGTCTAGTTGCTGGTAAATCTCTGAGTGAAACGCCGGGAACATGGGCCGGATGGCTTTAGCGTCCCGTATCGTCAGGACGAGTAGTTTACCGGTTTTTAAGCCGCATAAAATAAACTTGGTGCCGCCATCAAAAGATAGTAAGGTGTTGACCTGCGATGCCGTATTTTTTTTGTCTATGGGGTACTCGTTGATGACAAAGAACGCTTCCAGCCTTTCCATGAGGTCTTCCAGCGCCTGCTTTGGTATGCCCCGCACCAGCCGGTGCGCCGGCAGTATTACCAGACCCGGGTCGGCCATATCCACCAGCGTCATCATCACAAAGTCGTAAGGCGCTTCCATTTGCTTTTGCAGATTGGTGGAACTTCTCTCCCGTTGATAATTAAGGGCGCTTTCGTAGCGGTGGTGCCCGTCGGCTATATATAAGGGCTGATTGGCGAGGCTGTTGGCAATCCGGTTGATGGCGTTGCTGTCGGTCAGCGGCCATACTTTATGGTTCTCGCCGTTAAGGTTGGCCACGCTGAAAGCCGGATTATCTTTAGTTGAAGTGTCCAGCACCGTGACGATACTCTTATCTTTGTCCTCGTAAAGTGTCATGATGGGGCTGGTGTTCGCCTGCAGCGTCCAGAGCATTGTCAGACGGTCGCTTTTAGCTTTGGCGAGCGTGCCTTCGTGCGGGCGGACGACCATCTTGCTCCAGTCCTCCAGCTTTACCAGGCAATAGAGGTTGCGCCGGCAGAGCGTCTTGCTGTGGCACTTAAAAGTGTGCTCGTCTAGGTATAGAGACGGCTTTGCGTCCGCCACCAGGATTTCTTTCTCCAGCCAGCTCATCAGCGTAACGGCGGCTCGCGTGTATTTGTTGAAGGTGTCCTTGTCCTGCGGCTGCTCTTTGCCCCACTCGATGCGCACGAAGTTATAGTCGCTGCGCTGATAAAGTACGTCCTGCAAATGCGCGTCAATAACGTCGTAAGGAGGGCAAATGACTTTAGCCAGGTTTTTCACCACGGCGGGGTTGTAGTGCACGCCTTGAAACGGGCGGATGTCTGCCAAAGCTTTTCTCCCTCTAGAAATCCTCTAATCAAGTTTAACGTATAGCGTAGAAATCAGGCAAGTGGTTCGGTTATACTGATATCATGCTGATACGTAAACTCGTCGTCGGTCCCTATGCCAGTAACTGTTATATCGTAGCTGACGAGGCGACAAAAGAGGGGATGATTATCGACCCCGGCGCCAACGCTCCGGAAATCTTAAGAGTGGTGGAAAAACTGGGGCTAAAGATAAAACTGATTATCTTAACCCACCGTCACCCCGACCATGTGGGTGCAGCAGGGCAGGTCTATAACGCCACCAAAGCCGAGCTTGCCGCCCACGCCGAATGCGCTCAATACCTCCCACAGTCTCCCAGCTACCTCTTTGAAGAGCCTTATGAAGGCGCACCCAAACCCACCAGAATCCTGAAAGACGGCGACGTTATAGAAATCGGGGGGCTAAGCTTCAAAGTGCTTTATACTCCCGGCCACACACCCTGCGGCATTAGTCTGGCGGGGGAGGGACATGTCTTTACCGGCGACACGCTTTTCAACTACGGCATTGGCCGCTATGACCTCATAGACGGCGACTATCACGCGTTAATCAAGGGCATTAAGACCAAGCTGTTGACGCTGCCGCCGGAAACCGTCATTCATCCCGGCCACGGCCCCGATTCCACCATTGCTACGGAAATCCGCGCTAATACTTTTTTAAGGTAAAAGTGTAACCTTAAGGCGCATCTCACGGTTAACTACATATTTCAAACACTTTAATGGTAACACCACCATGCTGAGGGTGTCCTTCTGTGCGGAATTTGTTACTATGGAGGTAGCTTGCCAGAGCTTTACTGTCCGTAAAGAAGGTCGGGATAGTTTTAAACGGCATCGTCATTTCACTGGGGAACCATCCGTTGTTATCGATGTAAATCTTGCACGGTTCTCCGTCTTTATCATTACCTTCCAGCATATAACGCGCGGACATATGCCTTACTCCATTAATATCGACTGTTTGGGTATCAACTCCTCCGGGGAGGACATGCCCGTTAAATATCTCTCCTTTTACTGTGCCGGAGAAAGGTATCATGATTACTTCTCCTGCTGGACTTTTTAGTTGAGATATCTGTTGTGGGTCGATTTCTACCATTACTTCAAATATAAGTTTGTCTGGCATTGGCTATCCCTGCCTTTTCTTTTTTTAAAATTGTTCCTGGTTTGCCATTACGGCTGACGTATTTTAGTCAAAAGTGAAAGGGCGGTTTATAGTCTGCCCATTACATATGACTTTTATTTGCTTTTCCAATACCTCTTCTGGAACCACAAAGACAAATTCACTAACGATATCAGCACCGGCACTTCCACCAGCGGCCCTATCACCGCCGCAAAAGCCTCCCCGCTGTTGATGCCGAAGACCGCCACCGCCACCGCAATCGCCAGCTCAAAATTGTTGGACGCCGCCGTAAAGGCTATCGAAGCTGTCTGGCTGTAGTTCGCCCCAATCCGCTTCCCCATCCAGAAAGACACCAGGAACATGATGACAAAATAGATTAACAGCGGCACGGCAATCTTTACTACGTCCAGGGGTATTTGCACGATTAAGTCGCCCTTGAGCGAGAACATCACCACGATGGTGAATAATAACGCCGTCAGCGTTATCCAGCTTATCTTGGGGATGAATTTGCTTTCGTACCAGTCGCGCCCCTTGGTTTTTAGGAAGACAAAGCGCGTCAGCAAACCCCCGAAGAACGGTATCCCAAGGTATATCAAAACGCTTTTGGCGATGTCCCACATTGTTATATCCACCGCCGAACCCTCCAGCCCGAACCACTGCGGCAGGATGGTGATGAATATCCACGCGTAAAGCGAGTAGAAGAGAATCTGGAAGATGGAATTTAAAGCTACCAGCCCCGCCGCGTATTCCCTGTCGCCTTTAGCCAGCTCGTTCCAGACGATTACCATGGCGATACAGCGCGCCAGCCCGATCATTATCAAGCCGTACATGTAAGGATAGTTCGGCCAGACCTTGCCCATGAAAAGTATCGCCAGGAAGAACATTAGTATCGGCCCGATTATCCAGTTCTGTGCCAGCGATAGTAAAAGCACTCTCCAGTTGCGGAAGACGCGCCCCATTTCCTCGTAGCGTACCTTAGCCAGCGGGGGATACATCATTAGTATCAGTCCGACGGCTATGGGGATGGAAGTCGTCCCCACACTTAACGAATTGATGAAGTCGCCGACCCCGGTTTTCCACCCCAGCAATACCCCCAGCCCCATCCCGAGGAATATCCACAGCGTTAAAAATCTATCTAGAAATGAAAGGCGACCGGCGGGTTTGTTCATTTCACTAGTCCTTCCAGAAAATCAATTACTTCCCGTGCTTCAGCGTCGGTTTGCAGGTCTTTAATCATTATTTCTTCGGCGGTGATAATCACCCGCAACTCTTTATAACGGAAACTCAAAATTGGTATGTCTTTGTTATAAGCGGCAGTAGGAATCGCCTTTGCCCATATATCAAAAAACGGGCGGATGTCTATGGGGAATGTAATGACGGCACGCGTCACTCCGCCTCCGGCTCATTCTCACCCGCCTTTACCCGGTATCAGTGTCAGGTTATATTCTTTAAAATCCTGATTTTCCACGCTTTTATTATATTTATTTTCACTATACATGACAAGAATGTTTTGCGACATTTGCCCGTTGCTGTGCTGGTCGTGAGGCCTTATATTCTGTAATAGGGAATAAGAAAAAGGTATTTTACATAATACAAATAACAAATTGTCTGATTTGAAGCTAAAATAAAAAAATATTTTATAACGAATAAACAAGGGCGGGACATTCATCCCGCCCTTGTATTTAACTTAACTAATGACTAGATAAACAGCGGACACATGACTAATGTAATTGTCGCCAGGAGTTTAACCAGCACGTGCAAAGAAGGTCCTGCGGTATCTTTAAGCGGATCGCCCAATGTGTCCCCAACCACGGCCGCCTGGTGCGCAAAGGACCCTTTACCTAAAACGTTACCCTTGTCGTCCTTAAGCTGACCGTCCTCAATCATCTTCTTGGCGTTATCCCAGGCGCCGCCGCCGTTGTTCATAAACGACGCCAGCATAATGCCGCTGATGGTACCCACCATCAATACTGCCGCCACGACCATTGCCGCGTCGTACCCGAGCGGGAGGTACTTAAATACCACCCCAATGACAATTGGTGCCAGTATTACCAGCAATCCGGGGGCAATCATTTCACGCAGGCCGGCGCGCGTGGTGATGTCAACCGCTTTGGCGTAGTCGGGTACGTGGGGGTGCTTGGGATCAAGGGGATTAAGTATCTGGGGGTCGGCCTTGAACTGCCGCCGCACCTCCTCGATAATTTTGGAAGCTGTTTTACCCACCGCCTTAATCGCCCAGGAGCTGAACAGGTAGACAATCATCGCGGCTAGCAAAGCGCCCACGAATACTTCTATGCGGGCAATGTTGACGATGGTGTATTGGCCCTCAACACCGAACTTTATTAGCGAGACTCTGTCCAGATATGCCTGGAAAAGCAGGAAAGCCGCCAGCCCCGCCGAGACCATGGCGTAGCCCTTGGTTAAAGCTTTGGTGGTGTTGCCCACGGCGTCCAGCCGGTCGGTGATTTTTCGGACGTTTTCACCGGCGCCCGCCATCTCGTTGATGCCATTGGCGTTATCGGTAATCGGCCCGAAGGTATCCATGGAAAGCACGTAAGGGCAGGTCATCAGCATGCCCATCGTAGCGACGGCTGTCCCGAAAGCCCCAGCGCCCAAAACACCGCTCTGGTCGCCCATCCAGTAGGCGACGATTAATGACACACCGATAATCATAGCTGTGGCAAAGGTGGTGGAAAAACCCACCGACATTCCCATGATAATATTCGTGGCTGGGCCTGTCTTTGACGCCTCGGCGATATCACGTACCGGCCGGTAGCGCCATTCGGTATAGTATTGCGTGACAAAGACCACCACAATGCTGGCAACTATACCCACCATCCCCGCCCCGAAGAGCCACCAGTTGTCCAGCATATAGTAAACGGTAATTGCCAGTCCGACAACGGACAACGCTATAGCTATGAAATAACCGCGGTTAAGGGCGCTCATAGCGTTTTCATTCTCTTTAGCCCTGACACAGAGCAGTCCTACCATGCTGGCAAGCATACCAAAGCCGCGTATGCATAAGGGGAACAAAACCCAGGCAACATTCTTGGTGATAACATAAGCCATCACACCGAGTATCATCGCGCCGATGTTCTCGGCGGCGGTAGACTCAAAAAGGTCGGCGCCGCGTCCTGCGCAGTCGCCAACGTTATCGCCCACAAGGTCAGCAATGACGGCGGGATTACGGGGGTCGTCTTCCGGAATGCCGGATTCAACCTTACCCACGAGGTCGGCGCCCACATCCGCCGCTTTAGTGTAAATACCGCCGCCCAGCTGAGCAAAGAGGGCTACAAAACTAGCGCCGAAGCCAAAACCGACGATTAAGTGTGGTGCAATTTGAGGGTTTTCATTACCGCCGTAAGCAAAGAAGATAGCCGTAACACCGATAAGGCTTAATGCCGTGATAAGAAAGCCGGATACCGCGCCGCCGCGTAAGGCGACTTCTACAGCCTCTTTCAGGCTCTTTTGCGCGGCCGCGGCACAGCGGACATTGGACTTAACGGCGATGTACATGCCGATAAAACCGGCCAGTCCGGAACAAAAAGCGCCGACCAGGAAAGCTACGGAAGTACGCCAGCCAACGTCAAAAGAGCTATAGCCGTATTGCTCGACGCCGGTGTGGCCCAACACGCCGACCAGCACGCCGATAATCGCCGCAATAGCTACGGAAAACATCGCGATGGTGCTGTACTGGCGCTTTAGGAAAGCCCACGCCCCCTTAAAGATAATGTCCCCGATTTCTTTCATCTTGGGGGTGCCGGTGGGGCGCTTCATCACGTTGCGGATGAGGAAAACGGCAAAGATAATGGTTAGGACTCCAGCTACGGGTACAATCCAAAAGATGTTAGGTAGTGTCATATCGCCTCGCTTATACTATGTATTTCAAAAAAGGCAGTATCTTAAATAGAGAACTATTTTATTTGCCGAACTTAATGCGTGGAATATCGGCTTCCTTCATGCTGTCAGCAAAGGTCCAGAAGTAAGCTTCGCCGGTGTAAACCTGAAAGACCGCCAGCAGGGGATTATCCGGGGTGGTGATGCCCATGTTCTTAACAAACGGGCGTTCCGCGATGCACTTGGTGCGGATGGCGTTATCGGTAATGATTTTAGCCTTGCCGTAAACACGCATCACTTTATTGAAGTCTTTGGTGGTGAAGTTGAGTTCCACCTTGGGATTAGATTGTAGCTGTTTATAAAAAGCTTTAACGGTCTGCCCCTGGAACCAGAAGCCGGCCTCATCGGCGTACCACATGCCCATCGCCCTGACGCGGGGCTGGTCGCCTTCTACCGTAGCCAGGTAGCAAGTCTTGTTTTCGTTGGCAAACTTAATGCAATCCTGAAAGTCCATTATCGTCTCCTTTTAGGTGTAGTAGTGGAAGCGGTATCTGAAGCGTCAATAAAGTCTCTCAACATACAACTCACGCAAAGAAATGATGAATCCTATAAATTATAAGATTTTTGGGAAAAACATGTCAATTCAAACGGCTTTCAGCGCCGCGTAACGCTATGTTATAATTCAAGTGAGGAAAACAGATAAAAATGTTCGAGCAACTGGGTAAAATAGAAAAGCGCTACCAGGAGATTGACGAGAAACTGGCGCAGCCGGAAATAGCTACTGATTTAAAGAAACTTCAGGAGCTATCACAGGAACGCTCCAGGTACGATGACATCGTTCAAAAATACCGTAAATACAAGAAATTGGCTAAAGAACTTGAAGACCTGAACTCAATGGGCGCTTCCGGCAGCGACGAAGAAATGGCAGCATTAATTAAACAGGAAAGTGCTGAATTGCAGTCTCGAATAGACACTTTAAGTGAAGAATTACGTTTAGCTTTAATACCTAAAGACCCCAACGACGAAAAGGATATTATCGTTGAGATAAGGGCGGGGACGGGTGGCGATGAAGCCGCAATCTTCGCCGGAGACCTGTACCGCATGTACAGCCGCTACGCGCAGGACAAAGGCTGGAAAACCGATATCTTGAGTATGAGTGAAGGCAGTGGTAAGGGTGGATTTAAAGAAGTCATCTTTGAGGTTAGAGGTAAAAACGCTTATAGTAAATTAAAGTATGAAAGCGGCGTGCACCGTGTACAGCGCGTGCCGGTCACTGAGTCCTCCGGCAGAATACATACCTCTACCGCAACTGTAGCAGTGCTGCCCAAAGCCGAAGAGGTAGATATTGATATCAACCCCGACGATTTAAGAATAGATATCTTTCACAGCGGCGGCGCCGGCGGCCAGAACGTAAATAAGGTCGCCTCTGCGGTACGGATTACCTATCTGCCGACGGGGATGATTGTGGTTTGCCAGGACGAGCGTTCACAGCTGCAGAACAAGATTAAAGCGATGTCCGTTTTACGCACGCGTCTCTTGGACGCTGAAAGGCGCCGACAGGAAGAGGCTATCAGCTCCCAAAGGCGTTCACAGGTCGGCACCGGCGAACGCTCCGAAAAAATCCGGACCTATAACTATCCGCAGGACCGCATCTCCGACCACCGCATTGATTTATCGGTCCATAACCTGCCGCGGGTGATGGATGGAGACCTCGATGGTTTGATAGAAGCCCTCACAACGGCAGAACATGAAAAACAGCTTGAGGAACAACAGGTGTGAACCGCCGTAAAGCCTTAGCCGAAGTCCGTAAAATCCTCGCAGAAAACCAGATTGAAGATGCCACTTTAGAAGGCGAAATACTGCTAAGACATATTCTGGGAATCAACCGTTCTCAACTATATACCGACCTCGATAATGATATCAAACCAGCCGACGTTAAACACTTACTAAAACTTATTGAGAAGCGGACCAAAGGCGAACCCTCGGCGTATATCACAGGGCACAAAGAATTCTACGGACTGGATTTTATAGTCAATCAGCGCGTTTTGATACCTCGCCCGGAAACCGAATTACTGGTAGAACAAGCTATTAGTTTATGTCAGGAATATCGTTACTCAACGATTGCGGATATAGGCACCGGCTGCGGCGCTATTGCTATTAGTCTTGCTGTAAGCATTCCTAATATCAAGATTTCCGCTATTGATATTTCGAACGATGCATTGAAAGTAACTAAACAAAATTGCGAAAAGCACGGCGTATTAGACAAGGTAACTTTATTACACGGTAATTTGTTACAATCACTGCCGGAATTGGTTGATATCATCGTGGCGAATCTGCCGTACGTCAGAGAGAAAGATATGCCGGATAAAGGCCCCTTAAGCTTTGAACCATCGTTAGCGCTAAATGGTGGGGAAAAGGGACTGGACAAAATAAAAACACTGTGCCATCAGGCAGTAAACAAACTCAACAAAAAGGGTAGTTTGCTCTTAGAAATCGGGCAGAGGCAAAGTGGAGATGTAATGGCTATTTTACGCGAGCATTTCCCGTCGGGTCTAGTTGAGGTAAAAAAAGACCTGGCGGGCATCGAACGTGTCATCATCTTACGTTTGACATAGTAAGCGTCACAATGCTAAATTGAGTTTGACTTCCAGCGACATTTTTTAAGGATTAAACATGAATATAGTCGTATGTATAAAACAGGTTATTGACCCGGAGGCTCCCCCCGCCAGTTTCAGCATCGATACTGCTAACAACAAAGCGGAAATGAAAGGGGCCGCCCCGGTCATCGACCCCTATGGCGAATACGCCGTAGAAGCGGCGCTGCGTCTTAAAGAAGCTGTAGGCGGCAAGATAACCATTATTACCATGGGCGCCAACTTGCTGCGTGAAGTTGTTAAAAAACCGCTGGCAATGGGTGCCGATGAACTTATCCTTTTGGAGGATGAGACTTTTGCTAATCTGGATGGCTGGCAGACGGCCAACGCTCTGGCGCTGGCGATTAAGAAAAAGAGTGAATTCGACCTCGTTTTGTGCGGCAGGGAGGCATCGGACACTAACGCCGGACAGACCGGGCCTGTTATCGCCGAGATACTTGGTATTCCGTGCGTAGTCCTGGCTCGTAAAATAGAATCGAGCGAGGACAAAGTAAAAATTGAACGAGTCAATTCGTCGGGATACGACGTTATAGAATCAGCAATCCCCATGGTGGTGACCGTTAGCAATGAAGTCGGCGAGCCGCGTTATCCCACTATTAAAGGGATAATGGCAGCCAAGAAAATTGAGCCGATTATCTGGAAACCCGCCGACATCGGTTATGATTCGGGCGCTGTTCAACAACGAACAAAGCTGCAAAAGCTTTACCAGCCGGAGCATGAAGCCAAGTGTGAATTCACCGAGGGCGAAACGCCGGAAGAAATGGCCATCAACCTGGCAGTGAAACTCCGTGAAGCCAAGATACTTTAAATAGAGGTAAATATCGTGTCTGAATATAAAGGTGTAGCTGTATATTGTGAATCCAAGGAAAATAAAATCCTGCCGATTTCCGCAGAAGGATTGGGCATCGGGAAAACATTGGCGGATAATCTGGGACAGGCAGTTGCCGCTATCATTATCGGTGATAAAACTATTGCGCAGCAGGCAATCGCCGCCGGTGCGGACAGGGTGTTTCTCGTAGACGATACAAATCTGAATGAATACCAACCTGACGCCTATTTGAACGTACTGGAAAAAGTAATTACGCAGATTAAGCCCCAGATAATCATAATGGGGCAGAACGACAGTGGACGCGAACTAGCGCCGCGATTGGCCTCCCGGTTCAATACCGTCGCCACACTGGACTGTGTGGAACTGGCTATTGATTCCACTACCAAGAAACTGCTTCAAACCAAGCCTGTTTACGGCGGCAATGCCCAAGCTGTTTTTATTACAGAAACCGACCCGCAGATAGTAACCATACGCACCAAAGCCTTCGCGCCTTTAGCCCCGGATGCATCACGAAAAAGCGAAGTAGTGAGTGTTCCGGCGGAGTTGGATGAATCGGCGTTAAAGACGAAGATAATCAACAGGGTTGAAGAAGAAGTAGCTGGCATCAAGCTGGAAGACGCCCCGGTGGTGGTAGCTGGCGGAAGAGGAATCGGCAGCACAGACGGCTTTAAACAGATTGATGAACTAGCCAAATTACTAAAAGGAGCGGTAGGCGCCAGCCGCCCGGCTTGCGACAACAACTGGGTATCCGATACGGCGCAGGTGGGGCTAACCGGAAAAATAATCGCCCCGGATGTATATATCGCGGTTGCTATTTCCGGCTCCAGTCAACACATGAGCGGCTGTTCCGGTTCCAAGACAATTATTGCTATTAACAAGGATAAAGAAGCAAACATTTTCCGGCACGCGCGTTACGGTGTGGTAGGCGATTGGAAGAAAGTGTTGCCGGCTTTTACTCAAAAACTAAAAGAATCATAAATTATTCAGACAAAAATAAAGGCGTCCCAGAATATGGGACGCCTTATTGTTTACTGCCTGTTTACTATAGATTACTCGGCTTTTTCCGCCTGTTTTTGTGCTACCAGCTTTTGAGTAATGTTGGACGGAACCTCTTCGTAGTGGTCGAATTCCATCGTGTAGTTGGCACGGCCCTGTGTCATTGATTTTAGGTCGATGCTGTAACGCTGGATTTCCGCCAAAGGCACCTGCGCGTCAATAACATTAATGCCGCCCTCCGGGTTCATGCCCATAACGCGGGCGCGCTTGGTGTTAAGGTCACTGATGATATCGCCGGTAAGATCGTTGGGTACGGTGACTTTTAGGTTCATTATCGGCTCCAGTAATATCGGGTGACCTTCAGCCAGACCTTTTTTAAACGCCCCGGCGCCGGCAATCTTGAAGCAGATTTCCGAAGAATCAACCGGGTGGAAACTACCGTCGTAAAGAGTGGCTTTTACACCGATAACCGGATATCCGCATAAACAGCCTTCAGAATAAGCCTCAACGACACCTTTTTCTACAGCGGGGATGTAGTTGCGAGGCACAGAACCACCAACAACTCTTTCGTCGAATTCACAAGGGCTACGGTCGGCTTTAGGCTCAAGTTCTAACAACACATGTCCGTACTGGCCGTGACCGCCGGACTGCTTCTTGTGCTTGTACTCGGCTTTAGAAGGCATGGTAATCGTCTCACGGTAAGGGACCTTAGGAATAGCCAATTCGACATTCACACCGAACTTACGCTGCATCTTTTCAGCGGCTACCGAAAGGTGGGAATCACCCATGCCGGAGAGGATAGTCTCGCCGGTGCCTTGTTCACGGTGAACGGTCAGGGTAGGGTCTTCTTCGGTCAAGCGGGTAAGCGCCGAACCCATCTTGTCGATGTCTGCTTTAGATTTAGGATAGACAGCTTCACGGAAAATGGGGGAGGGGAATACGATAGGGGTAATTTTTGACTGCTTATCCTGGGCGCAAAGAGTGTCGCCGGTGGCGGTAACGCCTAATTTTGCTACCGCGCCGATATCGCCGGCCCGCACTTCAGTAGTGGGTTCCTGGTTTTTACCACGAATGAAATAGAGCTGGCCGATACGTTCCGGCGAACCCTGATTGGCGTTATAGGCCTGTGAGTTGCTGGTGAATACGCCATTATAAACGCGGAAATACGTTAACTTTCCAACATAGGGATCGGCGGTGGTTTTAAATACTAAAGCAGCCAGCGGGGCAGTTTCAGATGCATCGATATCGCCTTTATCGGTTGATACCTTTTGTTCTTTAGCCAGTGGGATATAATCGAAAATCGCATCCAGCACGCGGTTCACGGCGATATTTTGTAGTGCCGAACCTGCTAAAATGGGCACGATTTTGCCTGATGCAACGCCCTGCTTTAAGGCTTTAGTCAATTCTTCCAAAGAGAGTTGCTCGCCGCCAAGGTATTTTTCGATGAGTTTGTCGTCAACCTCGGCGATAGCTTCCACGAGTTTCTCACGGTAAGATTCCGCCTGGGCTTTGACGGAATCAGGTACGTCAACCTCTTTAGTGGGAGAACCGGTATAGGCTTTCATCGTTAAAAGATCAACGACGCCTTCAAAGCTTTTTTGTGAACCGATGGTTATCTGCATAGGATGACACCTGCCGCCAAGCCGGGACTTGATTTCATCAACGGCTTTAAAGAAATCGGCGTTCTCACGGTCCATTTTGTTAATGTAAACCAGGCGGGGTAATTTGGCTTCTTCGCAGTAATTCCAGACCATCTCCGTGCCGACTTCCACGCCGGAGGCGGCGCAAACGGCGATGATGGCACCTTCACTGACACGCATACCGGCTTTAACTTCGCCGACGAAGTCGGCATAGCCTGGGGCGTCGAGGACGTTTATCTTTCGTTCTTTCCAGGTGAGGGGTAAGATGGAAAGGTTAATACTAATGCGTCGTTTAGCTTCGTCCGGGTCGTAGTCCGATGTAGAAGAACCGTCATCAACTTTACCCAGGCGGTTTATAACTCCGGCGTTAAAAAGCATTGCCTCGGAGAGCGAAGTTTTACCGGCACCGCCGTGGGATAATAATACAATGTTGTGGATATTCTCCAGACTGTATTTAGGCATGAAATCACCTTCTCTATAAAATCTTACGGTTATCATTATACCCGCAGACGCCTGCCTACAGCAAGCTGACAGACTGGTCGGATGAGATAACGAAAACAGAAAATATACTAGGTGAATTTATCTTTTACGACAATCTCGGTCAATTCTTTACGTGGCGGGGCTTTACCGGGCGCTTCCGGTACACCAACCGGGCAGAGGACAACAACGCGGTATCCCTCGGGTACGTTGAGGATTTTTTCAGCTTTTTGTGCGTCGAACGCTCCAACTATAACCGTCCCCAATCCCTGTCCATGTGCTGCCAGCAGCATATTCTCCACTGCCAGGGCAATATCGAACATAAACCAATCGCCTTTATCGGTGGCGTATTCGGTTGCATCGCCGCTGGAGCCGTGTTTTGCGCCGGCTATTCCTGTTTTGGCGCAGACGGCAATCACTACCGGAGCTGCGGTCATAGCGTTGAAGGCTGGATTGTCTATCTCTTTATCCGGTAGTTTGACTGTAGATAAGGTCGAAGCCAACTGGGTTTTAACGTTAGCGTCCCTGACAACCACAAAGCGCCAGCATTGCGTATTTGCCCAGGAAGGCGCCCAGCGGCCGGCTTCAAGTATCGCCTCGATTTGCTTATCATCAACCGGATCGGCTTTGTAACGGCGGACGCTTCGCCGGTTCATAAGGGCGTCAAATAAATCCATTTGTTTCTCCTAACTAAACTTATCTTTAATAATCACTTCCGAAAGCTGTTTACGCGGTGAAACCTGGCCTTTATGATCGGGCACACCCAGAGGCGTCATCGTGACTACGGTGCAGGTATTCGGGACGCCCAGGATTTTTTCTACCTTAGCGATGTTAAAGCCGCCGACGATTACCGTACCTAGTCCCAGAGCATGAGCCGCCAGCGTGAGATTCTGCATCGCTAGCGCAATATCGAACATATACCAGTATTCGCCTTTATCGTTCTGTGGCGAACCGTCAATACCATAGCCAGCTTTGCCTTTTTCGGCGCACAGAACTATCAAAACGGGGGCCTGCCTAATGGAAGTAGCAGCGGCGTTTGCTACAGGTTCATTATCAACTGTTAATTTATTAAGTGTGTCGGCAATCTCCGACTTTATCTTAGCATCACGCACAATCACAAAGCGCCAGCACTGTTGATTAGCCCAGGATGGCGCCCAATGGGCGGCTTCGAGCACTTTTTCTATTGTTTTATCATCTACAGAGTCTGGTTTATACTGCCGGATGCTGCGTCGGTTTTTAATAACTTCAAAAACGTCCATTTTCTTCCTCCATGTTTTAATTTTGCCAGGCGCCTTTACCGATAAGTGAGACGAAACGGCAACCCCCAAGATTTTCTATTTTATTCTTGCTGGTTTGTCTGGTAACCTTGTAAAGCTCTTGAGAATAACGAGGGCCAACTGGAATTACCATGTGGCCGCCAACACGTAACTGGGAAAGTAGGTCATCGGGGATTTCCGGGGCGGCCGCAGTAACCATGATATCGTCGTAAGGAGCATCGCACTGCCATCCTAAAGTCTCTTCAGCTAGATGTATCTCGATATTTTTATAGCCCAGATTCTCCAATGTTTGCCGGGCCAAGTCCGCTAAAGAGGGGACGCGTTCGACAGATATGATTTTTTCCGCGAGCTCAGCGAGGATGGCTGTCTGGTAGCCGCTGCCGGTACCAACTTCTAATACCTTTTCGTTACCGGTAAGCTCCAAAGCCTCGGACATAATGGCTATAATTAAGGGCTGGGAGATTGTCTGCTCCCAGCCGATTGGTAGAGGCCCATCTTCATATGCTAGGTGACGGCCTTTTTCTGGTATAAATTGTTCGCGGGGAATACGTGCCATAGCCGCTAGGACTCGCTTATCCCGAATCTCGGCGGCGAGATGCTTGATTAGTTCGGCTCTAGCCGCATCGAAGTCCTTCATAGCAGCCACACCCGCTTTTATCTTAGGAATATATACAGGACAACTAAAATAACAAGAACGGCAACAGTTAAGATACCGATTCTCTTTAAATCACCGGCGATAAACTCGTAATGTAACGGTAAAGCGGCGGTAGATGAAGAACGCCTTTGAATTTGAGGCTGGGGACGGGATGTCACGACTGCAGGCTTAGGCGTCATCGGTGTAGCAGACGGTGTTTGCTGCATAGTATTAGTGGCTGGCTGTATTTCACCGGCATTGGACTGCGCCATGGTATTCATCTGCATTTGTTGGCGTTTTTGCGCTCTCTTGAAGTGAGAATGCTTGCCGCGGCCGTGTTTCGAGTGTTTGGACATCCGTTTACCTCCGGTATTAGTTAGTTATTTAGCTCTGGGGTGTGACTTATCATAACTCCGGCGCACCTGGTCGGTAGTTAAGTGGGTATAAACCTGTGTCGTAGAAATATTAGCATGCCCCAGCAATTCTTGTACAGACCTTAAATCGGCACCGCCGCCAAGCATATGGGTTGCAAAGCTGTGCCTTAAGGTGTGAGGGCTGATTTGAGTGCTTAATCCGGCCGATTTGGTGTATTCCTTGAGTTTTTGCCAGAAACCCTGCCGGGTAATCCTGTCGCC
>JAQTMM010000023.1 GCA_028714335.1 Dehalococcoidales bacterium
TATCCGCCGCCTGCTCCTGACTCAATATCTGGTCGAAGCTTCCCATTTGCGTGTCCTCGTACCAGATGCCCCCCGTATATCCACCGTATTCGTAAAGCCCGAACCCCTCCAAGCCGTAGTCATTAACGTACTCCAACCCCTTCCCGATAAAGCCTTCCATCATATCTTCCCAGGAGTTTGCTTCCTTCCAGCCGGCGGGCGGCCCGCTCAAGAGGAGGTCGTAACCGCCGTAGTCGTAAGGTGTGGGGATGCTCCGCCCGGGGCTG
The DNA here is from genome assembly GCA_028714335.1 of Dehalococcoidales bacterium. Taxonomy (GTDB): domain Bacteria; phylum Chloroflexota; class Dehalococcoidia; order Dehalococcoidales; family RBG-16-60-22; genus RBG-13-51-18. The sequence goes on from JAQTMM010000023.1 coordinate 267, forward strand.
GTGTCGTACATGCCGTCCGTCCCCCAGACCGGCCCGTGATAGACCGCTTTAATCTGGGGCAGGATTTCCTGCAGCCAGCGCGACGCGGTGTTGTAGTCCCCGGCGAGTTTATAAGGTTCGAGGATGGGCAAAAAGGCGTCTGCGCTGTATTCTTCCGCAATTTGCGCCCACTGCACCACCACCTCGTCGAACTTCTTAATCAACTCGAAACCGGGATGGTAAAAAGCATTCGCATCGTTATTTTCCCAATCATAGCCCAGCCCTTGGTCGAGGTTGGGGTGCATCGGATTTGGAATGAGAACGATTCTGAAACCGGCGTTTTTCAGCGCCTGTATGTAGAAAATAAAGACGTCGTCCCCGATGGATTTTGGCTCGTGCGTTTCCCGGTCTAGGACAATCTCCGCCTCCACCATTATGGTGTCAACGCCTGCCTCACGCAGCTTTTCAGCGTTAAGTAAATAGCCTCTTAGCTCGTCCAGCCTTGACCCCCACGCCCCCCGGAAAAAACTGCAATAATTCGTCGTATTGAGGGTGAAGGGCTGGCTAAAGTCTTCCCACCAGACGATAAACGGGTCAACCGTCTCGCTGGTCGTGGATGTTGTGGTGGTTGTTTGAACGGAGGTAGTCGTTATCGGGCTTGTTGCCGTCGGGCTGCTGCAGGAGGTTAGTAAGAGCACCCCCAGCACCAGGACTAAAGCTATTTTGGTATAGCTTTTCCTCCGCCGCATTTTATACCACCGCTATAATAATTGCCGTTATTATTATGCCCAGGATGACGCCGTAAACAGTCCCTGACCAGGGACCGGTGTTAGGGCGCAATCCTCAAGTGGAAGTTTCGCAGGTTTGTGTAGTCGCCGGCTGTTTACGGTCAATGATCTTGTCCAGCAGCCAGCCTAAGCCTCCCCCCGCCACTCCGCCCAATATGATATACAAAGCAGACATATTTTTTCCCCTCTTCTTTAAGTATATACCATAATAGGCCGACAGAAGGAAGGGCTAATACTAATATACCGCTTTCTATCTTGCAAACCTAACTATTCCGCTCGGTCAGGATTTCGTAAAGGCTGGTGACGTCTTCGGGCGGGGTGGTTTCCTTTTCGCACTTAGCCAGCTTCAACTCTCCTCACATCTCCATCAAACTAAACCCGCTCTTTTTATCCGGCAGGCGCTTGGCGCTGGTGCCCAGTATCTCGTAAATAACCGCCTCCCCCACCAGCCACGTCTTGACGCCCGGGCGCAAACACCCCGTTAGTGTTCGTCCGCCCCTCCCTAAAGATGCATGTATATGCAGCACCGGCTTGCCGTCCTTGTCCGGCGCGATGATGCCCACCCCCTCCACCTCGTGCGCCCCGTCCACTGGCAGCAGTACCGGTTCGGGAGGCATCTCTGCTGTCTTGCGTGGCCCAACTACGACTTGCCCCGCTCCTATTCCCCCCACCAGCACCACCTGCCCCACCTTGATGCCCTTTTCTTCAGCGAATTTTTCAATGCAGTCCGGCACCATATCGCCGTCCTCCAGCCTTAATACAAATACTCGCCCTATTTTCCCTACCGATGCTTTCATATTTCCCCCTGTCATTGCGAGTCCTTCCGCAGAAGGACGTGGCAATCTCACTCTCGGTATTACTCTTAATGCCCCGCCATTTTCCTCTTCCACCTCTCGCCCGATTAATTATATACTACATCGGCAACCTTCGTGTCGCTTTAAAAGAAAAATAAAACTTAACATAATACTAATAACAAAAAACGGGAATTGAAGCTAAAAAGAAAAAAATCTTTTGAACGAATCTATGATTGTCATTCTGGAGCGAAGCGAAGAATCCGGCGGTGTTGGGAAGTCTCCCTTTCGTAAAGGGAGATACAGAGGGTTTTTAGAATTTGTTACCTACTCCCCAGGTACTGCAGCGCCAGCTTTACCTTGTCCTCCAGCTTTAGCTCGGCGTCGGCGGGCAGGGAAGCTACCGCCTTCACCGATTCCGCGGCGGAGTACCCCAGCGCTGTGAGAGCCGCCAGCACGTCCGCGTTCTCCTGCGATACCTGCGTCTCCGGCGCTATCGCCCATCCCGCCCCGATTTTCTCCTTGAGTTCTAATATAATACGGCTGGCAACCTTCTTCCCGATGCCCGGTATCATATCCAGCATCTCGGCGCTGCCGGTAGCGATGGCGGTCGTGACCTGGTTCGGCGTCAGAGCGGAGAGCATTGCCAGGGATAGCTTTGGTCCCAGCCCCGAAACCCCTAGTAGCGTTTCAAAGAGCCACATTTCCTCGGCGGTAGGGAAGCCGTAAAGCGTTATCGCGTCCTCGCGCACGTGGGTGTGGGTAAAAACTTTAACCTCCGCCCCCGGCATTCCAATGTTCGCCAGTGCCGACGTGGGCATAAAGACTTTAAATCCCACGCCTCCCACGTTAATTATCGCCGAATCACTGCTTAGGCTTTCCAGTTTCCCGTTCAGGCTGGCTATCATTGTCGTTCTCCCTGACTTGTTAATAGATTGTTCAAATGCAATTCCTGCGCGTGGCAGATGGCGGTCGCCAGGGCGTCGGCGGCATCGTTTGGCTGGGGGATTTCTGTCAGGCCCAGATGCAGGCGTACCATCTCCTGTATTTGCTCTTTGCTGCCCGCGCCGTAGTTGGCAACGCGCTGTTTTATCTGGGCGGGGGTGTATTCAAAGGAGGGAATTGCTTGGTTGGCGGCGGCGAGGAGGGCGATTGCCTGCGCCCGCCCGATAGCCAAAGCCGTCCGTGCGTTTTTAGCGACGAATGGTTGCTCCACGGCCACGCAGTCGGGCCGGTATTGTTGGATAATTTTGAGGATTTCGGTGTAAAGCTGGTTCAGCCTTTCACCCATCGGCGATTTTTCTTTAACCCTTATCGCCCCGAAATCGACCAGGGCAAGTTCCGTACCCTCGCCCTCGACAACGCCCCACCCCATTACCACCGTGCCCGGGTCGATTCCTAATATTTTCATTGCATAATCTTTAGCTTATGAGGCGGCTTGAATGGCAGCCATGACGGAATCTGGGATATCAACGTTGGAATAGACGTTCTGCACGTCGTCCAGCTCTTCCAGCCGGTCAATCAGTTTCAAAGCCTGGGTGGCGCCTTTTTCATCTAGCGTAACCAGGGTTTCCGGCACCATCTGTATTTCGGAGGATTCAACTTTCAGTTTGGCTGCTTCTAAAGCCGCGCGTACCTTTTCCATTGTGTCGGGCCTGGTATAGACTTCCATAATGCCGCCGCCGGTGTTAACGTCCTCCGCCCCGGCGTCGATGGCCGCCAGCTCCAGGTCGTCAGTGTTGGCGCCTTCGGTATTGACGGTTATCACGCCGCGGGATTTGAACATATAGGCGACGCAGCCGTTCTCGCCCATCGCCCCGCCGTGTTTGGTAAAGGAGCTGCGGACTTCCTGCACGGTGCGGTTGCGGTTATCGGTCATGGCGCTGACCATGATAGCAACGCCGTTAGGCCCGTAGCCTTCCAGTGTTAGTTCTTCAAAGCTGCCGCTTTCCCCGGTGCCGGTGCCTTTAGCAATAGCCCGGTCGATGTTGTCCATGGGCATGTTGGAATCACGTGCTTTCTGAATGGCCAGCCGCAAGCGGAAGTTGGATTCCGTGTTGCCGCCGCCTTCTTTAGCCGAAATGATAATTTCTCGCGTTAACTTGGTGTAAAGGTTGCCCTTCTTTACATCGTCAGCGCCTTTTTTATTCTTAATTTTAGACCACTTATTATGACCTGACATCGTTGTTACCTCCTTGGCTCCTCAAATCCACCTAACAGATAATTCTAACATAAATTGGCAATAGGGCAAAAGAGCAAATAATGATTGTCTAATATCAAGCGAGTTTTTTCTGCAGAGACTCCCTTAATTGCTTGATGTGTTCCTTAAATGAATATGAAGATAAAACGTCGGTGGACATGATGATGGCGTCCTCACGGTTGTCTATATAGTAGCCCCGCCGCACCCCCATCTCCATAAAGCTGTACTTGCTGTAGAGGCTTTGCGCTACGAGGTTGGATGCCCTCACCTCCAGCGTCATAAAGCGGGCTTTCAGCTCATCGGCAAGGTCGATAAGAGCTATCAGCAATAACTCCCCCAGCCCTCTACGCCGGTATTCCCCCCGCACCGCCAGGTTGGTGATGTGCGCCTCGTCGGCGAGCATCCAGATGCCCGCAAACCCCACGACGTAATACTCCGGCGGCGGAATTTCCACGGCCAGGGCATGTTTCCTCCACGGGAACAGCCACGAAGCTTTATTGGTTTTTTTCTCATGTACGTGCGGCGAGCCGCTTAATATCCTCGTGTTGTCATAAGCCACCAGGTAATGGGCTATCTTGTTCTTTATCTCTTGGTAGTAGTTGGGCGGCGGCCACTGCGTCGGGAAGGCTTCGTGGTCTATTTCGTTCACCTGCGCGATGTCCTCTTTAGCCATGGGGCGTATGATATAAGTCACGTCTCTCCGTCTTGCTGGATTGTTCGTTGAGCCATTGTAGCATATTTTCTTTATTGGGCAAATATATATTTTATTGCTAACGGCTTTTACCTGTGCCTATAATCAAGGCGTGAAAATCATACAGCGTCATAACTGGCAGGTAACCCCCAGGCAGGCTGTAGAAATACAAAAAACGCTGGCGGCGGAAGTTATCAAAACCGGCAGCATTAGTTCTCCCCGCCGCATCGCCGGCGTGGATATTTCCGTCAACCGTTTCAGCAAGACCGGCTCCGGCGCGGTCGTCGTTTTAGACTATCCCTCCCTCCAGATTGCCGAAGTGCAGGTCGTTAAAGATGCTGTTACTTTCCCTTATGTGCCGGGTCTATTGTCCTTCCGCGAGATTCCGCTCTTGCTCCAGGCCTTTGAAAAACTTAAAACCGCCCCCGACCTCGTTCTGGTGGACGGGCAGGGCATTGCCCACCCGCGGCGCATTGGTTTGGCTTCGCACCTGGGACTGATTTTAGGAATCCCGACCATCGGTTGCGCCAAGTCCCGCCTCTGCGGCGAGCATGTAGTACCTGACATAAAGTCTGGCAGCTTCACCGACCTTACCGACAGCGGCGAGGTTATCGGCGCGGTAGTGCGCACCCGCGCTAACGTTAAACCGCTCTATATCTCCATCGGTCATTTGATTAGTCTGCCCAACGCCATAAAGTGGGTGCTGGCATGTTGCCGTGGCTGCCGCCTGCCGGAGCCCACACGCCTTGCCCATCAGGCGGCGGGGGGTAACTTAAAAGTAGTAGTAGCGTTAAAGTAAAAGGGATGAGATAATAGTAGTATGAGTGACTTAACTGATAAGCTCGAAAATCTACAGGGCCGTGTCGCCATGGCCGTGGAGCATCTTTGACGTCCCCAATTTAGAAAAAGAAATCGTCAAGCTGGAAACGCAATCATCCCAGCCCGGTTTTTGGGAAGACCAGAATAAAGCCCAGGGATTAATGCGCCAGCTTGCCGACAAGAAGAAAACCGTAGAGCAGTGGCGGGGGCTGGAGAAAAAACTGGCCGACGCCGCCGAACTCATATCCGTCTCGGAAGAAGACGCCGCCATGCAGCAAGAACTCACCAAAGAGTTGGATACACTTTCCACACAGATTGACGAGCTGGAATTCCGGCTCGCTTTTAGCGGTGAATATGATGCCCGCGACGCCATAATAACTATCCATGCCGGGGCGGGCGGCACCGAGTCGCAGGACTGGGCGGAAATGCTTCTGCGCATGTACCTGCGCTGGGCGGAACGCCGCGGCTTTAAGACCGAAATTTTAGACACCTCCCCCGGCGACGAAGCTGGAATTAAAAAAGTCGTTATTTACGTTAAGGGCGAATACGCCGCCGGCTATCTTAAGTCGGAGCATGGCGTGCATCGTTTGGTCAGGCTCTCCCCCTTCGATTCCGACCACGCCCGGCATACCTCCTTTGCTTTAGTAGAAGTTTTACCTGAAGCCGAAAGCGACATCGAGGTCAACATCAAGCCGGAAGACATTAAAATAGAAACCTTCCGCTCCAGCGGGCCCGGTGGCCAGCATATGCAAAAAACCAGCAGCGCCGTCAGGATTACTCACCTACCCTCCGGCACTATCGTTTCCTGCCAGAGCGAGCGTTCCCAGCACATGAACAAGGATTACGCGCTAAAGATATTACGGGCGCGCCTGCTGGACTTGGAGATAGAAAAACAGGAAGCCGCAAAAGCCCGCCTGAAGGGCAAACGCATTGACGCAGGGTGGGGCAGCCAGATACGCAGTTACGTTCTGCACCCCTACCGCATGGTTAAAGACCACCGCACCGATTTTGAAACCAGCAACACCGAAGCCGTTTTGGACGGCGAGTTGGATAGTTTTATCAACGCCTATTTACGGTCTATAATGGGAAAGAGAGAATAATGAAAAAAGTTTTAGTTATCGCTTTAGTATTAATTTCGCTTTTTACGCTGTTTATACCCGGCACCGCGCAGGCGCAAACCGGGTTAACGGTTTCGCCCTCTTTGGTGACGGTCAGCTTCCCCGATAGTATCCTCCTCGCCATTTCCGCCCGGAGTGATGTCGATATTACCGATATCCGCGTGCACTATACCGTGGAGCACCAGTCGTTCGCTACCGTAATCGCCGAGGCCAAAGTCGCCTTTACCCCGGCTAAAGAAGTCACCACCCAGTGGGCATGGGATATGCGCCGGACCGGCGCTTTGCCGCCGGGAGCCAGGGTTACCTACTGGCTGACCGTTAAAGACAGCTCCGGCGCCGAGGTTGAAACTCTGCCCTCCGTGGTAAAGTTCGATGATGTTCGCTTTGACTGGAACACCCTTGAGGAAGGGCAGGTAACGCTTTACTGGTACGACGGCGATGAAGCCTTCGCCGCAGACCTGATGGCAACGGCGCAGGCGGCTTTATCCCGGATGTTGGAAAACACCGGCGCCGAACTGGAAACCGACGTGGCGCTATATATTTATGGCAGCACTGCTGACTTGCAGAGTTCGTTGATTAATACGACGGACTGGACGGGCGGCGTGGCTTACTCGCAGTATGGCACCATCGCTATCGGCATTGACCCGGAAGCCGATTTATCGTGGGGCAAGCGCACTATTGCCCATGAACTTACACACCTGGTGGTCTATCAGGTTACCGCCAATCCCTATAATTCATTGCCAACCTGGCTTAATGAGGGTCTCTCGGTCTTTTCGGAAGGGGAATTAAGTGTCACCTTTGCTGGCGCGCTGGCTGCTGGCGAAGCCAACGATTTGTTTTTCTCGGTACGTAGTCTTTGCAGTTCGTTCTCCGCTTTTACCGATCAGGCGATACTATCTTATGCCCAGAGTTATGCCATCGTCGCTTACCTGATTGACGAGTACGGGCCGGACAAAATGCGTGAACTGCTCGATGTCTTTAAACTGGGCAGCGGCTATGACGAAGCTTTTATCCGCGTCTACGGCTTTGACCTGGACGCTTTGAATACCCTGTGGCAGGGTCAGCCGGTTCCGGCTTAACCGTTTAGGCGACTTTTACCTGGTTTGTGGCTTTAACTGCATTCTGCAGCTGGCTTGCCAGTTTCAGGTCTTCTTTGTTCCAGGTGGCGCCGCACTGGATGCACTCTATGTAAACGCCGTAAATATCGCACTCTATCGAGAGGTCTCCGCCGCATCGTTTACAGGCTTTACGCCGTATTAAGCTAAGCATCTTTCTCCTTTATTTCAGGTTGTCTTTAACCTGTTACGATGATACCCAATACCTTTTCGCGGTCAAATCCAGCAAACCCTAATAATGCTAACGCCCCACCACCAAAAAAGTTTGGGGGTTTACACCCAGAACGTTTTTTACGCTATTGCCATTACTCAAGGCTAGGTGATAGACTAAGGCGTTATGCCAAAGCGAGCCGCCGCCAAATCTATGACCATCCATGATTTACCCCTCGCCGACCGCCCCCGCGAAAGGTTGCAAAGCGTAGGAGTGGAGGCTTTATCCGCGCAGGAAATACTGGCGCTGATTTTAGGTCGCGGCATCTCCGGCGAATCGGTGATGGTTACGGCCCAGCGCCTCTTAAAACAATTCGGCGGCATTAAAGGCCTCGCCGCCGCGTCGTTGGAAGAATTGTCGCAGGTGCGTGGCATTGGTATCGCTAAAGCCGCCCAGATAATCGCCGCCGTGGAGCTCGCCCGGCGCGTTGAAGGCTATACGGAAGCGGCGAACAAAGCCCAGTTCAACAGCCCGGAGGTTGTCGCCAATCTGGTCATGGGGCGGCTTAAGGACAAAAAGAAGGAATACTTTCTGGCGATACTGCTCGATACTAGGAATCAGCTAATTAGAATCGCCGAGGTTTCCGTCGGCAGTCTGGATAGCTCTATCGTCCACCCCCGCGAGGTCTTTAAAGAGGCTATTTCCGCCAGCGCCGCCGGAGTTATCTTTGTCCATAACCACCCCTCCGGTGATACCGAAGCCTCCAAAGACGATATCGCCGTTACCAAGCGGCTGGCGCAGGCCGGACAAATCGTTGGTATTGACGTCCTCGACCATATCATCATCGGCGGCAGGAACTTCACCAGCCTTAAACGATTGGGTTTGTTTTAATCCCCCTGAATTAGTAATATAGGAAGAAGCCGAATATTTTCTTGATAAGGAGCAAGCCTCATGGATTTCTTTAAATCTACGTTCTTTAATCATTACACCCCCCTCACCGATGCCCAGATTGCCGCCAAACTTAAGCCCCCCGCCGCCCCCGTCAGCGTCTCCCCGTTATCTAACACGCTTTCGGGCAAATCGTTAAAAATCGTCCTCGACGGCGGTATGGTGTTGGAATACAAGTTTGAAAAAGATAAGCTGACTTTCAAGGAGGGTGCCGCCGCGGCGGTTACCGCGCCTTATGCCGCCAAGGAACTCAATGAGATAATCCTTTTTACCCACCTGATTCCCGGTACCGTACGCGGCTATGGTGTTGTGTACGACACCAAAACAAATCTGGTCACCGCCTACGAGCTGTGGTTCTGCGGCTTTGATAAAGACAAGCGCGAGGTCTGGCGCGACTTTAAATACGGCTACGTTGACATCGGCGCCCTCGCCCCCCAAAAGCGTCATGCCCTCACCAACCGCATTGAGGGCAAGGGCACCTACTGGAAAAATGATAACGGCGTAGAGATGCTTTATTTCTTCCCGTCGGTGGTCTGGTCTTCCTTCGTGGAATTAAGCGACCCCCTCGGCGGCATTACCATCACCGCCCCGTCCGACTATATAAAAATCAACGATAGGCTCTATATCTACTCCCGCGTCGAGCATGAATACTCCGGCACCTTTACGCTGGAGGTTATTGACCTCTTCACCATCCGGCACATCGGCATGCGGCTTGGCTTTGATAAGAACGACGCGCTGGATTATTCCATGTATTACGGCGAGGGCGAGATTACTGGACAGTCCACCAACCTTGAGCCCCTCTCCGACTATGGCACTGTGATTCCTCTGGGTGAGGAGCACAGTAAAACGATTAATCCTCAGAACAAAGGCGTCCGCCCCGTTTATCGCCCCCGCTTTATGCACAAAGACTACACCCAGGCGGAAGTGGACGAGATTGTTAAAACCAACAGCAAAATCTTCGAGGGGCGTTCCATCATGTCCAGTAAGAACACCATGGAGCCCTCCGACTATATGGTCGGCAAGCAGTTCACCCTCCGCTATGATGACGGCCCCGCGTGGGAATATGATATTACTAGTATCAGCGAGCTAAAATGGTGCACCGCCGGAGAAAAATCCTGGCACACTGAAAAATACGAAGGCTATGAAGCCGCCAAGGATATCATCATCTTCTCGCACATCTGCACCGGCAGCAAACCCCTGCGCAACCTGACTCACGCCATAGACTTTTCTAAAGCCCTTACCACCTGCGTGGACGCCCAGCTGGGTAATGGGCGCAAACCCTGGGAGGTTGGGCATAAGGCTTTCTTCGGCGTTATGGACCTCGCCGGCGGGCCGGTTCCACCGGCAGTTGTGCGTCACGGCTTCACCACCGAACTGGTCGGCAAGGCATTCTCCTGGACCTACAGCGATATGATGATGTCCATCCACGTTTACAGCACCCCGGACTCATATTCCTGGACGATTATGCTGGAAAAGAACGCCGGCGGCTGGATGTGGAGTTCCCCCTGCCTCTACGTTAAACTCCGGGACGATGCTTATCTGATGAGCTGGACGGAAGATACCTGCAACGGCAATCAGGGTACGTTCGTTGTTAATCCCCGCATTATGCACGACGGCGGCTTCTTCTTTGGCGTCGGCGAGAGCCCGAACAGTCCCCCCGATGTCCACCTGACCCCGATGGGCGCTTTCGCCCGGCCCCTGCACGGTTTTGATATCTTGAAGTACTTTGGTAAAAAGTAAAAAACTTTTACGCGCCGTTACGGCCCGTGGTAATACAGCTCGAACATCCACGGCGGCCAGACGTAGTTGGAGTTAGTCATCCATTCTGGCAGGATATGGAGTTCCCATATCCACTGCGCGTAAGACAGCGCTCCATAAACCACCAGTATTCCCAGAACAGGTATCAATGCCTTATGGGGGAATCTGGCCATTACCAGCGCGCATATAATAACTACGGGCAGCAGCCATGGCAGGTAGAAGCGGTTGACTAAAACGAATCCCCCGCCTTCTCTCATCCCCGCCAGCCATTCGTAGGTCAAGTTCATCACTAGCACCGCCAGGAACCAGCAAATCAGGACGATTAAAATATCCCAGGGCATCTCTTTATCGAGGCTCGACCATTTTCCTTCCGGCTGGCGGCGCTTAAAGAGCTTGAAGTAGAGAATCAGGAAAAATCCCGGCACCCCGACGAATAACAGCGGCAGGCCCAGCAGCAGGTTTCTCGCCGCGCCTTCGATGTTAAAGCGCAGCATCTCCAGCGGTATTAGCGCCCCGGCGCTGTCCGTCTGCCCCCAGTACTGGAAGGCGTACTTTATCGGGAAGGGCGATATCGAGTACCCGGTGCTTAAAGGCGACCCGAAGATAAAGTAGTCGTAGAGAAACAGCCCCGCCATCGGTATCCCGATGCCCAGAATTATGGGCAATATTTCTTTAGGTATTCCTGTGTTTTTTCCCCTCCGCCAGTCAACGAACCTTATTGCGGCATAATGCAGGAACAGGATTACGGCTATTGGCAGGTTGGTATAGCGGCACACCACCGACCACCCGATGAACAAAAAAGCCAGGAACAATATCACCCCGCCCCGCACCGTCTTTATTACGTTTCTTTCCAGATGATAATAGAAATACAGCCCCGCCCCCATCACCATAAAAGCCAGTGCCGCGTAAGAGTCCATGTAAATCCGGTTGCACATTACCATGGCAATGGGTGTAAACAGCACCAGCAGCGACCCTATCATCGCCGCTTTTTCGTCCCGCCAGCGTTTCAGCAGAACATAGGTCACAATTACCATGCCCAGCGCCAGCAGCACGTTGCCCCAGCGCGGGATGCCCATCTTATAAAAAGGCACGAGGTAAAAAACACTGCCCGGGGCTTTTTCCAGCGCCCATTCATCTTCCCCCACCGGCAGGTATTGAATCAGCACGTTGCCCTGCTGCTGTGTTTTGTAGGCTTCGTAATACAGCGTCGGGCTGTCTATCGTCAGGTCGCCCTCGGCAAAGTTCTGGACGCCGTAGTAATAAGCCCAGTCGTCGCATTCGGGCATCGGCAGGGGGGCGGTCAGCGCCAGCGCCATCGCCGCAATGAAGCCTATACCTGTGATAAGCCGGTATTTATTGATATTGCGGGTAAACCTTTTACACCATGAAAAAATGCTGTTCACTGTAATTATCCCCGGCATGTAACCTTTGTTTTGCTGGCATTATACAATAAAAAAGTTTTCGCACCAAACAAAAAACCGGCGGAGATATCAAGGGCTGCTTTAGCCCTTTATCCCCGCCGGCAGTTATTCTAATATCTAGCTGCGATTAACGTTCGTGGCGTTCGTGCATCACCGGTTTTGATTTATCTTCCGGCTTGCGGACATATTCGTCCGTTAAGGCGATGTCCATGAAAACGATTGGTTTATTGATTTTGTGGAATTCCAGCGGCGTGTGCACCATGTTCTTGGGCACGTAGACAAAGCACGTCTCGGTGATGACCAGTTTTTCCTGCTTGCCTTTTTCGCCCAGGTAAAGCCAGACCTCGGCATCGAAGTCGTTAACATGGGTCGCGTCGGCGTTCTGGAAGGCTAAAAACTGGTCGAAGTCGTGGGTGTGCGGGTCGTTAATCATCAGGAATGGCTCGGTCACGCAGAACCAGTCCATGCGGTATGGCGATTTCCACTCATAGCCCCAGATGTGGAAGGACTTTGAGGTCAGTTCGGGATACAGCTTGGTGAAATCCGCCACCGGTTTGCCCCGGTAATAATTGGTGTACGCTTTAGGGATAGTCATTTTACGCTCCTTAATTCTGCTGTTTGCTAATGATTATATGGCGGATGCCGGAATATTTCAAATGTAACCGGACTCATGCTGGCGCGTTATACATAGCGAATCCATTTTATGATATATTGGACTAGAGGAGTGTGCCAATGAATTTTCAAAAAGCCTTACTCATCTTCATCGCCTGTTTGACCGTCGCTTTGCTGGTACTTGTGGGCTTTTACGCCCGTTCCTGTGTGACGTCTTCCGACGCCACGACCACCGGCGGCGGCACCCTGACGCTTTCGGGCACTGACCCCACCACCCTCGACCCCGCTCTTACCTCCGATACTAACTCCTCGGGGTATATCGTTCAGCTGTTCTCCGGTCTGGTCATGCTGGATGATAACTTGGGGCCGGCGCCTGATATCGCCGAATCTTGGGACGTCAGTGATGACGGCCGTACCTTTACCTTTCACCTGCGTGACGATGTCTATTTTCATGACGGTACGGCTGTAACTGCTGACGATTTTAAATACTCGTGGGAGCGCGCCTGCAATCCCGCCACCGGCTCCACCACCGCCGGCACCTACCTCAATGATATAGTGGGCGCTGCGGATGTATTATCCGGGCAGGCCACCGATATTTCCGGCGTTCAGGTTCTTGATGACCGTACCCTGCAGGTTACCATTGACGCCCCCAAGTCCTTTTTTCTCGCCAAGCTGACTTACCCCACGGCTTTTGTGGTGGACCAGAATAACGTCGAGGACACCTCCATCTCCACCTGGTGGCTGCAGCCTAACGGCACCGGCCCCTTTTCCCTGAACGTTTGGTATTATGGCAGTAAACTGGTGTTGCAAAGAAATGATGACTACTACGGCCAGATCGCCAGCCTGGAATTCGTCCAATATAAAATGTTCGCCGGCGATGATATGAGTCTGTATGAGACCGGTGATGTTGACGTCGCTGCCGTTTATACCACCACCATTGACCGCATCACCGACCCCTCCGGTGCTTTTTACACTCAATACCATGCTTATCCTCAATTAAGCTATACCTGGATTGGCTTTAACACCAACGAGCCGCCCTTTGATGATATTAATGTCCGCAAGGCTTTCGCTATGGCCGTTGATAAGGACAAAATTATTGATTTAGGCTTACGTAATCTCGTCACCCGCGCCGATGGCGTTTTACCGGAAGGTATGCCGGGCTTTAATGAAAATCTCATTGCTTTAGATTTTAACGTTGACCAGGCGCAGGCGCTAATCGCCGCCTCCAGTTACGGCAGCGTGGAAAACCTTCCGCCCGTCGTTCTGACGGTATCCGGCTATGGCGCCGGCGTTGCTCCGGTCCTGCAGGCGGTTATCGTCCAGTGGCGTGAGAATCTCGGTGTTGACGTAACCATCAGGCAACTGGAGACGGATTTCTTTATCTACCACCTTAGTGATGAAGTGGACAATATGTATTATATGGGCTGGATTGCCGATTATCCCCACCCCCAGGACTTTCTGGATATCCTCTTCCACTCCGGTATGCAGTATAACTACGGGAACTATTCCAACCCTGCTATCGACTCGATTTTGGACCAGGCAGGCGTTGAAAAAGACTACGACCGGAGCTTGGAGCTATACCGGCAGGCGGAACAGATGCTTGTTGATGATGCCGCGATGATTCCTTTATGGTTCGGACAGACTTTGATATTGGTCAAACCCTATGTTCAAAACTATGTGCCCAACGCCTTGGGACATGTGATGCTGAACAAAGTGACGCTTTTAGCGCATTAGGGTATTCGGCTAAATAAAGAAAAACGCTATTGCTATCAGCAGATACACGGCAATCAGCTGTACCCCCTCCAGCCAGTGGCAGACGCCGTCCGTGCTTATGTAGTTCGCAATCATCGCCGTCATTACCAGCGCTATCAGTGAAAACGGGCTGAACACCAGATCCAGCGTCCCCCCCATGATAACCGGGCTTAACAGCACCAGCACCGGCATCACAAACAGGGCAATCTGCAGCGCCGAGCTCATCCCGATTTCCAGCGACATCGTCATGTTGTTCTTACGCGCGTAATTCACCGCCGTGATGTGTTCCGGGATGTTCGTTAACAGCGCCACGAACACCAGCCCCACGAATCTTTCCGTCAGCCCCACTTCATTAACCAGCGGCGTCACCGTCTCCACGAGGATATAAGACATATATGCCCCCAGCCCCACCGCTATCAGCAATAAGATGACAGATGTCGGAAGAGACCAGGGATAAGCGGTAGGTTCCCACATGGATTGTTTTGTCGGGAACAGGTGCTTATGCGTCACCAGCATGTAGAGTAATCCCAGCACATAGACGATGGTAAATACTACCGAAACCGAAAGACTCATGGCCGGGGCGGGCTCGTTTTTTAGCAGGTTGTACATCGAAGGCAGTGCCAGCCCCACTACCACGATGATTAACATTGTTGAAGAAACACCCGCCGACTCCTGGTTGAACTTTTGCTCCTTGTATTTAAGCCCCCCGAAGAACATGGACACCCCGATGAGTAGCAGTACGCTGATGATGATAGAGCCAATCATTGACGACCTGACCATGTCCACCAGCCCGGCTCGCAACGCAAAAATCGCCAGAATAAACTCGATGATGTTGCCGAAGGTGGTGTTAATCAGTGCGGAAACGGTGGTTGAGGTTCGTTGCGCAATGATACCGGTGGCGTGGATGATTAGGTGTGAAACCCCTACAATCCCCGCCGCCGATGCTATAAAGGTCAACGCCGGGTGGGCGTTAGTGTAGAAGAAGGCGACTGATACCGGTATGAATACTAACAGTAGGTCTAGAACATGGATACTTGATTTTTTTATTACCGATGGCATTTTTTACACAATACCACAATTTAGAGGTACTTTTCCATAAGCAGGGCGTCGTAGAACTTGCCGTCAACGCACATGTATTTCTTAAAATGCCCCACCGCCTCGAAGCCGCATTTCTCATAAAGGTGCTGGGCGGCTTTTTGCGTTTCGCTTACCCCCACCTCTATTACCCTGGCGTTTTCGCGGCTTTTTATCTCCGCCACCGTGGCTTCAATCAACTTTAGTCCCGCCCCCTGTCCCCGGTATTCTTTGCGGACGTACACGCCCCACATCTCATAAATATGGTTGTTCTTCCTGTACCCGCTGCGGAAAATCCCCGCCATCCCCACCGGTTTACCGTCCGCCAGCGCAAACATGACGTTCTTAATCCCGTTGCGCCAGTGTGTTTCCGGCAGCACCTGCTCTTCATCGCGTGAGTGTGTGTACGCCAGCGGCTCTTCCTGCAGGGCTTCCAGCCGCAGGTCACGGTACTCCTCCCAGCGGTCTTCGGTTAATATGCTAAAAGTAATCATTACAGCCTTTCTTTATTTGAGTGGGTAGGGTGGGGTAACCAATTACTGACTACTCCAAAAACGGAGGGGGTGGGATTCGCTTGTCCCGAGCGTAGTCGAGAGATTTATCCCGAGCGTAGTTGGGGGATTTATCCCGAGCATAGTTGGGGGATTTATCCCGAGCATAGTTGGGGGATTTATCCCGAGCGTAGTCGAGGGAAACCCACAATTAGTTGTTCCTTCTTTGCCTTTGCCCAAATTTTTATTTGCGCCTCTCTTTTCCTTGCTTCTGATATATTAGCGTGTTTTTCACTATACACTAATTCCACGGGTCTTCTGCTAAATGTATATTTAGCCCCTTTCCCCTTATTATGTTCCTCTATCCTGTGTTCAATATCATTGGTAATTCCGCAATAGAGTGAATTGTCACGACACCGGACGAGATATAGATACCACTCTTGTTCCATAATTCGTAAGCCCTTCGACTCACTGCATTCGCTCAAGGTAAACGGAGGGGGTGGGATTCGAACCCACGCTTGTCTTGCGACAAGAACGGTTTTCAAGACCGTCACCATCAACCGCTCGGACACCCCTCCACGGACAATAAAATTTTAACCCACGCCCCACCCGATAACAAGGGTTGGGCGCGTTAGAGTCTGGCGGACTGGCCGCCGTCCTGGGCGAACACCTGCCCCGTGATGTAGCTGGAGGCGTCGGAAGCTAAAAGCACCGCCAGCCCCGCCAGCTCGCTGGCTTCGGCCATGCGGCCCATCGGTATCTCCGCCTCGCAGTATTGTTTTATCATTTTTTCCATCATCGCCGGGTCGGGTTTGGGTCCTGGATTGTTTTGCCCCAGTTCCGACTTGTGCATCCCCGGGGCGATGCAGTTAACGCGGATGCCGTCCTTAGCATATTCCATTGCCGCTATATTGGTCAGCAGAATTATTCCCGCTTTAGAAGCCCCGTAAGACGCCGGACCAACCTCCGGTACCTCGGCGCGCAAGCCGGCAATGGACGATATATTTATAATGGAGCCGCTCTTGTTCTTTACCATGTGCGCCAGCACGTGCTTTAACGTTATAAAAGCGCCGGTCAAATTAGTATCGATAACCACTTGCCATTCCTCGGTAGGGGTTTCGTGTATCTTCCTCGGCGGCCTCGCGATGCCCGCGTTATTGAAAAATATGTCTATCTTGCCCAGCTTGTTTACTGTTTCGTCAACCATTCTTTTAACTTCGTCTTCCTTGGTGACGTCGGCTTTAATCGCCACGGCGCGGTGGTTGTACTTGCTGATGATTTTCACCGTCTCCGCCAGTTTCGCTTCGTCGCGTCCCACGCAGGCAACGTCCGCCCCGAACTGCGCCATCGCCTCGGCAAACGCTCTGCCCAGCCCGCGGCTGGCCCCGGTAATCAACGCAACCTTGTCCGTCAGGTCGAAGATATTCTTTTCAGCCATTTCTTTGCTCCTTTAAAGAAAGTACTGGCTTATTCTATCATTTTTCCGCTGTTTTTGGCACTTTAAGGTTACGCGCTGTCAGCGAGCCTAACAGCGTTATTCCCGCCCCCACGTACATCAGCGTGGAGTAGTTCCATGCCTGTGATACCCCGCCCCCTATAAACGGCCCGAAGATGCCGGACATCGCGTTGACCGAGTTCAATAATCCTGAAGTCGTCCCGTATTCTGGGTGCCGCCTTAGCAGGTAGCTTAAAGCCCCCACGAACATGCTGGAATAGGCAAACGCCAGCACCAGCTGGATGGGTATCAATTGCCAGTACTGGTTGGCCAGCCCGTAAGCGATAAATACCCCCGCCGATATCAGCAGCCCTATCTGGAACATCCGCGCCGGGTTGAACCGCTCCACGATGCGCATAAAGATAATCTGCCCCACCATGTTGGTCACTTCCGTCAGCGCAATCCAGACCTTCGTTGCCCCGATGCCCGCCTGGTACAGCGGCCATATCGCCCATATCGCATTGCCCCCCAGTTGCCGCAGGAAAAACGCCAGGTATATCTTGTAGTCGGCTTTTATCAAATTGACCGGGAACAGCGAGACTCTCATCCGGGTGACGGTCTTTTCCTGCAGGAGGAAGGAGATGAGGAAAGCCAGAAACGTTAATACACTGCTCACGATGAAAAGCCCGTTGTAGCTCTTTACTACCAGCGCTATCAGCGCCCCGATGAGCCACCCCAGCGCGCCGTAGGAGATGAAACTCCCGATTTGCCGCTGGTTCTCGTAGGTGAAAGCCATAATCGCCGAGGAGTTGATGCCCAGCGCAAACCCGATTAACGCTCTGGCGGCTACCAGCGCCATCGGCGTCTGGGCGAGCAGCTGTGTCAGATAAGCCAGCGCCGTCATCCCCAGCCCGATGCGGATATAGCTCAGCCGGCCGTGTATGTCGGAAAGCCTCCCGAACAACAGTGACGCCACCAGAAAAGAAATGCCGCCCGCGGCGGCCATCAAACCGACTTCAAAATTAGTCGCGCCCTGTTCCTGGGCGTATAAAGCAATGAAAACGTTGGATGTTTCTACGGCGCAGTTGGTCAGCAGGTTAATTGCCGCCAGGCATAATGAAATTGAAACCCACGAAGGGGGCTTGAAGCGGGTCATACATCAATTATAACGTCACACCGTGCAGCAGGGGAAGGGATTTACTCTATTTTTTCTCGCGCCGTCGCAATTCAAAGATATTGTGCACGTCGCCGTCAGGGCAGGCTAAAGTAACCACATCCGGGTCTTCCTGCCACGTAAATGTGCCGCCGGTGCTTAAGACCAGCGCCATGGGATAAAGGGCGTTATAAGCAAGGCTGCACATGTTAGCGGGGGTAAAGTTACCAAAAACCCACTCATCCCCGATTTTATGCCCGGAGTGGCAGGGCCTTAGGTTGGATACTAACTTTATGACCACTTCGTATTGTTTGGCTGCCATCGTCTTTCTCCTGTTCAAAGATTCTGATGGCATTATACACGGCAGCGCGTTTAATATCTATTTCATAAAATACTTACGCCCCACCGATACAATTTATGTAAGGACGGGGCGTAGGTTTTGCTATTCAGTTTTGTTTTTTACTTCTTACAGACAAGTACCACACCGGCAACGGCTACACCGGCGCCGACGCAGATATTAAGAATGCCTAGGTACCTGACCAGTTTGGCGGTCCCCAGGTTGGCTTTCGCCAAACCAACGCCTATCTTCTGGGCGTAAATCTGCAGGTAGGTGGGTTCGTTGCCCTGCATTTGTTTTACTGCTGCGTCGAGTTGTGCGTACGTCGCATCCACCATGTCAACGGTGAGGTTGGGAGCGATGGAGTCGGCTACCTGCTGTTCTGCCGAACTGGCCATGGGGATGAACAGGATGCCGAAGACTATCCCGACCAGGCCCAGGAGTAGGACGATGATACCGAGAATGCGCATGAATAGATACCTCCTTAAACTAAATACATAGAATTACTAGGTATCATACCTGAAAGCGGGCAACCGTGTCAAGTGGGAAAAACAGCGTTTTTTTTGCCCGTTGCGGATGATACGAAAATTACGTTTATCAATCTATTTAGTGTCACTACACTCTTTACCATAATGCTTGGATAACCTATAATGTTTCTATATTAGTTGACTAGCTCTAGATTCAGGTAGGTTAAAAAATGCCGTCAAAACTCGATGATATTTACGAACAGCGTAAGCAAAAAGCCGAACGCCTCCGCTCTAGCGGTATCGACCCCTATCCCCACCGCTTCGAGCAGACCCACACGGCGCAGGACGCCATAAAACAGCTGGAAGCCCAGGAATCCGGTAAGTCGAAAGACAAGCCGGTGAGTGTCGCCGGGCGTATTATGGCTTTACGCAAGATGGGCAAAGCCTCTTTTATGGACATCCGCGACGGCTCCGGCAAGATACAGCTTTTATTCCAGACGGCCAATTACAATGAAGCCGAACTCGCGCTCTTTAAGGAGTTTGATATCGGCGACATTATCGGCGTCAATGGCACGGTTCTGCATACCCGCACCGGCGAACCGACGATTTCCGTCGCCGGCTTTACCCTGCTGACCAAGTCTCTGCGTCCGTTACCGGAAAAGTGGCACGGCTTAAGCGATATTGAAATCCGTTACCGCCAGCGCTATGTTGACCTCATCGCCAACGCTGAGGTCAAGGATATCTTTAAGGTGCGCACCAAGACTGTCACTGCCATGCGCAAGTTCCTTGACGGCCGCGGCTTTTTAGAGGTGGAAACCCCTGTCCTCCAGTCCGCCGCCGGCGGCGCTTTAGCCAACCCCTTTGTCACCCGCCACAAGGCCCTCGATAGAGACCAGTACCTGCGCATTGCCACCGAACTGCATTTAAAACGGCTCATCGTCGGCGGCTTTGACAAGGTCTATGAAATCGGGCGTACCTTCCGCAATGAAGGCATTGATACCGAGCATAACCCGGAATTCACTATGCTGGAAAGCTATGAAGCCTACGCCGATTATACCGACGTTATGAAAATGGTGGAGGACATGATATCCTTCATCGCTAAAGAAGTATTGGACACCACCGACGTCAAGTACGGCGACGCTTTAGTAAAGCTGGCGCCCCCCTGGCGGCGCGTAACCCTGCGCGACGCTATCAAGGAATACACTGGCATTGATTTTGTCGCTTATCCCACTGCGGACGGCCTGCGCGAGAAGATGCGCTCCAAGAAAATTGACGCTGACCCGCAGAAGAACTGGGCTAAGCTGGTTGACGAACTGCTTAAGAGCATCCGCCCCAAGCTCGTTCAGCCCACCTTTATTTACGATTACCCCGTTTCCATGTCCCCCCTCGCCAAAAATAAAGTCGGCGAGGAGCGGGTTGTGGAACGCTTTCAGTTTTACTACGGCGGCTTGGAGGGCGGCAACGCCTATTCCGAGCTTAATGACCCCGTTATGCAGCGCCAGCGCTTTATCGAACAGCAGCAGGAGCGCCACGGTGACGACGCTGAAAAGTGGACGATTGATGAGGACTTTTTAACCGCTCTGGAGTTCGGCATGCCTCCCACTGGCGGCCTCGGTGTGGGCGTTGACCGTCTGGTCATGCTCCTCACCAACCAGCCCTCCATCCGCGATGTCATCCTCTTCCCGCAGTTGAGGGAGAAAGAATAAATATCCCAGTCTCCTCTCCCCTTGCGGGAGAGGATTAAGGTGAGGGGTAATGAAAAACTCTAAGTCCCTCACAGGACTAGCCAAAAAATTACGCGCTAACCCAACCAACGCGGAGTCTGTCCTCTGGGCAAAACTTTGCAGCCGCCAACTTGAAGGAGCAAAATTCCGCCGCCAGCAGCAAATCGATAACTACATTGTTGATTTTGTTTGTTTTGATAGAAAACTAATTATAGAAATTGACGGCGGTCAGCATAATGAAGCCTCGTTTACGGAAAAAGATACTAAAAGAACCAATCACCTTGAACAAAAAGGCTATCGCGTTTTAAGATATTGGAATAATGACGTTCTACAAAACATAGATGGAGTGGTATATAATATCCTAGAAGTTCTAAATAAATAATTCTACCCTCACGTGACCTCTCCCGTCGAGGGAGAGGAATATCTGTTAAGGAATTTATATGCTTGATATAAAAATCATTAGAGAAAACCCCGGCCTCGTTAAAAAAGCGATGGATAACCGCCACGAATCCTCCGCTATTATTGACGATATCCTGCGCATTGATACTGACCGCCGCCAGAATATCTCCAAGCTGGACGGTCTGCGGCAGGAACGTAAAACCATCTCCTCCACCGAGCGCGAAAAAGCCCAGGAACGCGGCCGCGCTTTAAGAGAGGAGATTCAGGCTATGGAAGAAGAGGTCAACAAGCTGGATGCTCAAATGCAGGACCTCCTTCTCCAGGTGCCCAATATCCCCCAGTCCGATGTCCCCCTCGGCAAGGACGACACCGAAAACGTTACCGTCCGCACCTGGGGCGAACCCAAGAAGCTGAATTTCAAAGCGCTTCCGCATTGGGAGTTGGGCGAAAAGCTCGATATCATCGACTTCGAGCGCGGCGTTAAACTCTCCGGCACGCGCTTTTACGTACTTAAGGGCATGGGCGCCCGGCTGCAGCGCGCTTTAATTGCCTACTTCCTTGATTTGCACACCAACGAACAGGGTTACCGGGAAATCTACCCGCCCTTTATGGTCAAGCGGGAATGTATGGTAGGCGCCGGCCAGTTGCCCAAGTTCGCCGAGAATATTTATCATGACGCCGAGGAAGACTACTGGTTTGTCGGCACGGCGGAGATTCCTCTCACCAACCTCCACCGCGATGAGATTTTAAACGCTGATGACCTGCCGATTCATTACTGCGCCTATACGCCTTGCTTCCGGCGCGAGAAGATGTCCGCCGGCAAGGACACCCGCGGCATTAAACGGGGACACCAGTTCGATAAAGTGGAGATGTATAAATTCGTTACGCCGGAAACATCCGAAGAAGAACTGGAAAAACTTACCCGTAATGCCGAGGATACCTGCCAGAAGCTGGGCTTGGCTTACCGCGTCCGCGTGCTTTGCACCGGCGATATCGGCTTTGCCGCCGTTAAAACCTATGACATTGATGTCTGGTCGCCCGGCTGTGAAGAATGGCTGGAGGTCAGCTCCTGCTCCAACGACGCCGATTTCCAGGCGCGCCGGACTAACGTTAGATACCGCCCCACCCCCGACGCCAAACCGCAGTTCGTCCATACGCTTAACGGCTCTGGTTTGGGCTTGCCGCGCACGTTGATTGCCGTCATGGAAAATTACCAGCAGCCCGACGGCTCGATTGCCGTCCCGGAAGTCCTCCAAAAATACGTCGGCGCCAAAGTCATAAAATAACGTTTCGACATTCGTTATTCGAAATATTTTTTTGGGCATTTAGCTTTGATTGGTTTTTATCCAAAGCTAATTCGTTTGCCGATTCGTTTTTAGTTTTATGGTAATTCAAGCGCTTTTCCCGTGTATTAAGTTATTAAGGTGCTAGGTATGGCAGAATAATGATATATGATATTGGGTATTTGGGGGAAGGGGATTTTGTCATTCCTATCTACCTACTCATTATATTTGCCGAAAATAAAAAAAGGAGAGAGGGGAATATTTTATCCTCCCCTCTCTCCTTGGCCACTAGAGAGCCTGAATTGCTACTTTAAGCAATTCCCACAAAGGTGGGATGCAGGCTAGTAGGACCGCGACTGACACGATGAATACTATTACACCGGACAGCACGTTCAAAGTATGCCTCCTTTTTACGAGAAGGGGTACAGTGTGTCTGTTCTTGACACATTACATGATACATGCTACTATCACGCTATACAGTGCATCCCAACTCGATTCTGTATTTGCGAACCCCTGCTTGTACCAGGGGTTTTGCATTTCATAAAATAAAAAACCTCCGTATGGAGGCTAACATTTTCGGCGACACACTATATTAGTTGGTCATTATGTCTCCATTCTATGCTCCAACCCCCACACAACAAAAATCTAAGTATATTGTTGGCTATTTACGGGCGTTTGTCAATACAATTTTAAAGCTAAAAGAAAAAAATATTTTATAACGAATCGTTGTCAGGGCTTGAACTGCATCCGCTGTTCCCTTAACGTGTCCAGCCATGCCGCCGAGCGCACTTCTTTTTCCAGCAGGTACTTAAAGTAGCCGTTTATCACTTTGTCTATCTCCTGCCCCAGCTCGCCGTCAATCTTGACGCGTGTTGCCGCCGCGAACTCCTCGTTCTGTATTAGCTTCAGCACCTTCTGCGCGTTAAGGGAGAGGGGATAGGTGAAAGCCTGGTTGAGGTTGCAGTCGGGGCATACCAGTCCGCCGCCTGCCGGGCTGAAGTAGTTCGTCGTGGGCTCCAGTTGCTTGTGACAGGTGACGCATTCCTTAAGTTGCGGCCGGTACCCGACGCTTTCCAGCAGGTTCACCTCGAAGTACCTTAGCGCCAGCTCCTTATTATCCTCTTGCGTCAGCCGTTCCAGCGTTTCCTGCAATAGTTGGAATAGCTCGTAATGCTCCTGGTGCTCGGCGGTGAACTGGTGTACCAGTTCACTAACGTACAGCCCGCAGGACGTTAGCCAGAGGTCGTTCCTAACAGGCAAAAAGGCGTTGATGGTCTGCGCGCCCACGATGGTATCTATGTTGCCCCGCCCCTTGGAAAAAGACACCGTGCTGTGGGTGAGGAGTTCTAGGTGCCCCGCCATCTTGCTCTTGGGTTTGCGCAGGCTCTTGGCAAAGCCCTGTATCTTCCCCAGGTGGGGGGTAAAGAACGTCAGGATGCTGTCGGCTTCGCCCAGTTTGGTCTTCTTGATGACGATGGCTTCGGTTTGATATTCACGTGGGTCTGGCATAAAACTCAAAAATTTTTGATGATTGTTTAGTCCGATGGATATTATTCATCAGTTATACCAAGTTTGATTTTTATTTTCATATTCACTTTCCTTATAGCTCTGGTTAAAAGTTTTATTTCAAGTTCAGTAGGTACATAGTCTGTATGAGCGATTTTATTCCTTAAGCTAAAGAAATGAACTATTTTGTATTTGTCTTCAACATTAATTTTGATACCTGATGTTCTGAGTTTTTGTATAAGTTTTGAGATTGGGAAAACTTGTTGTGTGTTTTGCCCCTTTGATTCAAGATACATATAAGCCAGCACTTCAAACTCTCTAGAATGCATTAACATAGTAGAAATGTCTGGATATTCAGATATATTTTGTGAAATTGGTAAAACAGCTGTTTTTACGTTAAAGATTTCAAGATATTGATTGTTAATCATATTTTCGATATTTTGGTTTAGTTCTTCTTTCATGAAACGCTTTATAAAGTCAAAACTCATTTGAACATAAAACTCTGCATCAGATTGCGAAACCTGAGCACCTTTATGTTGAATTACGTTTCTTTGATCGTGCATTAGCTCCAAATTGGGTTTTTCAGGGATTTTTAGTCCTTTATCTTCTAGTAACTTAATAGCATCGTAATAGGTAATAGTTTGGCCGTTTTTTAAGAACACTGATGCACCAGAATCCCTAACTTTATCTTTAATTATTAATTCTATGGCTTGGTCACAGTGTAATACTGTTAGCTTCCTATCCCTGTCACCATCAGCCATATAGTGTTCAATGGCATGCTCAAACATTTCCATTGCGTTTTTTAATAAAGGTGAAATCATTGTCCCACCCCCATATATAACTTAAAACTCCGACCTTCCCTCCAGCGCTCTGGTCAGGGTAACGTCGTCGGCGTATTCAAGCTCGGTGCCAAAGGGGAGTCCCCGCGCCAGCCGGGTGACCTTAATGTTGAGGGGGGCAATCACGCGGGAAAGGTACATCGCCGTCTGCTCGCCTTCCATGTTGGTGTTGGTGGCAAGGATGACCTCCTTAACCGTGCCGTTCTGAAAGCGGTCGAGCAGTTCTCTAA
>JAQTMM010000024.1 GCA_028714335.1 Dehalococcoidales bacterium
CCGAAACCGATTACCGAGTTCACCAAGCTGATGCGCAAGTTCTCGCACCTTAAAGAGGACGGGCTTAACGATCTACAGAACGAGGTTAACGAGCGCGTTGCGCTGCTCAAGCTGCTGATTGATTCGGCTTAATAGGTAGGTTTAAAAATCTAGATTTTAAGAGGGGGTGTAAAAAGCCCCCTCTTTACTTTTAACTTCTTTACGCTTACCTTATAATTACGTCAAGGGAAGAGTTATGGCTGCAGAGGCGCAAATATACATCGGGACTTCGGGGTGGTCTTATCCAAAAGGGGAGGGGACGTGGAACGGCTTTTTTTATCCACCCGGTAAAATCAACGAGCTGGAATTTTACAGCCAGTTCTTCAATACCGTCGAGCTCAACTCCTCTTTTTACCGACCCCCCAACCCCGGTTTTGTCTATAACTGGGTCAAGAAGACGCCCAAAGGATTCCTCTTTGCCGTCAAGCTGTGGCAAAAGTTCACGCACCCCAAGATGTTTAAAGCAGCCACCGGCGAGGACGCGGTCATTGCGCCGGAAGATGTGGACGTTTTCAAGAGTTGCCTTGAGCCGCTGGCTAAAGCAGGCAAACTGGGGGTGGTGCTGGCGCAGTTCCCGCCCAGCTTTAAGAATGACGAATACGGAAAACAACGGCTGGGGGCTATTGTTAACGCATTTGGGGAATACCGGCTGGCGGTGGAGTTAAGGCACCGCTCGTGGAGCGACGACTCCCAGACCGCCGGATTTCTTCAAGAGAACAATCTAGCGTGGGTGCAGATAGACGAGCCCAAGTTCGCCACTTCCGTGGCGGTAGAGACGCCGGTGACGTCGGATATAGCTTACTTCCGCTTTCACGGGCGGAACGCTAAAGACTGGTGGTCGGGGAACGGAGAACAGCGCTACCGGTATCATTACAACGAGGGGGAAATCGGGGAGTTGGCGGAGCGCGTTAAAGCCGCCGCGGAAAAAACGAAACTGCTCTTTGCCTTCTTCAACAACCACTGGCAGGCTTACGCGCCGCGCAATGCCAACGATTTGAAAAAGGCATTAAAGCTGCCCTACGAACAGCTGCCGCTCAACCTTGAATTTACGGCGGATAAAAGCGATACTGAAAAGGGAGAATCCTAACGCATGCTCGACGAGCTATCGGTAAAAAACTTCGGCATTATAGAAGAGATTATCTGGAAGCCCTCCGCCGGAATGAACGTTATCACCGGCGAGACCGGCGCGGGTAAATCTCTGGTAGTTGACGCCGTCGAAGCGCTGCTTTCCGGCCAGGCAAAAGAGGAAGACATCCGCCACGGCTCCAATGAAGCTCGGGTGGAAGGAGTTTTCCACCACGACGACAGCGAGGATTACCTGGCGCTTAAAGCTTTACTGGAAGAGAAGGGGCTGGATTCCGGGGACGGGACGATTCTCCTGGCGTGTGAAATAAAGCGTCATGGGCGCTCCACGCTGCGGGTGAACCGGCAGGCGGTTTCTAAAGCGTTATTGAAAATAATCGGGATGGCGATGGTGGACATTCACGGCCAGAGCGAGCACCTTTCCCTCCTCAACAAGAGCCACCACCTGGATTATTTAGATTCTTATGCGCACACGCTGCAAAAGCGGCATATATTTGGAGAAAAAGCCCAGGAACTGCACCAGATGGAAAAGGAAATCGAATTGCTTTCCAGGGACGAGCGGGAACTGGCGCGGCATATTGAATTACTCAACTTCCAGGTTGACGAGATAAAGAAAGCCGAACTGCAGGGCGGCGAGGAAGAAGAACTGCAAAAAGAACTCGTCATCTTAATGTCGGCGGAAAAACTGAAGTCGGCGGCCTTTGAGATTTACCGCATCCTCTACGGCGAGGATAACGCCATGAATGCCGACTCGGCGATGGATAAGCTCAACGAAACCCTGCCGCTAATGAAGCAACTGGCGGAGACCGACGCTACATTAAAATCAAAATTGACGAATTTAGAGGGAATCGTTAGCGGGCTGGATGATTTGGCGCGGGAAATCCGCTCCTACGGCGATAATTTGAACTTCGACCAGGCAAGGCTGACGGAAGTACAGGAGCGGCTGGAGCTGATAAAAACCCTAAAGCGCAAGTACGGCGGCTCGATAAATGAGGTGCTGAATTATCTTGCCAAGACGGAAAAAGAGCTGGCGGGGCTGACATCCTCTGGGGAAAGGCGGGAAGAACTGCAGAAAGAGCGCGAGCAGTTAAAGAAAGAGATGGGCGTTTTATCCGACAAGCTGACGCAGGAACGGAAAACGGCGGCGGAGAAAATCAGCGCGGCGGTGAAAAAAGAACTCGCTGAATTGAGCATGGGGCGGGTGGACTTCGTCGTCAGTATGACGCAGGAAGAAGCACCGGAAGGGATACCCCTGCCCGACGGCAAGAATTATAAATTCACCAGCAGCGGCGTGGACGATGTAGCCTTTTTAGTCTCCACCAACCCCGGCGAGCCGGCCAAAGCGCTGGATAAAATAGCCTCCACCGGCGAGATATCGCGGTTTATGCTGGCGATGAAAAGCGCGCTGGCGGACGCGGACACGATTCCGGTACTTATCTTCGACGAAATAGACATCGGCATCGGGGGGCGCAGCGGCGAGGTTATCGGGCGGAAATTATGGAATCTGTCAAAGAACCACCAGGTAATCTGCGTGACGCATTTACCGCAGATAGCCGCCTTTGCCGATACGCAGTACCGCGTCAGCAAACAGACGGCACAGGACAGAACCGTCAGCACCATCGAATCATTGCAGGGGGAGGCGCGGGAAAAGGAGCTGGCGGCGATGATAGGCGGAACGAGCTATACCGAAAGCGCTTTACAGGCAGCGCGGGAACTCATCGCTAACGCCGAGGCTTGGAAAGCCCAAGCGGAGAAGTAACCGTTAAATCTCGTAATCCAGAGCCTTGCGGCCGGTGAACTGCTGCTTGGTGTACCATTTATTGACGGCGCCGGCAATTTCTTTTGGCTCGTCGAACACGCGTAAGAGGTCGAAGTCTTCCGGCGAGATATTGCCCTGCGCCAGCACAGTGTTTTTAAGCCAGGCGATAAAGCCACCCCAGTACTGGCTGGAATAGAGCAGCACCGGGAAGGGTTTTATCTTCTGCGTCTGTATGAGGTTGAGCACCTCGGTAAGTTCGTCTAAAGTGCCCAGGCCGCCCGGCATGATGACAAAGGCGGTGGCGTATTTAACCAGCATCACCTTGCGCACGAAGAAGTGGTGGAAGGTGATGGACCTATCGGCGTAAACGTTGCATTTCTGCTCTTCCGGCAGTTCAATATTTAGCCCTACGGAGATAACGCCGGCGCGGTGCGCGCCCAAGTTGGCGGCTTCCATGACGCCAGGACCGCCGCCGGTCATAATGTTAAAGCCGTCCTTGCCCAGTAAATAGGCAAGCTCTTCGGTCTGCTTATAAATAACATCGTCGGGCTGGGTGCGGGCAGAACCGTAAATGGTTACCGCCGGCACAAGGTCGGCCAAGCTGTCAAAGCCCTCGACGAACTCGCCCATGATGCGGAACATCCGCCACGAGTCTTCCTTGACCATTTGATTGATTTCATATTCTTTGTACATCGTCCCTCCTGTAAGAGGTTAATCCAAATTCACCACGGAGCCGAATTCCGGCACCGTAGTATTATAACCGTGTTTATCGTGCAAGAGCTTGCTTAGCTCCATGGCGGATTCAACCTCGCCGTGGGTAATAAAGATGCGGCGGGGGTTCACCTTGAGGCTGGAAAGCCAGTTCACTAGTTCGTCCCTATCGGCGTGGGCGGAAAAACCCTGTATCTGGGTGATACGGGCGCGGACGGGGTATTGATTGCCGTGAATGCGCACTTGTTTAGCGCCGCCGAGTATCAGCCGTCCTAAAGTGCCTACCGCCTGGTAGCCGACAAAGACAATCGTAGCTTCGGGGAGTGAGATGTTGTTGGCGAGGTGGTGCTTGATTCTGCCGCCGTTGCACATGCCCGAACCGGCAATTATCATGATGGTGCCTTTCATAGCGTTCAAGGACTTGGACTCCTCCACCGACTGCACCATCTTAAGACCGGGGAAGTGAAAAGGCGAATGGTCGTGGTTCATCAGCTCTAACATTTCCTGGTCGTACAACTCGGCGTACCGCTTGTAAACCTCGGTGATTTTTATCGCCATCGGGCTGTCCAGGTAGACATCCAGCGGCGGGATGCGGTTATGCGTAACTAAAACATCGAGGTAGTAAAGGATTTCCTGGGCACGCTGGAGGGCAAAGCTGGGGACGATGATTTTACCGCCGACTTCAAAGGCGTGCTGCACGATTTCCGTTATATCTTTGCTGATATCCTTGGTGCCCTCATGCAGGCGGTCGCCGTAGGTTGACTCCATCACCATGTAGTCTGGCTTTTGAAAGACCGAGGGGTCGTGGAGGATGGGGCGGTCTTTGCGGCCGATGTCGCCGGAGAAAACAATGGTGCGGCTCTCGCCGTTCTGGGTGATGCGCAGTTTAATCATCGCCGAGCCTAGCACGTGGCCGGCGTCGAAGAAAGTAGCCTCGATGCCGTGGCCGATGTCTATCGTTTCGTTATAGTTCACCGGGGAGAAAAGGTCGAAGGTCTTCTGCGCATCGGCGACGGTGTAAAGCGGCTCTTCGGGGAAGGGACCTTTGCGCCCTTCGCGGAGATGGCGTTTTTTCTTATAGGCGGCGTCTTCTTCCTGCAGATGGCCGGAGTCAACGAGCATGATTTTAGTGATATCAGCGGTAGCGGGAGTGCAATAGACATTGCCGCGGAACCCTTCCCGCACCAGTTTTGGCAGCATACCGGAGTGGTCGAGGTGGGCGTGGGTCAGGAAAACAGCCTGCAGGGTCTTGGGGTCGCAGCGGAAACGCTCCCAGTTGCGGTACTGGAACTCGCGCTCCTGGTACAGGCCGCAGTCCACGAGGACTTTAGTATCGTTAACTTCTATAAGGTAACGGGAACCGGTGACGCCGCGGGCGGCGCCCATGAATGTTAAACGAATATCCATAAAACTAATAATATCATCTAAAGAGAGCTGACACCAGCAAGGCGTCAGCTGATGGTGGCGATGGGATTTTCCACAAAGGGGTTGGTGCGGGCGGCTAGGGAGAAGAGGAAGGGATAACGGGTTTTTAGGAAAAGCATGTAATCCAACCACTCGTTGACGAGCATCTCGTAGGCGCGCTGGACGTCAACGACGATGTGGGCGATGTCTTTTTCCGGCAGATTATAGAACGTGGGGCGTGCCGCCAACTCGTCACGGAGGTGTACCGCCGCCCAGAGAAGCTCGGAGTAACTCTCGTTCTCTACGAGGTCGGGGTTTTCCAACTGCCTGATAAGCAGGTCGCCCTTTTCTTTGAGGTAGCGGTAAAGCATGTCGAGGTCGAGGAGGGAGGGGGTTACAACGAAATGATGGGACGACAGCCTTTTACGCAATGCCGAAAAGTCCTTTTCCGACCATTGGTCGGTAATAATACAATCGCGCCGCACGTGGTCGACGTTGGGGTCATAACTGGTGAAGGTGTGTAAAAGCTGGTTGCCAACCTCGGTGAAGAAAACGCCGATGAGCATATTAATCCGGTGCTGGTGCAGGCCGCGCTGACGGCGTTGTGAAAGCCACTCCGCGATGCTGGTCAGCAGAGTGATGAAAGAACCGATGCCGAAGAGGATGAGGAAGATGCTGAATATTTTGCCGGCGGTGGAAATCGGGGTGACGTCTCCATAGCCGACGGTGGCGATGGTGACGATGGTATAGTAAAGCGCATCGAGGAAGGAGCGGTGCTCGATGGCCATCATCCCCACCGTGCCGATGATGATAACGACGATGGGGAGCAGGATAAAGAACCTGAAACGCTTAATACTATACATACTTAATGATAATGATATATGAAGAAAAACCGGGACACAAGCTTTACAGCAAAAAACTTAATCGAAGCCCGTATCCCGGTTATTTTCTTTAGCTGCGCCGCCCAACAACCCTGACTAAAGCAAGGTACCTCCCGGCGTCTTCCTGCAGCACCGGCACTTCCGAGGGGAAGATGAGCGTGCCGGCGGCATCGCAGGCGTTTTCATACTGAATCCAGTCCTTCCAGCCGTCCGGCAGGACATCCACTTTAACACCCTTAACGCAGTTCAGCTTGCTCCAGTGGCGCTGCCACCAGGCGGCGGTGTGGAAGCACCAGCACTCGTCCACCCAGAAGGTGCCCCGATCTGACCGAGGGGCCATCAGGTGCTCCGGTACCGGGCCGTCTATCTCTTTGTTCAGCCCCGGCACCACAATCCCGATTTGCCCGCCCGGCTTAAGGAACTTGATAAACGAAGCCAGGTAAAGGTCATCGGTGCCGTAGTACTGGTAGGAATCCAGCGACACGATAGCGTCGAAGAAGTCCTCGGCGTAGGGCAGAGCGTGGGCCTCGGCGTGGATGGGGGAGATATCGTTTTCCAGACCCGCTTCCTTAATGCGCTGCCAGTTTTCCGATGCCGGAATCCAGAGGTCGTTAGCCCAGACCTTGACGCCGAACTCTTTAGCCAGAAAGATAGAGCTTAAAGCCTTGCCGCAGCCCATATCAAGAACGCGCATGCCGGGCTTGAGGTCCAGCTTCTCACAAAGCCATTCCGTCAGCCAGAGGACGTTGGGGCCCATCCACCCTTTTAAAACCCACTCGGGGTCGTATTTGGCGGAGCGGGGGTATTTATCGTTTTTAAGCATTTCCTGCATTTTCTTTTTGCTGATTTTCATAGGATAACTCCTTTCATATATTCTAAACCAAGCCGTCAAGTGGGAAGGGGGGCGAAGCGACGGGACGCACCGCCAGCGATAGGAGAGCTATCTCGTTATCGTCGCCGGCGATGCGGTTCTCCTTTAAAGCGCCGCAGCCGCTACAGCGGTGGATGATTACCCACTCCCCTCTACTACGGACGGAGATGGCAATCGGCTCCATGACGGCGCCGCAGGCGGCGGCGCGGTCGCCGGGCAGTTTATCAAGGTGGACACTGCGCAGGCATGAAGGGCAGTGATTGCGGTGGGCGGTACCGGGGGCGCTAAAGCTAACCCTGCGCCCGCAGTGGCGGCAGGTGAACACCTGTTCTTTATTGAATTTGTCGTGCATATAAAAAATCCTCGAAAGATTACGAATTTTGGATAACATGAACCACGGCTGTTACGACGGCGGCTGAAGCGAGGATGAATGATTAGGCAACTAAAAAGATAAAGCCGCTCCCGGGAGGAGCGGCCAGTTTTAAGCTAACGAAGGGTAAAACCGATTGGCCGGCTGTCTACCGGAACGTGACCGTGCTAGATTTGGTGACCCTGACTTGTTTCAACATCCAGACCTATTATAACACATTTTATTGGAGCGGGAGACGAGATTCGAACTCGCGACTTTCTGCTTGGGAAGCAGACATTCTACCACTGAATTACTCCCGCCCCCAAAGCCTTAATATTTTAGAGCAAAAGCGCGGGGTTGTAAAGATTTTACCAATAATAGGTACAAATACCCTTTAAATTAGTTAAAACCACCGATTTAAAGTTGACAGAAGAGGTATATAAAATAAACTATATAATAGTTTTAACATTTGACTTTTTATGAGCGCATTGTTATACTCGCCATGAACGATTTTATCTCGGAGTAATTCCGGGCGGACCACTTAAATTTCAAGGACAACAAAAATATACTAAGGAGGATGAATGTATGTCCGGAGATTTCATTAATTTATTGGCTGACCTCAAGGAGGAAGAGGTTCTCAAGCTGACCAAAGAGAGGCTTGATGCGAAAGAAGACCCCCTAAAAATTCTCGATGATGCCAGAGAGGGTATGTCAATAGTCGGCAAGCGTTTTGCCGGCGGCGAATATTTCCTCCCCGAGCTCGTCTTTTCCGGCGAGCTGCTTGCACAGGTAACCAACCTTGTTAAACCCCACCTGACCGGTGAGGGCGTCCAGCAGAAGAAAATCGGCAAGGTCATCATCGCCACCGTTGCCGGCGATATCCACGACATCGGGCTGAACATCGTAGATTTCATGCTTGACGTCAACGGCTTCGAGGTCACCAACATGGGCGTTGATGTACCCGTTGAAAAGATTGTCAAGGCAGTCAAAGAAATCAAAGCCCCGGTGCTGGGTTTAAGCGGCTTCCTGACCCCGGCCTTCGACGCGATGAAAGAAACCGTTGAAGCGCTGGAAAAAGAAGGACTGCGCAAAGGCCTTAAAATCATGATCGGCGGCGGCCAGATGGACGACGAGGTCTGCAAGTACGCCAAAGCCGATGCCTACGGCAAAGATGCCATGGCGGCAGTGGCTCTCACCAAAAAGTGGTACGGTGTAGAGTAAATGGACAAGGCATGGGCGGAGTTATCTTGGGAAGAAAAGCGCGCCAAACGATTCGAGCGCTGGCTTTCTCCGCCGGGTGTCACCTTTGCCAACGCACAAGCAGAGAAAGTATATAAAGAACGAGTAACCAGGTTTATCAAGGCATTCACCCTGGAGAAACCAGATAGAGTGCCTTGCATAATTCCTACGGGATTTTATGCGGCAGCCTATGCCGGCACGAACCTTGGCGAGGTCATGTATGACTACGACAAGATGAAGATGGCCTGGCGCAAGCTGCTGCATGAAATGGACGCCGATACCTACGTGCCTCCAGCCCTCGTCCCGCCGGGACGGGCGCTGGATATCATGGACTATAAGCTGTATAAGTGGCCGGGGCACGGGCTTTCCAAGACGACGCTTTCCTACCAGGCGGTGGAAGGCGAGTGGATGAAGCCCGACGAGTACGACGCGCTGATACGCGACCCGTCAGACTTCTGGCTGCGCACTTATTTACCGAGGATTTTCGGGGCGTTTAAGGCTTTCAGCGGCCTGCCGCCCTGGACCAGCTTTGAAGAAATAGCCACAGCGACCTTTTTACCTTTCGGCAATCCGGAAATACAGGCCGGCTTTAAAGCACTCATGGAAGCCGGCAACGAGACGATGAAATGGATTATGGCCGTCGGCGAGGTTGCCGCGGAATCGCTGGCAATGGGATATCCGGGGATTATGAGCGGTCTGGCTAAAGCCCCCTTCGATACCCTGGGCGATACGCTGCGCGGCACGCAGGGCGTAATGATGGATATGTTCCAGCGCCCGCAGAAGGTGCACGAAGCGATGGAGAGAATAGCCCCCATCGCAATCGCGGGAACGATAGCATCGGTGGCTAACGCCACGGCGCCCACTATTATCATGCCGCTGCACAAAGGCGCCGACAGCTTCATGTCCCCCAAGCAGTACGAGACCTTTTACTGGCCGACCTTCCGCAAGGTTGTGATGGCGTTTATCAACGAAGGCATCTTCCCCATTCTGTTTGCCGAGGGCAGCTATAACAACCGGCTGGATATCATCGGGGATTTCCCCAAGGGCTCGGTTGCCTGGTACTTCGACCAGACGAATATCTTTGAAGCCAAAAAGAAAATCGGCGACAAGCTCTGTATCGTCGGCAACGTGCCTACCTCATTAATCATGACGGGCACGCCGCAGCAGGTTAAAGAACACTGCAAGAAACTCATCGATGGCTGTGCCCCCGGCAGCGGTTACGTTTTAGCCGGCGGCGCCAACGTTGATGATGGCAATCCGGAAAACCTGCGCGCCATGATGGCGGCGGTAAAAGAATACGGCGTTTACAAGTAATACTCAAGATAAAATAATAAGGCGTTTTAACTGGCATCAGGCATTTCCGCACCATTAAAGGTTGGTAAGGGAATGCCTGTCGGTTAAGACCGCTATTTTTGGAGGTTCAGGATGGAAAAGCAATGGTCGGAGATGACCTGGCAGGAACGACGCGAAGAAAGATTCAAGAAGTGGCTCACTCCCGCCGCCCCAATCTCGCCAGCCATGGAAAAGCTCTATAAAGAGCGCCTGACGCGGATGATAAAAGCCATCAAGATGGAGATTCCGGACCGCGTCCCGATGCATCTGGCAGCCAACTCCTTTGTAGCATATAATAACGGCCATACTCTCTACGACGTCCTTTATGATTATTCCCTGATAAAACCCGACTGGATAAAATTTCTTGAGGACTATGAACAGGACTCCGCCGACGCCCCGGGTTTTTTTGCCGCCAGGGTTTATGAACTTTTAGATTACAAGGTCAACGCCTGGCCCGGTCATGGTTTACCCAAGACCTCCACCATGCACAATTTTGTGGAAAAGGAATATATGCAGGCCGATGAATACGACCTGTTTATGAAGGACCCCTTCGACTTCGGGCTGCGGAAGTTCACACCACGCACCTGGGGCGCCTTTGCGCCTCTGGCCAACATCCCGTCCCTTTCTTCTTATTCGGGCCTGCCCGAGCGCCTGATGATGATGTGCCAGGACCCCAATTTTAAAAAGCTTTTTAAAGCTATCATGGAAGCCAGCGACGAAAACGTGAAATACCAGAAGGTGATGATGGAATGCGCCCAGGAAAGTTTAAAGCGTGGCTTCCCGCCATTGATGGGCGGCGTGATGCTGGCGCCCTTTGACACCGTAGCGGATATGCTGCGCGGGACGTCGGGCGTCGTTAAGGATATGTTCCGCCAGCCGGAAAAACTCCTGGAATCTTTAGAGATTATAGCTGATAACAGCATCAAATCCACGGTGGGCATGGTCAATATGGCCCGCAGCCCCATCGTCTTCGTGCCCATGCATAAGGGAGCCGACAGTTTTATGTCCGTCCCGCAGTTTGAAAAATTCTACTGGCCCACCTTCCGCAAGCTAATCCTCGGTGTGGTTAACGAGGGCTGTGTGCCGATGATGATTATCGACGGCTCTTATAACGAGGCGCGCCTGAAGATTATCAGCGAACTACCCAAGTCCTGCGTCATCTGGACGATGGAGAAGACCGATATGGCTTTATCCAAGAAAATCCTGGGCAACTCCGCCTGCATCGCGGGCAACGTTACGGCGGCAATGCTTTACACCCAGACGCCGGAAAAAATTAAAGAGTACGCCAAGTGGCTCATCGAGACCTGCGCGCCGGGCGGCGGCTACATACTGGCGCTGGGTTCCGGCATTGACAAGTGCGACCCCAAGAACCTGCACGCCGTTGTTGAAGCCGGTCTGGAATACGGATATTACAAGTAAGGTAAAAAACGAGCCTCGAAATAAAAAGTTTTGAGGCTCGAATTACATTTGCCCCCAACACCCGACCCTGGAAATAATAAGGAGGGTAATCAATCATGCCGCAGACTAAAGAGTGGAAAGACATGACCTGGCAGGAAAAACGGGAAGCGCGCTTCGAGCGGTGGTTAAATCCGCCGGATGTTAAATTCGTCAGCAAGGAAGCCGAGGAGCTTTATAAACAGCGCGTCACCCGTTTCATTAAAGCGATAAAACTGGAGGAGGCCGACCGTGTGCCGGTAATGCTACCGCACGGAAACTACCCGGCCTACTGGGCTGGTTCCAGCTTCCACGAGTTGATGTACGACTACAAAAAAGGCAATGAAATCTGGAAGAAGTACATCAAGGAATTCGGGGATATGGACACCTTCAGCGGGCCGTCATTTGTTCCATCCGGCCGTATCGCCGAAACCTTCCCCTCCAAGCAGCAGAAACTCCCCGGGCTTGGCTTGCCCGTCACCGCCCGGATGAATGAATTCGTCGAAGGCGAGTACATGATGGCCGACGAGTATGATTTATACATGCGCGACCCCAGCGATTTTAACTTGCGCGTCATGCTGCCCCGCACCTCGGATGTTTTTGCCCCATTTAAAAACCTGCCGCCGATGCACGGCATGCTGGGGGCGACGACCTTTATTTCCATTATGGCGAATCCGGAAATAGCCGCCCTTACCAAGAAGCTGGAATCCATGACTAAAGAACAGAAAAAACACATGGATGCCCAGCTGGAAATCCGCGACTATGTTAGGGCGCACGGCTATCCTCCGCTCGGCGGTTTTGGGATGATGGCGGGCGCGCCGTTCGACCATTTTGCCGACGCCTTACGCGGCACGCACGGCATCGTGCGCGATATGTTCCGCCAGCCCAAGAAAATCCACGAGGCGATGGAATGGTACCTTAACCTGGTGGTGGAAACGGTTATTAAAAACTTCCCGATGACCGATAGCCCCGTTTGCATCATGCCGCTGCACAAGGGCGACGACATGTTCATGTCCGATAAGCAGTTCGCGGAGTTTTACTGGCCCACTTACCGCCGCATACTGCTGGCCATGATTGAAGAAGGCCTGGTGCCGATGCCTTTTGCGGAGGGGAAATACACCTCCCGCTTAAAGCAGATTACGGATACGCCGCCCAGCGGCGTCATGTGGTGGTTCGACCAGACGGACATGAAAGAAGCCAAACGGATACTGGGTAAAGTCAGCTGCATCGTGGGCAACGTGCCAACCTCGGTGATGATTACCGGCAACGTGCAGCAGGTGACCGAAAAGTGCAAACAGCTCATCGAGGACTGTGCCCCCGGCGGCGGTTATATCCTGGCCGGCGGCGCCAGCTGCGACCATGGCAAGATGGAGAACTTTAAAGCCATGATGGACGCCGCCAAAAAGTACGGCGTTTATAAGAAATAAGCATCGGAGGGCCTACCATGTTTACTCGACCGGACAACTGGAAAGACCTGACCTGGCAGCAAAAGCGGGAATTACGCTTAAATCACTGGATAAGCGCCCCGGGCATTGAATTCGTCAGCAAAGAGGCGGCGGAAGGCTATAAAGCGCGCGCTACGCGTTTGTCCAAGGCCGCGAAGATGGAAATCCCCGACCGCGTCCCCTGCATGATTCCCACCGGCTGGTATCCCGCCAAGAACGCCGGCGTCCCCCTGAAAAAAGTCATGTACGACCCGAAGCTGATGAAAAAGGTCTGGCTCAAGTTCGTGGACGAGTACGACTCCGATTCTTTTGACGGCACGCTGTTCTTCCAGGCAAGGGTCAATGAGTTAATGGAAGTCCGCACGATGAAGTGGCCGGGACACGGCTTGCCCGACAATGCTCACTCCTACCAGTACGTCGAAGGAGTATATATGCAGGCGGACGAATACGACCTGTTTATGAAAGACCCCTTCGACTTTCAGTTACGAAAATTACTACCGCGCACGACGGGCGTCTTCGAGCCTTTTAAAGACGAACGCTCGTTCGCTTCTTACCAGGGACTGCCCCAGCGTTTGATGGCGATGTGCCTTAATCCTAAATTCCAGAAGCTGTTTAAAGCCATCAACGAAGCCAGCAAGGAACTGCCGGCATGGGGCAAAGCCACGGCGGAAACTACCATGGGCGCCGCCGCCAGGGGCTTCCCGGTCTTTAGGGGGGGGCTGGCCGTAGCGCCGTTCGATGTTTTTGCCGATAATCTGCGCGGCACGCAGGGCATCGTTATGGACATGTTCCGCCAACCGGACAAGATACACGAGGCAATGGAGTTCGTCCTCCCGCAGCTGGTTGACGGCGCTGTGGCGATGGCGGACGCCGCCGACTGCCCGGTGATTATGATGCCCCTGCATAAGGGCGACGACACCTTTATGTCCGACAAGCAGTTCGAGGTGTTTTACTGGCCGACCTTTAAACGCGAACTGCTGATGATGGTGGAGGAAGGGCTGATACCTTACCCGGTGGCGGAGGGCGCTTATAACCGGCGGCTGGAATATATTTCCAACATGCCCAAGGGCGCCGTTGCCTGGATGTTCGACCAGACGAATATGGCCAACGCCAAGAAAACAGTCGGTAAAGTATCCTGTATTGCCGGCAACGTGCCGGTGTCCATTGCTTACACCAAGACGGCGGCGGAGATGAAGGAATACTGCCGCAAACTCATCGAGACCTGCGCACCGGGCGGGGGCTATATTTTAACGGGCGGCTCCACATACGACATGGCGCAGCCGGAGAACCTCCGCGCCATGATGGAGGCGGCTAAAGAGTACGGGAAATACTAGGGGAGGGGGCAAATAGCCTCAAACTTCCCCTAAAATAATAATAAACAACTGTTCGTTATTTACACCGGAGGTGAATTATGGAAGGCATTGCTAACTGGAAAGAACTAACCCCCGACCAGAAGAGACAGATAAGGTTCAAGCGCTGGCTGGATGCGCCGGGCGTTAAGTTCAAGAATAAAGAAGCCGAGCAGGCGTACAAGACCAGGGTCGGGCGGTACATCAAAGCCATCAACCTGGAAGAGGGCGACCGCGTCCCCTGCAATCTACCGGTGGGATGGTTTCCGGCTTACTATGCCGGGTACGACCTGCACACGGTGATGTATGATTACGAAAAGCAGAAAAAAGCCTGGCTGAAGTTCATGTACGACTTCGGCGATATGGACAGCTTCGGGGGGCCGGGATTGGTCCTCCCTGCTAAAGCGCTGGAGATACTGGGGCACAACATGCATAAGTGGCCGGGGCACGGTCTGGCTAAAGACGTGCCTTCCTACCAGTTCGTGGAAAAAGAGTACATGAAGGGCGACGAATACGACCACCTGATTCAGGACCCCACCGATTTCTGGCTGCGGGTCTTTATGCCCCGCCAGGCCGATGTATTTGAACCGCTGAAGGACTTTATCCACCTCAACCCGATGATTGGCTTGCCCATTGGGACTGTGCCGGCTCTGTCAACCCCGGAGATGCAGGCGATGTTCAAGAAAATATGGGAAGCCGGCGCCGAGATGAACAAGTGGATGAAGATGGTCCGCGAGGTTAGCCAGATAACGCTTTCCGAAGGCTATCCGTCCTTTGCGGGCAGCGGCTTTTCCGGCGCACCGTTCGATATGCTGACGGACTTCCTGCGCGGCACGCAGGGCATTATGACGGACATCTTCCGCCAGCCGCAAAAACTCCATGAAGCTATGGAAAGACTGCTGCCGATAATGATTAAAGAAGCGGTGGACGCCGCCGAGTATTCACTATCGCCGATACTAATGATGCCGCTGCATAAGGGCGAAAAGGGCTTCATGTCGCCCAAGCACTTCGAGACTTTCTACTGGCCAACCTTTAAGCGGCTACTGCTCGGAATTATCAACGAGGGGCTCGTCCCCATGCCCTTTGCCGAAGGCAACTATATACCCCGCCTGGAGATTATCCAGGATATGCCCAAAGCCTCGATGGTGTGGTACTTCGAGTACATGGATATGGAACACGCCAAACGGACGGTCGGTCAGAAGAACTGCATCGTAGGCAACCTGCCCGTCTCCATCATGATTACCGGCACCGAAAAGGACGTTAAAGAGGGCTGCCGCAAGCTCATCGAGACCTGCAAGGCGGGCGGGGGCTACATCCTAAGCGCCGCTGCCAGCATTGATAAGGGCAAGGTGGAAAACCTCCACGCGATGTTCGACGCTGCTAAAGAATACGGGAAGTATTAGGGGCAGGGGGATATTCCTCACCCCTTTTCCCTTAAAGCGCGGAATCATTCAGCATTTTGGCGGATGTAGTGGAGTAAATTATGAGGCATAATAGATAGGATAATCAGCCAACCGCCACAAAACACGGTGAATACAAATAAAATCAGGAGTATGTAAATATGGATACAAAAGTAACAACCCCGACTAAAGAAGTTATCATTTCCTACGACCGGCAGACGACAATCATCGGCGAGCGCATTAACCCGACCGGCAAAAAGAAGCTGGCCGAGGCTTTAAAGGCCGGCGACCTTTCCCTCGTGAAGAAAGAAGCGCTCGAACAGGTTGCCGCCGGAGCCACCATTTTGGACTGCAACGTTAACGCCCCGGGCGTGAATGACGTTAAACTCCTCCCCGAAGCCATTAAAATTATCCAGGACACGGTTGACGTGCCGCTGTGCATCGACAGCCCCAATTCAGACGCACTGGAAGCCGGATTGAAGGTTTATAAGGGCAAACCGCTGGTCAATTCCATCAGCGGTGAAAAAGCCAAGCTGGAGCGCGTCCTGCCGCTTATCAAAGAGTACGGCGCGGCGGTCATCGGGCTTGCCCAGGACGACAACGGCATTCCCAAGAGCACCGAACGGCGCGTGGAAATTACCTACAAAATCGTGGAAGCCTGCTCGAAGATGGGCATCCCCAAGGAAGACATTATTATTGACGTCATGACCTACGCCATCGGCGCCGAGCCGAAAGCGGCTAAGGATGTTCTGGCGGCGCTGCGCCAGATACGCACGGAAATCGGGCTGAACATGACGATGGGAGCCAGCAATATCTCCTTCGGCATGCCGGACCGCGCGATATTGAACAACGCCTGGATTGCCATGGTTATTGACGCCGGCGGCACGGCCCTTATCGCCGACGCGGCCAAAGTTCTGCCCGCAGTTCTTTCCGCCGACCTGGTTCTGGGGCGCGATAGATTTGCCCGCCGCTTCCTGGAAGACCACCGCAAGCGCGCCGCCGCGGCCGAAGCGCAGAAGTAAGTTGAAATGATATCGGGGTGGGGTTTTGCGCCTCGCCCCGAAGCTTGACACTCTTTAACTTTAAAAGATATACTTAAAGTTGCGTCTCGACGCGGGGTAGAGCAGTGGTAGCTCGTCGGGCTCATAACCCGGAGGTCGTTGGTTCAAATCCAACCCCCGCTACCAAGAAAAATTAAGCCCACCAAAAACGGTGGGCTTTTTTGTTAGGTTTAACTACGTTAATCTAGAAACGGCTAACCGAGTTCAGCAACTCGCCGCGCGGGTTACGGATATTGACGGTTAGCTGCATCTGGCCGGGCAGGGAGTGGGTGGCGCAGGAAAGGCAGGGGTCGTAGGCTCTAAAAGCCATCTCCACCATATTCAGCATACCCTCTTTAATATCCGGGCCCTTAACAAATCCCTGGGCGGCTTTTTTAACAGAAAGGCAAATAGGGGCGGCGTTGTGCTGGGTGGCTACCAGTAAATTAGCCTCGGTCATGATGCCGCGGTCGTCGGTTTTATAGTGGTGAAACAGCGTGCCGCGGGCGGCTTCTATAGCGCCGACACCCTCCTTCTTTAGCTTGAGGTTCATATTGCGGATGTCTTTACTCGTCAACTGTGGGTCGTTGGCGATTTGCACTAAAGTCTCGGCGGCTTGTAGCGTTTCGATAAGCCTTGCCCAGTGGTAAGCCAGCGTATGGCTCGCCGGTTTGCCGCCGAGAATGTCGAACATCGCCTCGTATTCCTTATGCGCCAGGGGCGTTGCCATGCCGTCGGCCACGTTAAGGCGCGCCAGCGGCCCCACGCGGTAAAGCGAGGTGCCGGGCCCGTCTTTAAGGCCGTTCCAGCCGAGTTTTTTCAGGTAGGTCAGTCTAACGTATGTCCACGGCTCTACCCATTCGGCGATGTGGTCGAGATAATCGCACGGGTCGAATCTGGCGAACTCTTTGCCCTTGGAATCAACGACCCGCAGGGTGCCGTCGTAAAAACTGACGCGGTTCTTATCGTCAACCATCCCCATATAATAAGTGTCCAGCTTATAAGCGTCGTTAAGCACAAGGTCGAGGTTGCTCTTGTTTTTCAAGACGACGTCCTTAAAAAGCTGGATGGCGAACTTAGAAAATTCAACGGTATCAACCGCCGTTTTCTTAATCCACTTGCGTTCTTCTTCGGTTACGCCGCGGGAGACGCCGCCGGGCAGGCCGCCTTCGGGGTGGGGTGCTTTGCTGCCGACGAGGCGGATAATGTCGCGGTTGCGCTTGCGGATATCAATGACCTGGTTAACGATATCGGCGCCGGCGTTCTTAAGCACGCCCAAGATATTGCGTACCGCCGGGTCGGAATTGGGGCCGACGATGAAGTCCGGCGCGGAGAGGAAGAAGAAATGGACCAGATGGTCTTCTACATAAAAAGCGTTGTAATGAAGCTGGCGCACCAGCTTGGCGGCCGGCGTGGGTTCTACGCTGTAGATTTTATCCAGGGCTTTGGTCGCCGCCATGTTGTGGGGGGTGGGGCAAACGCCGCAGACATTAGCGACGATACGGGGCATTTCCTCCACCGGGCGCCCGATGCAAAACCGTTCAAAGCCGCGCAGTTCAACCACCTGCCAGAAAGCATCGGCAACGTTACCCTTATCGTCAAGGAAAATATCAATTTTCCCGTGCCCTTCTAATCTGGTGATGGGGTTGACTGTAATTTTGGTTACCAAGTTATTCTCCTTGCTTTACTCTGGGTTCTTTAACGAGCCGAACATTGACGAGGGCAGCGAGAAGCGGAAGTTGTAGCCCGCCATGTCAATAATTTGTTCGGTGATTTTTTCAATATCTTTATCGGTCTCGGCGTCGATAATCGCGGCTAAAGTAGAAATCATCTTAATACCGGCGTCCCTAACGCCTTCAACCGGCCCGAAGCAGCCGCGGCAGGGCAGGTTAATATCAATGCAGTTGTGGCCGCAGCCGTCCCGGGTAGCGATGCCCATACATAAAACACCCTGGGCGAGGAAGCAGATATCCGGCTTGGCTTCAATCTCGTGGATGCGTTTAATTTCCGTGAGTTTAATCTTCTGGGGTTTGGTGGAATTCCTCGGGCAGGAATCGCATAAAGCTTTATGGGGGGCCAGGGAGGAGCCTTTCATCGGCAGTTTATTTTCCAGCGTCGCCGTCACAGCATGAGCGATGAGGTCGGTAGGCGGCGGGCAGCCCGGGAGGTAGTAGTCAACATCAATCACCTGGTTCAGGGATTTAACCGACTCGTGGAAAGCCGGCAGCGTCAGTTCCTTCTTGTCCACATTGGAGACGGGCTGGGGGAAAACGCCATTGGGATTATTCACCGTGGGGGCGTCTTTATACACCCAGTTGAAAATATCTTCTTTAGAGCGGAAATTCGCCATGCCCGGCGTACCGCCGAAGCAGGCGCAGGCGCCGAAAGCCAGTACGATTTGCGATTTCTTTCTTAATAATTTGGCAACCTCTTCCTGTTCGGAGTTGCGGACGTTGCCGTTGATAATGCTTAAGGTAATTTCGCCGTCGGCCATGGCTTTAACATGGTCGTATTTAAAATCCAGCGCGATGGGCCAGAGCACGATATCCACGGCGTCTGCCACGGTCAATAAAACTTCATTTAAATCTACCACCGCTTCGTCGCAGCCACCGCAGCCGCCCAGCCAGCAAATCGCTACTTTAGGTTTTCCTGTCACACATCCTCCAAATTAGGCTTTAGCCGTCTTTATTTTACCAAGTTGGCCGATGGCTTTAGCCATTTCTTCAATATGCCCGGGGATATCTTTACCTTCCGGGTCGCGGGCAAGGACGAGCCTGATGCGCTCCGGCTCAATGTTATAGACCGCCAGCGCCTGCCGCAACAGGGCCAGCCGCTTTTTCGTCTCGATGTTGCCGTCCTGATAGTGGCAGTCGCCCTCCGGGCAGCCGAGAATCAAAACGCCGTCGGCGCCGTGCAGGAAAGCGTCCACCAAATATTCGGCGTCGATTTTACCGGCGCAGATAATGGGTATCCAGTTACTGATTTCGGCGGCTAATTTTGATTCGTCAGCCAGGTAGCTCCAGCTGAATTTACATGAGAAACAGACAATCTTAGGTTTATTCATATATTTATTTCAATTCCGCGTAAGCTTTTTTAATTTTCTCGGCGGTCTGGTCGTCCACCATTTTCCGGGCGTTGGAGGCGCACGCCGCCACGCACATGCCGCACGATTTGCACCGGAACATGTCGGTATCCGATATCAACC
This sequence comes from Dehalococcoidales bacterium, assembly GCA_028714335.1. GTDB lineage: Bacteria > Chloroflexota > Dehalococcoidia > Dehalococcoidales > RBG-16-60-22 > RBG-13-51-18. The sequence continues at coordinate 19,542 of JAQTMM010000024.1, forward strand.
GGCCGTCCTTCATAATCAGCCGGGCGGATTCGTAATTGCAGGCGTAAACACAGGCTCCGCAGCCGCTGCATCTCTCCTTATCAACCTGTACGGCGTAAAGCGATTTTTCAAAACCTATGGAGATACAGGCTTTACAGGAAACACAGGGCCCGCACGTGGCGCAGCGTTTGGCTTCAGTAATGGCTTCCTTGAGCGTCAGGCCTTTTTCAAACATCTGGAAGTGCAGGCGCTGTTCGGGGGGAATCCACAAGACCTCGGTGGCTATTTTATAATAGGGGCGTTCCGGCAGGCCGAAAGCCTCGTAGTCTTTAGAGGCGACTTTAAGGTCTTCGTCGTTGAGGTATTTATTAATAGATTCGGCGGCTTTAATACCTTCTTCCATAGCCTCGACCATGAACCCAACCCGGCGGACGTCGCCGCCGATGAATACCGACGGATTAATCTGGCTTTGCAGGGTGTGGGGGTCAACCGCCAGCCGGCCGCGGTGGTCGAGGAGGTTTTCCTTCTTTAAAAGTTCTAAATCCGGCGCCTGCCCGATGGTGACGATAACGACATCGCCGTTCAGCTCAATTTCGTTATTAGTATCGAATTCCGGGTTGAAGCCGGTATCGCAATAAACCTGGGTGCAGAGGGGGCAGGTGATGCCCTCGAATTCATCGTTCTTGCCGCTGATTTTGCGGACGCCGCGAGAGGCATATATCTTGATGCCCTCTTCCCACGCGCCGCGGATTTCATCTTCATCCGCCGGTATGCCATCGCGGTGTTCCTTGTCTTCGCGCTCAAGGCAGACGATAGAAACCTCGCCGCCCAGCCGCCGCGCCGTGCGGGCGGAATCGAAGGCGACGTTGCCGGCGCCGATAACGATAATCTTCTTGTCCTTAAAATAATCCGGCGGGATGTTGCCGTGGCTGACTTCGTAGAGGAAGTCTAGCCCGTACATAACGCCGGAAAGGTCCTGCCCTTCAACAACGTCCTTCCCAAAGGTAAGCTGGCGGGCGTTGGGAGTGCCTTTGGCGATGAAGATGGCTTTGAAGCCGTCGCTGATAAGACGGTTCACGGTCGTCCTGCCCTCGCCAAATTTGGTATTGTACCTGACGTCGATGCCCATGATGCGGACAAGGTTTTCCACGGTGGTTTGCAGGACTTTACGCGGGAGGCGGTATTCCGGCACCAGCCATAAAGCGCCGCCGAGGCGCTGGCTGGCTTCAAATATAGTCACCCGGTAGCCCTGCCGGGTCAGGTTGAAGGCCGCCATCAGGCCGCTGGGGCCACCGCCGATAACCGCCACGTTCTCGCGGTCTTTGACGATGTTCACTTCCGGCTTTTCATTGAGGTAGGGGGTGTAGGTATCAGAGAGGAAGCGCTTTAAAAGACGGCGGCGTATCGCTCCGCCCTCGTTTTTGTAATTGCACTCAAGTTCGCACAGCCCGCAGATGTAGCCGCAGATGTTGAAGAATGGATTGCGCTCGTAGAGGTATTCACCAATCTGGATGATGCCGTCCCTGGCGGCTTCATTGGTGTCCGGCAGCAGCGAGATTAATACGTTAGTGCGCTGAATGTCTTCATTAATGGGGCACTTAATCTGGCAGGGGGGCAGGAGCTGCTTGGTTGCCTGCTCTACCTGCGAGTGACCGATTTCACTGGTTTTCCACATAGTTGTATCTCAATTCTTTAGATGATTAATGGTTATGAGGGCTCTCCAGACAGAAACAAAAGGGACGGTTTTTAACCGATTATTTCACGCTAGTGCTAAGCTCAAAAACCACAATTTCATGTCCAAAATAATAAGTTAACAGGTATAACTACGTGTCCTATTTTAAGTAGAAGTACTTATCTAGTTCAGATAATATCCTTATTACACAAAGTTGTCAAGGATGAACATGAATTATAGCCCCCAAAAGCCCTTTTTCTTGGATTTAGGGCGGCGCGGGCCGGTGGACAGCTTATGCTTGGTCTTTTCACGATAGATGCTGATGAGTTCGTGGCGGCCGACGACACCGAGCAGCCTTTTGGTTTCCCGGCTGATAACGGGGATACGCGCCTCGGAGGCTTCTATAGCGTCCAGCAGCCTTGCAAGGGACTGGTCGGGGTAGGCGACGAGGGGATTTCTGGCGACGATATCGCTGGCGGTGAGGTTGCTCTTGCTGTAGGCTGTTTCCAGATAGTGGGCGATATCGCTTTCCGTCAGCACGCCCACCAGCATTTTCTTCTTGTCCACAACGGGGAAGCCGTGGTGAGGGGTTTTCTGGAAGGTCTTAATCAACTGGCCTATCTTCATATCCGGTGGGAGGGTGGGGAAATTGCGGGTCATCGCCTCGCGGATAGTGGTGGTACGCAGAACGTCGCCGAGTTCTTCCTGCTCCAGGTTAACGCCGCGGCGCAATAGCTTAATGGTATAAATACTCTCGCGCCGTATCGCCCGGCTGACCAGCGTGCTGATAACTACGGCGGTCATCAATGGCAAAATGATAGAGTAATTGCCTGTCATCTCAAAGATAATCAAGATAGCGGAGAAGGGCGCGCGCGCCGCGCCGGAGAAAACCGCCGCCATGCCCACCAAACCGTAAGCCCCGGCCTCCGCCGTAATATCGGGAAAGAAGTGCCCGAAGAAGGCGCCGACCGCCGCCCCCAGCATCGCCCCGATGAACAGGCTGGGCGCAAAGATGCCGCCGCTGCCGCCGCTGCCCAGCGTGGTGGATGTGGCTACAATCTTTAAAACGA
>JAQTMM010000025.1 GCA_028714335.1 Dehalococcoidales bacterium
GCATATTCTATCCTTTTGGTGCCGGGAGAGGGAGTCGAACCCACAAGGATTTCTCCGGCGGATTTTAAGTCCGCTGCGTCTGCCATTCCGCCATCCCGGCGCGTACCATGTAATTTTAGGGTTGCGGTGGGCAGGGTGTCAAGGATTTAATTGCTTAAAAACAAACACGGCAGAGGTTTCTTGCACCGGCTGCCGTGCTTATTCTTAAAAATTATTCTAAATTGTTAAAACGACTTTGGCGGGGGAGGGATGTTGGGTGGCTTGGGTGACGCCGAAGGGGGCGGCGGGGGTGTTGAAGCAGCGGGGGGATTGTACTGCTGTTGAGGCGCCTGGGTATATTGAGGAGTCTGCTGTGCTTGTCGGGGATAGCTTTGCTGCGCGGGTTGGCCTGCCACTTTGTTCAGGCTGTCCTGTACAATCGCCATCCCGATGAAGCCCAGCAGGCATAACAGAATAAATGCCATTACGCCTTCCATTTTCTTGCTGGTTACGTATTCCACGCCCTCGCAGAATTTCCACATCCAGTAAAAGTTGACTATAGGGACTATGATAAGCCAGGCGGAGGGTATCTTTGCTCCGAGGGAGTTCATCTGGTCTTTAGTGCTGACGAACCAGACTAGAGCATATATGCCCAGTGTGATAATAGTAAGAAATATTACCGCTATCGGTTCAACGCGTTTCACTTTAACACCTCCTGAATAGTGCTTTATTGATAGTTAATTGTAGGAGCTTGAACTGGTTGTGTCAAGGCGTTTAAAAGCTACCGGAAAAACAAACACGGCAGTGGGGCGGTTAAGCCGTCTGCCGTGTTTGATATCTTCATATATATATTTTATCTAGGTGGTGGGGGTGGCGGGGGTGGAGGAGCCGAAGGACCGGCCGGAGGAGGAGTTTGCCCAGGGGGAGTCTGGGACGGAGGCATTTGTGCTGGAGGAGTCTTTCCGCCGGACGAACCCCAGGTGCTTAAGCCCTGCGACTTGCGGTAAATCATATAACCGACGACGCCCAGGGCTACCGAAGCGATAATTGCGATAATCATTCCGAAGCCGATGCCGGCTCCGCTGAGAGTAGCCAGTGAAATAATCGTGCCCAGCACCGCCAGTATCCCGGCGCCCATGCCCATTATTCCCCTGGTTTTCTGTGAATCGAGGAACGACGCGGCAATACCGACCAGACACATCATGAAGGTCAGAATCCCGCCGTTATGGAAGCCGTTGACCGACCATCCGGGATAATTGTAACCGAAAGACGTATATCCACCCCATGACCACCAGGGCAGGAATATTGTAATAAAGAGCACACCGCTTACGATTATTAGTAGAAGATCGGGTTTGGGAACGAACTTAAATTCTAAATTGCTAAAGTCCAAATTGTACCTCCATAATTTATGAAATTTTTACCTAAAAACCGTGGCAGATATATTTAGCTTATGCGTACCTCCTTATGAAGGTTAAGCTTGATTTTCAATGTTAGCATTATTGTAGGTTTTTGATTTGCAACTGTCAAGTTAAAAAACCTTCAGAATGAGTGTGTTTCCGCAACATTTATGTCGCCTATTGACAAATTCGTATTTTCGTATTATCATGCGCAAATGATGCAACCGAACGAAATCCGGCCCAGATATATTAAGGGGCAACAGGTAGCCATTAAACCTGTTGATGAAAAAGGCGTAACCAAGCGTGAATACGACGTTAACGCCTACGCCGGCACGATTGGTGAAATCGCCGATTACTATTACATCAGCCTGCGTACCGGCCAAGTGTTTTTTATTTATCACGTAAAAGTAGGCAAGGAACAAAAGGAAATCGTGGTTTACGAAGACGAGCTGGAGCCGGTGCTGTTCAGCCAGGAAGAAAGCCAACTCTCCAAGCACAGCAAGCATTAGAGAAAGTTTGGATATAAAAAGAACTGGCTGCCGTTAATCGGCAGCCTTTTTATTTTACAAAAATTTGGAGGCGACGGGCGGATTCGAACCGCCGAATAGGGGTTTTGCAGACCCCCGCCTTAACCACTTGGCCACGTCGCCTCAACGCCTTTAATTCTATGATAATTCTTTAATTCATGCAATATTGGGTTCTAGAGCTTCTGCGTGATATACCACTTTCTGAATTCAGGGTGTTTCAGGTTGGTGCCGCGGTCAAAGTATATTTCGTAAACATCGCCCTCGGTTGTTTTTACACGGTAGTAGCTGCGGTGGTGCCTTGACCGCCAGGTTTTACTCGTCTCGCTGTTCCCGAAGCCGGAATCATGCCACAACTCAACAACCTCAGTGATGATGTACTCTCGCCCTTCAAAGGTAAAAGAGACGGGTGTTTTTGCCTCTTTCTCCCCACCTTTCGTGACAACCTCTATCTGCTGCCCAAAGTATCTTTGCGGCATAGTATTACCATGCTAGTCGCCCCCGCCCGGCGATGTCAATATTTTAGTTGCACTCCATCTCAAATATCTGCTATTCTTAGGCATAACGTACTTCTTTAAATGAGGTTCCGACTTGAAAAAAACCTATGCTGCCGCCGGCGTCAATATCGGCCTCAAAGCTAAAGCCATTTCCCAACTCGGCAAGTACGCCCGCGCTACATTAGGCCCGCAGGTTTTAAGCGGCATAGGATTCTTCGGCGGGCTCTATGAATTAAAGGGTTACAAAAATCCGGTGCTGGTTTCCAGCGTGGACAGCCTCGGCACCAAGAACAAAATCGCCCTTGCCATTGGCAAGCTCGATACCATTGGAATTGACATCGTCAACCACTGCGTTAATGACATCCTCACTTGCGGCGCATCGCCCCTCTTTTTCCTTGACTATATCGGCATTGGTAAAGTGGTGCCGGAGAGGATTGTGGCGATGGGCAAAGGCCTGGCGGCGGCGTGCAAAGAAGTCGGCTGCCCCTTAATCGGCGGCGAGACCGCCGAGCTGCGCGATGTTTATCACGGCGATGATTTCGACCTCGCCGGGGTAATTGTCGGCGTCGTAGAAAAAGATAGGATAATGCTGGGGAAGGACATTAAAGCCGGCGACGCCATTATTGCTTTACCCTCCAACGGCCTCCACACCAACGGTTATACGCTGGCGCGTAAAATCTTCGGCGAGACTAAGGCGGCTTTAAGTAAAAGTTACCCCGGGCTTGGCGGCTCGGTAGGCGCGGCGTTGATGAAAACGCACGTCTGCTACTATAAACCGCTCAAGCCCCACCTACCCGATATTAAGGGCCTGGCGCACATCACCGGAGCCGGCATCGTCGGCAACCTACCGCGCACATTGCCCAAAGGGCTTGCGGCAAATTTAGATAGCACCAGGTGGCCGGTGCCGCCCATCTTTACTCTTATTCAGCAAAAAGGCAACGTTGAGGCTGAAGAAATGTACCGCGTCTATAATATGGGCATCGGCATGGCGGTCATCTGTGCGGCGGCTAAAGCGAAAAAACTGGCTGGAGCCATCAAGGGGGCTAAGGTTGTGGGGGAGGTAGTCCGGCAGCAGGGCGAGGCGCGGGTTATCATTGATGGCAAAGGCTACCGCCAGGACAAGGTGGCTTAGCAAATATTAAGAGAGGGAATTCGCCCCTCTCTTTTTTAAATAACTAAATACATGAAATAAGGAAGGAGAGGAAAATGGCCTGGAACGCAATAACTGTATACTTACAATCCTGGTTTAATTATAACGGGGTTGGCGGCACGATGATTCTGTTGAGTCTGGTGCTGGCCATCGTCTTTGGCGCCGTTTGGCTGATTGGACACCGCCCACCGCTGCTAAGGAAACCCGGACTCTGGCTGACTCTTATCGCCAGCGCCTTAATAACGGTGCTACTGACGGCATTTATTTATAAAGTGGTGGAATTTTATTACGTCCAGTGGTTAGGCAATACCTTTAGCGGTGCTACTTTAAATGATACTGTTTTACTCTGGAGTATATTGCTGGTAGTGGTGATTGCCTTAGTGCAGGAAGGCGCCAAGCTAATCCCGATGTTATTCTGGCGCGCCGGCAGTAATAAACCCGATGTTAAAACATGGGTAGCCATCGGCGCTATAGCCGGTGCCGGCTTTGGCATCTTCGAGGCGTTCAATAGTTTAGCGATTATTTTCGGCTCCGGCTGGACCTGGGGCGCCGTTTCTGCTGCCGGATTTACCGGTTTGCTGCCTGTCTGGCTTTGCTTCTGGACGGTTGCCTACCACATCGGCATCACGGCTATTATCGGTTACGGTATGGCCAAAGGCAGTGGCGGAGGCTACTATATGCTGGCGGTATTACTCCACGCTGCTTTCGCCTATCTCAATGTTCTGGTTGTCAACGGCAACATGAGCAGCGATCTCCTTGGCGTCATCCTGGCAATAGGCGCCGCGATTATCATCGCTATATCTTACTGGCTGAGTAATCGTAAATATAGTGATGAACCGCGCATGGCTACGGCTGCTCAACCTTATCCCCAACAGCAGTATCAGCAACAGTATCCCCAGCAACAATATCCACAGCAACAGTATCCGCCGCAGGAGCAATATCCTCCCCAACAGCCCTCGACTCCTCCCACTCCTCCGGTTGCTCCCGGGCATAAACCCCCACCGCCACCCGCACCTCCGCGACCGAGTGGTCCGCCCCCGCCGCCATCGGCTTAACCGGGGTTTTTAGTTGAAATGAACCGCAGGCGGAGAATATTCTTCGTCTGCGGTTTTACTTTGTAGCGCTCGTCAATACGGTAACCGGCCACCCAGAAAATCCTGTTGCCGTCTCCCACGAGCGGTATATTTTTGCGCCAGCTTTGCGGAATCCTGGCATCAATCATAAAGACATTCAGTTTCTTGGGTTGCTGCATCCCCAGCGGCTGAAAGCGGTCGCCTTCGCGCCGCGCCCGCATCGTTAGCTTTTGCCCCACCCGCTCCAAATCAAGGTAGGCTGTAAAACCGTCCTCTTCCCCGCCCCGCTTTTTTACTATCGCGGCTTTAATCACTCCGCCCGGTAGCGCCGTTTCTCCGGGGATGTTTAACGGCACCTCGCCCTTGAGAGGGGAGAAGGGGCAGAGAGATTCTGATTCCGTCGTTAAAATGTACCGGTTGTATTCAATAGTAAAAGTCAGTCCGAAGGGCAGGCCGATGACTTTACCGGCGGGTTTTCCCAGCGCGTTTATAATGTCTTCAATATGCCCGGCCTCGATGTCTTTAAGGCTTCCCAACGCTTCCGCCACGGCGCTGCGCAGGATTTGACGCTGTAACGCCGGATGCAGTTCTAGCAGCGTTTTCTTTTTAATAACTATCGCGCCTTTTTCTTTTTTATATACGGTGCCGACCAGACACAGCGCCACCTTTTCAATATAGTCGTAGTCACTGGCGGCGGTGTATGATAAACGCTTTAGCGCCTCCCCGATTTGCGGATTGTACTGGCGCAGCATTGGCAGTAATTGCAGCCGCACTTTGTTACGCGTTGGCTCCGTCGAGAGATTGGTTGCGTCCAGCCGGGGCTTTAGTTTGTGGGCGCGGCAGTACGCCGCTGTTTCCTCCCGGCCTAATTCTAAAACAGGCCTGATAATAGATAACTCGCCCGCAGTTGTCTTTAAAGTGCTTTGCGGCGCCAGCCCCCTTAAGCCCCGCATCCCGCTGCCGCGCACTAAATGCATCAGCACCGTCTCGATATGGTCGTCGGCGGTATGCCCCGTAGCCGCTTTAGTAGACCCCGCTTCAGCCGCCACTTTTGCTAAAAAGCTATAGCGTACCTCGCGGGCGGCTTCTTCCAGCGAAAGGCGGTTTTGCTTTTGGTAGGCTTTAACGTCTTCCGATTCTACAGTGGCGGGGATGCCCAGTTTTTTAGCCAGGGCGGCAACGTAGCGCGCATCGGCGTCGGAATCCTTGCCGCGCAGCTGGTGGTTCAGATGAGCGACGTGTAAAGTAATCCCCAACTCTTTACGCAGACCCGCCAGGATATGAATCAAGCAAACCGAATCAGCTCCACCGGAAACCGCCACCACCAGTTTTTCGCCGCGGCTGACCAGTCTGTTGTCTTTAATGAATGACAGGACTCTTTGTTCGATAGAGGGTTTATTCGCGATTGGCAACTGTTATCTACCTCTTAATTCGTATCGAGGATGAGTTTGCTGCGGTGTATGGCGTCGGGGTATTTTTCAAAGCCTAATGCAGCGGCAACCTGTTCCGGCCTGCCCGCGCCGGAAGAATCACAGCGCAGCCGCATCCCGACGGTGCAATAGCCCTGGCGCCAGTCAATGAGCCAGAGGTCTTCAACCAAAGCGCGCAGGTCGTACTTGCGCGGGCCGGTATCGCGCTGGTGCTGCCAGGGCAGTGTCTCTTTGTCCAGCAGGTCATTGAGCCCCGCCTCGATATCGCCCTTGTTTTTATCGGTGGCGATGGTGACGATGTATTCCGCCTGGCGTACCTGCGACTGCAGGGATGGGAGGGTGAGGGGGGTGTTATAGACGCCGCTGATGGTGATGCCCTTGGGCAACTGCTGGCCGACGGTGGCGGTAAAGGCGTGGGGCGTAATGAACTTGTCCAGCACGATGTCCATCAGCTCCACCTCACTGGTAACGCCCATCGCCAGGGCTAACGCTAATGAAATGCGCGGGTGGGGATTAAACCCCGCCGAATAGGCTAAGGCGATGCCGGCGCGGTTGAGCGCCCGCTGCCACAGGCGGATGATGTCGAGGTGGGAGATGTACTTAATCTCCTCCCCGCGGCTGAACCTGACACGTAATCGCTGCATCATATTCTCCTAGAAGATAATAACATCGGGGAGGTGAGGCGTCAAAGCGATTCGTTTAAAAATAAATTTTTATTTTACGTTCAAATTGGCGTTTTCGTTTTTAAGGTTATGGTAGATTAGCTTCAAAATAGCGAGGATTCGTTTTGGGGTTCGTATTCGTTTCAGAAAAATCCAATATTTTTGGTTTTTAAAGTACAGAAAGCGGCAGGCATATGGTACAGGGAAGAGAGGAGAAAGGGCAAGGGGGTTTTGGCATGCTGGAGAAGACCAGCATCCATGGTAGAAAAGCAATCATTGTTTAGAATTCGAAATGGATTCCAGCCTGCGCTGGAATGACAGCCCAGGTATAGTGTTTAGTACAGTAAAGCATGGAGAATAAAGATAACTGGATCCTGTTTTTCAACGGGATGGTTATTGGGGGAAAAGGGAGAAAACGAGATTCTTCGGTCGTTTTACTCCTTCAGAATGACAAAGGAGGGGGAGGGTGTTTAGTGTTATAAAGCGGAGAAAACAAAGATAACTGGATCCCGTTTTGCAACGGGATGGTGTGGGGAAAAGGGAGAGGGGCTAACGTTAGCCCCTCTCTGTTTTCTTACTTAAACCAGAAGAATAAAATAGCTAAGATTTGAGGAATGGGGAGTTCAATTATAAACTCCCGTTTCTTGTCTTTGTACATAAGCTTCAATAAACATAAGACCCCCGAATAACAAATTTCAAGTCACCGCTGGTCAATACTAGATGGTGATGAGTGCATATTAAGTTGTTAGCACTTGGTGTAGCCGCAGGCCGGGCAATGGTAGCAGCCCTCGGAGTAAACCAGCATGTTAGAGCATTCCGGGCACTGCCCCGCCATGTTCTTAGCCAGGCCGTAGTCCTCCAGCTTAGGCTTATCGTCTCCCGCCTTAATGTGCTTCTCCAGCACGCTGGCAATAGCGTCGGCGCAGGAGAGAATTGACTTGCCACCTTCCCAGGCGATAGACGGGCAGCGGATGCCCCTGAGCTGTTTAACAATCTGCCCCACATCAACACCGGAGCGCAGAGCTTCGGTGATAAGGCGGCAGATGGCTTCTAACTGGGCGGAGGCGCAGGCGCCGGACTTGCCCAGCGTAGAAAACACCTCGAAGATGCCTTTATCGTCGTAATTAACGGTAATATAAATCGAGCCGCAGCCGGTGCTGACTTTAGTAGAGGTCCCCTTGGTTTCAGCGGGCCGGGCGCGCCGGGCGCGGTTGGCAGGTACAGCCTCTTGAGCCTTATCCGCTTTTTTGCCCGTCGTTAAAACCTGCGAATCGCGGGAGCGGTCGCGGTAGATGGTAATGCCCTTAAGCCCTTCCTCGTAAGCCAGCATATAAGCGTGGGAGATGTCCTCGCGGGTGGCGGACTGGGGGAAGTTAATCGTCTTGGAGACGGCGTTATCGGTAGAGCGCTGGAAAGCCGCCTGCATCTTCACATGCCACTCCGGGCTGATTTCATGGGCGGTAACGAACAGGCGCTTGGCCTTATCCGGCACGCCTTTAATGTCACTCAAATGCTCGCCGTCGGCCAGCTGTTTCATCAACTCATCGGAGTAAAAGTCGTCCTTCTTAGCCGCCTCTTCAAAATAGGGATTAACCTCGACGAAGGGCGTGCCGTCCAGCACGGTCTTGGTATAGCTTAAAGCGAAAAGAGGCTCGATGCCGCTGGAACAGCCGGCAATCATGCTCAAAGTGCCGGTGGGGGCGATGGTGGTGCGGGTAGCATTGCGCACCTGCGGGCCGTCCTCGACGTCATAGATACTGCCTTTGAAAGCCGGGAAGACACCGCGCTCTTTAGCCAACTCCACCGAAGCCTCGAGGGATTTCTTGTTAATAAAGCTCATCAGGTCTTCGGCGATTTCCAATGCCTCGTGAGAATTATAAGGCACGCAGAGCATGACGAGCATATCGGCAAAGCCCATAATGCCCAGCCCGATTTTCCGTGTCTTTTTAGTCATCTCTTCTATCTGGGGGAGGGGGAACTTATTAACGTCAATAACGTTATCCAAAAACCGCACGGCGGTCTTAATCGTGCGCTCCAGCTTGCTGTAATCAATATCAAAGTTACTGCCCTTCTTCTTCATCATGCGGGAGAGGTTGATGGAAGCCAGGTTGCAGGACTCGTAGGGGAGGAGGGGCTGTTCGCCGCAGGGATTGGTGCTCTCGATATCGCCGAGGTGGGGCGTGGGATTGGACTTATTAATGCGGTCAATAAAAACGATGCCGGGGTCGCCGGTGCGCCACGCCATATTAACGATGGTATCGAAAACCTCTTTAGCGTTGAGCTGTCCGACGGGTTTCTGGGTGTGGGGATTTATCAAATCATAATCGGAGCCGGCTTTGACCGCCTCCATAAATTCGGTGGTTAGAGCCACGGAGAGATTAAAATTCGTCAGGGCAGTCATATCCTGTTTGGCAGAAATGAACTTCAAAATATCAGGGTGGTTGATATTTAGGATGCCCATGTTGGCGCCCCGCCGCGTGCCGCCCTGCTTGGTGACGTCAGTAACGGTATCAAAGGCGCGCATGAACGAGACGGGTCCGCTGGCAACGCCGCCGGTAGAACCGACAACATCATTTTCCGGGCGGAGGCGGGAGAAAGAAAAGCCGGTGCCGCCGCCGCTTTTATGAATCAGGGCGGTGTATTTTACAGCGTCGAAAATGGATTCCATAGAATCGTTCACGGGGAGGACGAAGCAGGCGGAAAGTTGACCCAGTTTTTTGCCGGCGTTCATCAGGGTGGGGGAATTGGGGAGGAACTCCAGGCTAGACATCAGGTTAAAAAAATCGTCCTCAACGTCTTTAACCTTGGCTTTGCTATTGTAATTTAGTTCTGCGGCGGCAATAGCCTTAGCCACCCGGCGGAACATTTCTTCGGGCGTCTCGACGACCTTGCCCTGGTCGTCGCGCCTTAAGTAGCGCTTTTCCAGCACCTGCCGAGCCGTATCGGTCAAGCCGTTAGCGGTAATGGTGTTCTTGGATGTGGTGATTTCGGTTTCGGTATTCATGGCGGCTTTTACCTCCTCTTTCGGTGCTGTTTTTGTTTTAGGTTCTGGTCCGGGTTGGGGCTGGGTTCCAGAGACAGGTTTTTCGGCACTGAGGACTTCCATGACCATGGCTTCGATTTCGGCTTCGGTGGGCAGTCTGCCGTGAGAAGCCTGGCGGGAACGGCGGTCCACGAAGTCCTCCATGCCGGGCAAGGTGGGCAGGGCTTGAGTTTGCGCTTTTTCCAGCCGCTCGATGACCTGGCTGGTCAGCTTTTCCACGAGGTTGCGGTCGCGGATGCCCATAGCGGCGGCGTTATCAAAGACGATGCGCGCAATCTGGCTGCGGTTGATGGGGGAAGCCTTTTTGCCGGCATGATTGCTGGTACTCATCGCCGCTGCCTACGCTGGGACTTAATTTTAGAGAGAGAATCATCCTGCCGGAAGAGGGGAAGCTGGTCGGCGGGGGGAGAAGGGGTGCGGTCGGCCAGGTTGTCCACTTCTTCTTTAAGCGAGGTGATATCTTCAAACTCGCGGTAAACGCTGGCAAAACGGATGTAGGCGATATGGTCGGTAGTCTTTAACTTAAGCATAACGAGGTCGCCGATTTTAGTGCTGGGCACCTCCGGGCCGCCCAACTGGTAAAGCTCGGATTCTATCTCGTCAACGAGTTTATCTATAGCATCGGAAGTGAGAGGGCGCTTATCGCAGGCTTTGCGGATGCCGGTTAAAAGCTTCTCGCGGTCAAACTCCTCGCGGCGGCCGTCTTTTTTTAAGACGAAGAGACTGGCGCGCTCCATGCGTTCGTAGGTGGTAAAACGGGCATCACAATGCAAGCACTGGCGCCGGCGGCGGATGCCGTCGTTAACGTCACGCGAGTCTATAACTTTGGAGTCAAAATAGCCGCAGAAGGGGCAATTCAAAAAATAATCCCTCCACAAGTTGTGGTGTGGCGTTGTTTAATGTACCACTACAGGTTGTGTTTGTCAACTTTTTTTTGGAAAAATACACACAAAATGCAAAAAAGTGTTTAGGAAATTAGTACTACTCTTTCTAAAAAGATATTTTAGACAAATATTTGGAGGCTACAATGATATTAACGCTTTATTTAATTGTTAAGATAGGCTAATATTTAATGAATAGAGATGAATTACCAAGAATCATTGGATTATTTACTAAAATACGCGGATTATGAGCGGCTGCCGCGGTCGGGGATTGTGTGGGATATAAAGCGCATCGAACGGCTGCTGAGCAGGCTGGGCAATCCGCATAATAATGCGAAGTCGGTGCATGTGGCAGGGACGAAGGGGAAGGGCAGCACCGCTTCCATGATTGCGTCTGTTCTAAAGTCGGCGGGGTACAAAGTGGGGCTATATACATCGCCGCACCTGCTTTCTTATACGGAACGGATACGCATTGACGGCAAGAGCATAGACGAAGCGGCATGGGCGAGGCTGGTCGAGACCATCCAGCCGCACGTGGAGGCGGAGAATGCACTGGGCGACCTGGGGCAGTTAACGACGTTCGAGATTTTTACGGCGATGGCGTTTTTGCATTTTGCGGAGGAGAAGGTGGACTGGCAGGTGATGGAAGTTGGTTTGGGAGGAAGGCTGGACGCGACGAATGTAATCCACCCGGAGGTTTGCGTGATTACGTCCATCAGCCTGGACCACATGGATGTGCTGGGAAATACGCTGGCCAAAATAGCCAGAGAGAAGTGCGGCATCATCAAGCCGGAGGCGGACGTGGTCAGCGCGCCACAGTTCCCGGAGGCGATGAAGGTTGTGGAGGAGGTGTGCGAGGAGAAGAGAGTCCGGCTTATAAGAGTGGGGCAGGACGTGACGTGGGAACGGGCGGGGTATAACCAGGAGGCGCAAAGCTTTAAGGTTAAAGGCTTACTTGGAGAATACAAGCTGCGGATTAGACTAGTTGGAGAGCATCAGTTGGAGAACGCGGCCAATGCCGTAGCGGCGGTGGAACAGCTCCGTAAGCGGGGGGCGAAAATCGCGACGAAGCACATAGTAGAGGGGATGTGGAGGGTGGAATGGCGCGGCCGGCTCGAGATTTTGAGGAAGAAGCCGTGGCTGGTGGTGGACGGGGCGCATAACGCTTACTCCATAATGCAGATGGGCATGGCGTTGAGCGATTATTTTAAATACAACCGGTTGAAGCTGATATTAGGCTTCGGTAATGATAAGGACATTGCGGGGATGGCGGAGGAGGCGGTGAAGATTACTAAGGACATCATCGTGGTGGCGTCAAAGCACCCGCGGGCGGTAGGAGTAGGGACGCTGGCGGAGGCGTTTATGAAGGAAGGGGTAAAGCCGAGGATAGCGGACAGCGTGGCGGAGGCGATAGGGCTGGCGATGGAGGATGCGAAACCTAACGACCTTATCTGCGCGGCGGGGAGCATTTTTGTGATTGCGGAGCTATTGGAGGGGATGGGGGGAGGACAATAAAAACCCTCTCTTATCTCCCTTTACAAAAGGGAGAGGTGGATTCCCTCTTTTGTAAAGAGGGATAAAGGGAGTTTTTACAAATCAAGATAAGTGTTGCAGGATTGTTTCAATAACACCATCAATATTTGTTAATACTTCAGAATTAGTGAACCTCAAAACATCAATACCCATACTTATCATGTATTCATCTCTGACTTTATCGTATTCCATGTTGTCTTTTAAGAAATGTTGTCCGCCATCAATTTCAATTACTAAGTTTGCTTGATGACAATAAAAATCGGCGATATATTCGCCAATAGGTTTTTGACGAGAAAACAATAAACCTTTGAGTTGTTTCATTCTGATTTTAGACCATAACAATCTTTCAGCTTCGGTCATGTTTTTCCGAAGATCATGAGATAATTGTTTAAGTTTAGGATTGTATGGATGCATGGTTATTATAAAAACCCTCTCTTATCTCCCTTTATAAAAGGGAGAGGATATTAACTGGAGAGGTTGGAGCGTTTGCCCTCAAACACAACGTCCACGCCGCTTTTGTAGACTTTATCGAAGGCGAAGATACGGGCTTTAGCTAAATCGGAGATATGAAGGTCGCCGACGGCGTCGGTGCCTTTGCCAAGAATCTTGGGCGAGATAATCACCACAAACCTGTCCACCAGGTTAAGGCGCAGGAAGGAAGTAATGACCTCGCCTCCGCCCTCAACCAAAAGCGAGGTAACGCCGCGCCCGCCTAAAGCCTTAAGCATGCGGGGGAGGTCCACCCTGCCGCGGCTATCGGGCGGGGTGATGATAACCTCGATGCCCATCTTTTCTAAAGCGGCGAACTCGTGTTTATCGGCTTCGGTGGAGGCAATAACCAACGTCTTGGCAGCGGACTGATTTTGCAGGACATTAGACTTAAGGGGAATCCTTAAAGTGGAATCGAGGACAACGCGGAGGGGATTCCTGCCCTTTACGAGCCGGGTAGTAAGCTCCGGGTTGTCCTTAACGACTGTGCCGACACCGACTAAAATAGCGTCGTTGACGGTGCGGAGCTCGTGGGCAAGCTGTAAAGACTCGGGGGAGGCAATCCAACGCGAGGAACCTTTGGCAGTGGCAATGCGCCCGTCCAGCGTCTGCGCCCACTTAAGCGTCACGAAGGGGATGCCGGCGGAGCGGTGCTTGATGTACTTTTCGTTCAAAGCGCGGCAGTCGGATTCCAGCACGCCGACGGCCGTCTTAATTCCATTTTCATTCAGGAGCCTAACGCTCTCGCCGTTCATGCGGGGGTCGGGGTCCAACGTGCCGATAACGACGCGGGCGATTTTATGCTTGATAATAGCGTCGGTGCAGGGAGGGGTTTGTCCGTAGTGGCGGCATGGCTCCAGCGTCACGTACATCGTGGCTCCGGCGACGGAGCCCCTGGCGTTCTTAATAGCGTCAACCTCGGCGTGGTCTTTGCCTAAAGCATGGTGGTAGCCCCGGGCAACGACGCGGTTGCCCTTAACGATAACGGCGCCCACCATGGGATTGGGGGAGGTTTTACCGAGCCCCTTGCGGGCGAGATTAAGCGCCTGGCGCATATAAAGTTCATCATCGGTCATGGCTTATTATTATAACGTAAAGGGGGAGGGGGAGGAAAGGGTGGGGATGGAGTAAAAGACCACAAGGTTGCGGGGGTAGAGTGGTATTTGATAAAATTAAGACTTGGAACAACGTTAACACGGGCCGTTAGCTCAGCTGGTAGAGCAGTGGACTTTTAATCCATTGGTCGCAGGTTCGAATCCTGCACGGCCTACCATTCATCCCCACCAAGCATTTCTAAAGCGTCCGGTTAACTTTGCCTGCGGCCTATCGGCATCAGCGGCACCTTGGGGTCGGCGAAGCCGGGGCCGGTAAAAGAAAACAACATCGCTAAAGCCATATCGTCAATGCGCTGGAAATCGGCTTTCTGCACCGTCTCCGGTTTAGGGAAGGGCCAGTCCATCTGGCGGAAAGCCTGCTGGACGATGACGCCCGAGCCGTGCAGTTCCTTAGCGTGGACGATGCAATAGGCTAAAGCGGCGCCGCCGTCCTCGGCGGGGATGTTGCCCTCATAACCGGGCATGGCGGGCATTTTGAAGTCCTTAAAGCGCTTCTTAAATTCTTCCATCATCTCGGGGGTGGGGGGCGGCACACTGCGCGGGAAGCCGACACCCGCCGGGAGGAAGGTGAAGGCAGATACGCCGGAATTTTCCACGGGGCCGAGTTCTCTGGCTAAAGACATCATAATGGAGGCGCCGGCGGCTTTGGCGGCGCAATAGTTGCTGGGGCCAACGGGGTGGCAAAAAGCGGTGGACATATAGGTGACGACGCCGTGCTTGCGCTCCTGCATGCCGGGCACAAAAAGCTGGATGCCGATAAGCGTGCCGCGCGCGGCAATCTCGTACATGCGGTCAAGCTGGGAGACGGTGGAGGTAAAAATGGAGGCGCCGAGGGACATAGCCATGGCGTTGTTAATCAGGATATCAACCTTCCCAAAAGCGTCGAAGGCTTTTTGCGCCATCTTCTTCATCGAGGATTCACTGGTAACGTCGGTCTTAACAAAAAGAGCCGTTCCCGGCTCGTTCTCCTCATTAATCAGTTCTTCGGCGGCTTTGCCTGGCTCTTCGGTAACATCGGCGATAACAATCTTAACGCCCAGCCACGCCAGACTGCGGGCGACGCCCAGACCAACGTTACCGGCCCCGCCGGTGACAACGGCGACATCGCCGGCTAAAGCGCCTTTTTGCAGTTTTGATTTATCCATGGCAAGCGGACCGAGATTCGGTATCTTGTACATGGGGATACCTCCAATTAATTAAGCGGTGACAAGTAAGGCGTTGGAAACGGGCGGCTAATGGGACGGGGTGATGATGGTCAGGACGAGGTAGAGGGCGACACCCAGCAGGCCGAAGAAGATAGAGACGATAGCCAACGCGCGGATAATGGTAACATCGGTGTCAAAGTATTCCGCCAGGCCGCCGCAAACGCCAAAGAGAACTTTATTTTTCTTACTGCGGTATAACTTCTTTGCTGTCATTGCACACCTCGCTCGATGATTTTACTTGTTAAAATTATATACCCGATATCAATAAGGCACAAGGAAGGGAGATACCCCTCACCTTAATCCTCTCCCGCAAGGGGAGAGGAGATGGTGCAAGGGGTTTTATTTGGTAGTTGGGGGCGGCGGCCAGGGGCCGGAATTGGGCTTGGTGGTCAGCCACTTGCCAGTCATTTCCAGCATGGGTATTTTGACGTCGATGTTTTGGCGGCGCACCTGAATCATGTCTACAACGTCAAGTCCGCAGGTTTGGAGGACGCGCTCTAGAGTGGCGGAGGAAGTGACAGTGCCGTTGCCGCTACCGCCGGCGTAAGAGATACCGATGGTAGGCGTGCCGCCGCCCATGGGGAAACCGGGGCGGGGAGCCGCGCCGGGCTTAAAGAGGGTGCGGCGATAACGGTCGGTGAAGCAGCGCATACTCTCGCTCAAGTCGCCGAAGTAAACGGGGTTGGCAAAAACCAGAGCATCGGCGGCTTTAACCTTTTCGATAACCGAAGCCAAATCATCCTCAATGATGCAGCGGCTCTCGCGCCTACAAAGCCCCCAGCCGTCAAGGTCGCACTGGCGGCAACGCTCAAGGTTAAGCTCGACGAGGAAAATGACTTCCGACGTGCCGCCGCCTTCGGCGATGCCTTTCTGGACGGCTTTAATACAGCGGGCGGTCTTGCCCTCGCGGTCACGGCTGCCGGAAATAATAAGAACGTTCATGAGATACCTCCAAGATAGTTAATCAATGGCATTATATCACGATATTACTAAATATGCGCAATGACAAGGAGGCTATAGCCGCGGCGGCGTTCGCGGGACTTAACGCGGAGGATTTTTTTGGTTTCTAGATAGTCGGCGAGGCGGGTAATAGGGGTGGAGGCGGAGGCGAGAATAATTACGCCTTTGGGGGCGAGGTGTTCGGTTATATGGTCGAGGGCGTGGAAATGGACCTCCCGGCTTTCGCCCTCGCGGAGAGAACCGATGAACAGGTCGAATTGCCCCTCCAGGCTAATACCAGCCTGATGTAAAAGGCTGATATTGTTTAAAGAACATCCGTTCAGTATTAGGTTGCGTTGAGCGTAGCGCAAAGCTAAAAGGTCGCGGTCAACGAGGGTGACGGCACCGGGTTTAAGGATTTTCCAGAGCGCCACGGCGGCGTGGCCCTGGCCGGGGTTAAGAACGGCGGCGTTTTTAAAGTCTTTACTCCCCACCTCCCCTAAAGCGTGGAGCAGCAGCTCGGTGCCGTAGTTTAAAGAATCAAACTCCGGCAAAGTGTTAGCCGTCTGCATCTGGTAATCCAGCTTTTCAAAGCGCATGGCAACGTCTTTGCGGTGGTAGATAGCGCGTTCGAGGGAGGATTGGGAGGGTGGGGATATGGCGGTAGTAAAGCGGTAGTGATAGACAACATGGCGGGACTGGCTGCGCTTTAACGTCACTGCAGCGCCGGGGGTTTCCGCGAGGATTTTATCAACCAGAGCTTCCAAGGGCGTAACGACAACAATGGCAACAATGCCGCCGGGGGCGAGGTAATGACGAGCGTCCTGTAGAAGATAGGTAATCACCGCCTCGCCGGCGTGGTCGGGGACGTTGCAGACAATAACGTCGAAGTCGTTGCGTGGAACGTCATCATAACCGAGGCTGCCATAGACCTCCACACCTACGCCAAGGCTTCGGTGTGCAAGAACGCCGTTGAGTTCATTAAGCGCGGTGTTTTGTTTAGCGTAGTCCACCGCCAGAGCATCGCGGTCAAAGAGGTGGACGAGGGCATCGGGGCGGAGGCTCTTAAGCGTTAAGCCGAGAGGGCCGTAGCCGCAGCCGGCGTCGAGGATACGTTGGGGCGGGGGATAAGCGGCTTCCATGATAGTGCGCAGGAGGAACCTGGTGCCGGCGTCGATGTCATAGGCGCTGAAAAGCTGCTGGGAGGTATGAAAGCGGAGGCTGCGCTTCCAGAAATTGAAGGCGATGGTTTTGTGATAGTAGGCGTCGGTGTTTTGCGGCATAATAATATTCCACAACTAGACGAGGTAGTTGGAGCCGATGAGGAAGCCGATGAGGGACATGATGGCGATGGGGGGAAGGGCGGGGACGGGCTTGCCTTTATAAAGGAACTTTTGCATCAGGAAAGCGCCGACCAGCCCAACAATGGCAAAAGCGCCGGTAAGGATGGCGGCGTTCATACCGTGGGCGAAGTAAACGGAGTTGGCGAGCATTAAAGGAAAGCCGATATCGCCGCCGCCGAGGATAGTGTGTTCGCGTTTTTCGGCGGACACATTCTTAAGCTCGCCGACCTGCACCGACTGGAGGTTAAGTCTAACGTCAGCGACGTTTTTGGGGAAGACGAAGGCGGGCAGGGAAACGGTGTTGGAAAGCTTATCCGCCATCCAGACCATCAAGCCAAAGCGCACCGACAGGACGTCATAAACGGAGACGACCAGCATGAAAATCATGAACGTCCAGGGGGAGAAGACAAAGCCGAAGACCGAAGCCGCCGCCGCCAGCGCCACGAGCAGCAGCAGATTATGCAGCCAGATTCGGGCAAAGAAAATCCAGGCAAGACCGGCAAGCGCCGCCAGCGTATAGGAAGCGGCATCGGGAAGATGGAAGAAAGTGACGACCAAAACTCCCCAGGCGAACATAATGGCGAAGACAACACGGAAAACGTATTTGAGGTACTTCATGGGCAGGAAAAACAGCACTAAGGCAATCACGACCACCGCAGAAAAAAAGTAGGTCAGTATCAGCCAGAGGGGGGTTGCCTGGTAGGGTATCTGCGCTTCCGCCATGGCGGGCTGATTGTAATTAGCCACAAAGAGGGAAAAAGCCAGCGCCGCCGCCATGATGCCGACGCTCCAGAGGTAGGGGCTAAGTCTGAATTTCATGCTACCTTACAATATATATGATATAAGGAAGGATTTACAACGAGGGGGAATTTATAAAATCTCTCTTAATCTCTCCTTACGAAGGAGAGAGACTGGTAAGGGAAGGGTAAAGGGGCGAAGGTAAGCGGATTCTTCGCTATGCGCAGAATGACACGGGGAGAAGGGGTTAGGAGGCGTGGTTGAGTTCTTCAAGGACCATGTCAACGCATTTGCTGACAGCCAAGGCGACGCCGGGGGTGCATTTTTCGCTAAAGGAGGTAACGTCCGCGGCTTCTATGGCGAAGATGGTGATGTCATGCGGCAGTGAGAGGTTAAGCTTTTTGCCGAGCTCCATGGCGGCGGCGAAGTTGATATCGTGGGGGGAGACGCCGCGGCGGGTATCGGAAAGCGCCTCGGGACCGAAGCGGTAGATTTGCCCGGGCTTGCCTTTGTCGGTCTGGATGGCGTCAATGATGATGGTGCGGTCGTAGCCGGTTAAAGTATCCAGAAAATCGAGCCCGGCTATGCAGGCTTCTCTGACATCAACGTCCGACCGGTGGATTTTTTCCTGTAAAGCCATCGCCACCCGGCAGCCGACGGAATCGTCGGTCAGTATCGGATTGCCGAGGCCGAGGATTAATGTTTTTAGTTTGTTCTTAAGCATCGTTCTCAATCCGGAGGCAAAAAAAGAGATTTTCCCGGATTATTCCTATTCAATATGTAAGTATAATGGTAAAATGGAGAAAATAAAATGTAGGAAATACCTAATTTTCAATTTATTTAGAGGCTACGCATGATTGGTCACATTTAGAGGCGGCTAAGGAGATTAAACACT
Organism: Dehalococcoidales bacterium; assembly: GCA_028714335.1. Classification (GTDB taxonomy): domain Bacteria; phylum Chloroflexota; class Dehalococcoidia; order Dehalococcoidales; family RBG-16-60-22; genus RBG-13-51-18. The sequence continues at coordinate 18,894 of JAQTMM010000025.1, forward strand.
TTACCGATACGTAAAAAAAGTGTTATAATATATCACGTTATATCGGATGATTTTTCTACCTAGCGGACTCCTTTTCATATGAAGATTTTTACGAGACTATTATCTTTTATACGCGGTTACTGGTACCTGCTGGCGATAGCCTTCATCAGCGAGGTGGCGGCAACACTGCTGGGCATCGCTATTCCCAAATTGCTGGGCAACGGCGTGGACGCAGCGCTGAACACCGGCACAAACACTTTTTTGTTTTTCTCCGTAAACGACTCATATGCCTTCCTGTGGTGGGTGGCGGGGATGATTATCTTCGCCAGTGTTTTACGGGGGCTGGCAGGCTACGGGCGGCGCTATTTTAACGAAGTGGTGGCCCAGAAGGCGACCTATAACATGCGCAACGCCCTTTACGAGCGTATCCAGCGCCTTAGTTTTGCTTTCCACGACAAGAGCCAGACCGGCCAGCTGATGAGCCGCGCCACAGTGGATATCGAAGTGGTGCGGATGTTCCTGGCGATGGGTTTGCTGGGGTTGATGCAGACGATAATGATGGTGCTGGCGATTGCGGTGATGCTCATCGTAATGAACTGGCAACTGGCTTTAATGACGCTGGCTTTTGTGCTGCCGGTCTCCTGGCTGGCGATTAACTTCGGGCGGACAATCAGGCCCATCTGGCTGAAGGTACAGGCGGTAATGGGGACGATGGGCACGATACTGGAAGAGAACCTGGCCGGCATCAGCGTGGTCAAGGCGTTCTCGCATGATAAAGAAGACAGCCGCAAGTTCGGGAAGCAGGCGGAAGTACTGGCTGAAAACCAGGTGCACGCCGCCAAGCTGATGGGCATTAACGCGCCGACGATGGCGCTGCTGTTCACCGTGCCGACGGCGATTATTTTATGGTTCGGCGGGCATCAGGTGGCGGACGGAACGATAACGATAGGGCAGATTACACAGTTCATCCTTTACGTTGCCATGCTGATGATGCCTATCCGCCGTCTGGGGATGCTGGTCAACCTTTATTCGCGGACGATATCTTCCGGGCAGCGCATCATGGAAATTCTGGATACCGAATCCGAGGTTAAGGAAAAGCCCAATGCCACCGAACTGGGACGGGTAAAGGGGAAGGTAACCTTTAAGAACGTCAACTTCAGCTACAGCGAAATGGGCGCGGCGTTGAAGAACGTAAGCTTTGAGATAAAGCCGGGGCAACTGGTGGCTTTACTGGGACGGTCGGGCAGCGGCAAGAGCACCATCGCCAATCTGCTGGCAAGATTTTACGACGTCACAACCGGCAAAATTTTAGTGGACGACATGGATATACGCGACGTTACTTTAACATCGCTGCGCAAGAACGTCGTCGCTGCGCAGCAGGACGTTTTCCTGTTCTCCGACACGATTAAAGAAAACATCGCCTACGGCGCGGTGGACGCCAGCATGGACCAAATCACCGAGGTCGCCAAGGCGGCAAAGCTGCACGACTTTATTATGACGCTGCCGGACAAATACGACACCTGGGTGGGTGAACGCGGCGACACGCTTTCCGGCGGGGAGAAACAAAGACTCTCCATCGCCAGGACGCTACTGGTTGACCCGAGCATTTTAATACTGGACGATTCAACGGCCAGTGTGGACGCCTCAACGGAAAGGCTCATCCGGCAGGCGCTGGATAAACTCATCAAGGGGCGGACGACATTTATCATTACCCACCGCATCCCCATCATCCAGAACGCCGACGTGATTTTAATGCTGCAGGACGGCGAGGTGGTGGAAAAAGGAACGCACAAAGAGCTGATGGCGAAGGGCGGGGTGTACAAAAAGGTGTACGAATCACAATTGATGTTGAATAAAGATGAGGACGAAGAGTAAATGATGCACGGACCGGGTGGATTCCATGGCCCTCCGGGGTCACACGGCGGCTTCGATGATGAAGTGCTGGGCAAGGTTTACGACAGCCGAGTAATAGGCAGGCTGCCGCAGTACCTGGCGCCGGTCAAGGGCTGGATAGGCGTCGGGGCGGCAGGCATGCTGGTGCGCACGCTGGCGACGCTGGCGATTCCCTTCCTAGTAGGCATCGCGACAGACAGGATTATAGCCACCGACTTTACCGGTTTGGGTATTATGGCCATACTCATCGTAGTAATGGCGCTGCTGACCTGGGGCGGGCAATACCTGGAAAACGTTTACCTGGCTAAGGCCGGCAATAAGATTATCTACAAACTGCGCACCGAGATGTTCGACCACCTGCAGATGCTTCCCTTGAGTTTCTTCGATACGCATCAAGTGGGCAGGCTGATGTCTCGCGTGCAGAACGACGTATCACAGATAGAAGAACTGGTGACACAGGGCATATTGGTGCTGATTACCAGCGTGCTGACGCTGGTGGGCATCGCGGCAATCATGATTGTGATGAATCCCCGCCTGGCTT
>JAQTMM010000026.1 GCA_028714335.1 Dehalococcoidales bacterium
TCGGGGTCAGCGGCGGCGTGGGCGGCTTTACCGATAAATTCAACATCGAGGGTCTGGCAGGCTAAAGCGTTCATGACAACCTGATTGCCGCCGCCGGGGTGGGTTATCAAAGCGGCGTCCAGCCCTTTAAAGACACCTTGCTCCGCCATAATGGCCTTGCCGGCGTCGGCTTCCTCGGCGGGGGTGCCGAAGACGATAACGCTACCGCCGCATTCATCCACCGCCAGCTTGGCGGCAATACCGGCGGCAATAGAGCCGGTGGCTATAAGGTTATGCCCACAGCCGTGCCCGACTTTAGGTAAAGCGTCGTATTCCGCCAAAAAAGCGATAACCGGTTTGCCCTTACCGTAAACAGCTTTAAAAGCGGTGGGCAGTCCGCCGGTGCCTTTTTCTACAGCAAAACCGTGTTCTTTCAAAAATTCCGTCAGCCAGCCGGAGGCCTTATGCTCCTGCATGGCAATTTCCGGGTTGTCGTGGATTTTGAGGCTTAGTTCCCCAAGTTGAGGGGCCAGCGAATCTATGTGTTTTTTAATGGAGTCTTTAACTTTCTTAATATCCACGATTTACTCCTCAATACCTTAACCCATAACGGTTTGGTGGAGGTTCTTTATTTACGGATTTATGGAGGAATACCCCTATTATAGTCCAGTATTCAAGGGATTGCCAGAACCCAATATCCGGCAATAATCACACGCATAATAATTGGGCCAAAACTTATAAATATTCCCGAATATTATGTTGCATATGTAAATACGCCGTGCTATAATAAGGTAGCCTAAGAGTAGAATAGCTTTGTGAGAAGTGGGAAAAAATCCCACTTTTTTGTTGAAATTAAATAACCGGAGGTTGGCATCCGAAATGAAGAGCGATTTTTTGCTCGCAATAACGCAGCTGGCGGCAGAGAAAAATCTGCCCAAGGATGTAGTCCTCGGCGCCGTAGAAGCGGCACTGGTATCGGCTTATAAGAAGGACAGCTTTACCTCCAACCAGAATATTGCCGTCAAGATAAATCCCGGCACCGGCAGGGTGGAGGTTTGGGCGGAAAAAAAGGTGGTGGATAAAGTCACCGACCCGGAACTGGAAATTACGCTTAAGGACGCTAAAAAGCTTAAGAGCGATATTACACTCGATGAGATGCTGATGGTCGAATCGACGCCGGACAATGCCGGACGCATCGCAGCGCAGACCGCCAAACAGGTCATTTTACAGCGCCTGCACGAAGCCGAGCACAGCGCCATCTTTGAAGAGTACGCAGATAAAGAAGGGGAAGTGGTCAGCGGGGTAGTCCAGCGCTTTGAGGCCGGGCAGGCCTTCATCGAACTGGGCAGGACCGAAGCTGTACTGCCGCCCACCGAACAGGTACGCACCGAGCGCTACCGCGTGGGGCAACACCTTAAAGTGGTACTCCTGCAGGTCGCACGCACCACCAAAGGGCCCAGGGTAATCGTCTCGCGGTCGCACCCGGAACTGCTGCGCCGCTTATTCGAACTTGAAGTGCCGGAGGTTTATAACGGCACCGTCGAGATAAAATCAATTGCCCGTGAAGCGGGCTTTAGAAGCAAGATTGCCGTAGCCGCCAAGCAGGAAGGCATTGACCCGGTGGGCTGCTGTGTGGGCCTGCGGGGCATCAGAATACAAAACATCGTCAGTGAACTTAACGGCGAGAAGATAGACGTGGTCATGTGGAGCGAAGACCCGGCCACCTTCATCGCCAACGCTTTAAGCCCGGCACACATCGTCGGCGTTACGCTTAACCCAGAAGATGAAGTCGCCACCGTGACCGTCCCGGACAAACAATTGTCGCTGGCCATCGGCAAAGAGGGGCAAAACGCGCGGCTGGCGGCTAAACTGACCGGCTGGCGTATCGACATTAAGAGCGCTTCTACATCCGACATCGAGAAGGCGAAAGAGCCCGAGGCTGCCGCCATCAAGGAAAAAGAGATATATACCGGAGAAGAAGAAAAGGAAAGCGCCGGCGAACTGCCCCAGGAACTGCTCGAAGGTATTGAGCCGGGTCTGATAGAAGAACCGGAAAAGGAAGAAGAGGAAAAAGAGGAAGTTGAAGAGGCAGAACCGGTAGCAGCGGAGATAGTGATGCCGCCGCAGATAAAAATAGAAGAACCAACCGGCAGCGGCGAACCCAAGCTGCGCTTTGCCGAGGATATTATGGCGCCCAGAAGGTCAAACAAAACAGATAATACAACCAGGTCTAAGAAGAAAAAGAAGGGCGCCCATAAAGAATCCGGTGACGACACCAGCAAGGGAGCCAGGAAGAGAAGCCGCGATTATACCCAGGAGATAGATGAAGATGACTTCTAACCTCCAGGGCAAGGCAAAGCCGCAGCGAACCTGCGTCGCCTGCCGTCAGGTAAAGCAAAAGGGTGAAATGGTGCGGGTGGTGCGGACGGCGGAGGGTAAAGTGGAAATTGATATAAAGGGTAAAATAGAGGGGCGGGGTGCCTATTTATGCCGGGAACGGGCATGCTGGGAGAAAATAGTAAAAAGCAATCAGCTGGAACACGCGTTAAAGAGTAAAATAAAACAAAACGACCGGGAACAGCTTGGCAAAGCCGGGCTGGAAATGTTGAAGGAGTTGCATAGTGGCTAAAGCCAGCAAACCAGAAAAAACCGCACCGAAAGCGGCTGAAAAAACCGTCAAAGAAGCGGAGCAGGATAACACTCCGGTTATCGATTTACCGCGCTCTATAAGCGTGCGGCAGCTGGCGGAAATGATGGATATTGACGCCATCAGCATTATCAAGCAGCTGATGCGTAACGGCATCATGGCCAACATCAACCAGGTAATCGATTATGAAACCGCCGCGTCGGTCGTCGGCAGCTTTGGCTATAAAGCCCACCTGACGCCGATAAAAGACCAGCTGATGGCCAACGCCGCAGAAGAGAGCAAGCGGCTCAAGCGGAAATACGGCAAAGACTCCGCCGATTTGGTGACTCGCCCTCCGGTAGTCACCGTACTGGGACATGTTGACCACGGTAAGACAAAACTGCTCGACGCCATCAGGAAAACCAACGTCGTCGATTCCGAAGCCGGCGGTATTACCCAGCACATCGGCGCCTACCAGGTCATGATAGACAAACAGAAAATTACTTTTTTGGATACGCCGGGCCACGAAGCCTTTACGGCAATGCGCGCCCACGGCGCCAACATCACCGACGTAGCTATTTTAGTTGTTGCGGCGGACGACGGTGTTATGCCGCAAACCAGGGAAGCCATCAACCACGCGCGGGCGGCGGAAGTGCCCATCGTGGTGGCGATTAACAAGGTAGATAAAGACAACGCCGATCCGAACCGCGTTAAACAGCAGCTGGCTGAAGCCGGGCTGGTGGTGGAAGAGTGGGGTGGCAACATCGTTGCTGTAGAAGTCTCCGCCAAGGAAAAGAAAGGCATTAAGGAACTGCTGGAAAGCGTGCTGCTGGTATCGGAAATGGAAGAGCTTAAAGCCAACCCGAACCTTCCGGCGGCCGGTATAGTCATTGAAGCGGAAATGGACAAATCTAAGGGTCCGCTGGCGACGGTGCTGATACAGTCCGGCACGCTTAAAGAGGAAGACATGGTGGTGGTAGGAACGACGTCCGGCAGGATACGCGCCATGTTCAACGACACCGGAAAGCGCATAAAGAAAGCTGAACCTTCCATGCCGGTGGAAATACTGGGCCTGGACGCTGTGCCAAATGTGGGCGACACCTTAACCACGGCCAGCGACGAACGCCACGCCCAGGCAATTTTAGCGCGGCGGCGTGCCGAACAGGAAAAAGAAGCCCTGAAAAAACAGGCCGTCAACCTGGACAATCTTTACGACCAGATTAATGCCGGCCAGGTTAAAGAACTCAACGTTATTTTAAAGACCGACGTCCAGGGCAGTTTAGAGCCTATCCGGACTTCACTGGAGAGGCTGGGCGGCGATGAGGTGCAGGTAAGGATAATCCACAGCGCGGCCGGCAACGTTACCGAAAGCGATGTGATGCTGGCGGCGGCTTCCAACGGTATTATCATCGGGTTCAACGTCAGCCCCACCGAGGGCGCCAAGCGTTTAGCGTCCACCACCGGCGTAGACATCAGTTTCTATAAAATTATCTACAACCTGATTGACGACGTAGAAAAAGCCCTAAAGGGTATGCTGGAACCGAAACTCATCGAGGTTATAGAAGGACGGGCGGACGTCAGGGCGGTATTCTCGGCGGGTAAAGGGGCTAAAGCCGCCGGTGTACTGATCACCGAGGGCAAGGCAGCCCGCAACGCTAATGTAAGAGTACTGCGGGGCAAGGAAATAGTGGTTGAATCAACCGTCGGCAGCCTCAAGCGCTTTAAGGACGACGCCAAGGAAGTACAGACCGGCTATGAATGCGGCGTCGGCGTCAAGGACTTTAACGATTTTAAAGCCGGCGACGTTCTTGAATTTTATAAAATAGAAAAATCCCGCAAGTAACCGCCAGTCTGGGTTTTTAACCATGCCACATCGCATTGAACGTGTCAATACACTCATTCGCCGTGAAATCAGCGAACTCATCCAGCAGGACCTCAAAGACCCGCGCATTGATGAGTTTATCACAGTAACCGAGGTTGATACCTCCGCCGACCTCAAATTCGCCAAAATCTACGTCAGCACCATGAGCGGACAAGCGGAGGAGGATAAAATCCTCGGGGCGTTAAAAAACGCGGCGGGGTTTTTACGCACTTCGCTAGCTAAAAAAATAAACCTGCGCTACACCCCCGAACTGCATTTCCTCTGGGACAACTCCATCGAGCACGGCGACAAGATACTGCGGCTCATTGACGAAGTTTCACAAGAAGACAACTCCTGATTTTTCCCGGCAACCCCTCGCCTTGAATACGCAATTTTTCACAGGAAGGCGTACGTACTTTGGACGGAATACTTAACATCAACAAACCCGCTGGGATGACGTCCTTCGGGGCGGTGTCCCGGGTAAAGCGCCTGACGGGCGAAAAGCACGCGGGTCACGCCGGAACGTTAGACCCTGATGCCACGGGCGTGCTGCCGATTTTCCTCGGTAAAGCCACGCGGGTTGTGGAGTTTCTGATGGACGATAAAAAGACCTACCGCGCCGGGATTGAACTCGGTAAAGCCACCGATACCTACGACGGCAGCGGCAAGGTCATTTATCAACAAGACCCTAAAGACATCAAGCGCAAACAGGTTGAGGAAGTGCTTAAGTCCTTCCGTGGAGAAATCGAACAAGTCCCGCCGATGTACAGCGCGCTAAAGCACCAGGGACAGCCGCTTTACCGGCTTGCCAGGGCGGGAGTGAATATCGAACGGCAGAGCCGGAAGGTCAATATCTACCGGCTGGAACTCTTGAAATATAAAGCGCCGTTGATAGAACTGGAAATTGAGTGCAGTAAAGGCACCTATATCCGCTCGCTGGCGAACGACCTGGGGGAAAAGCTACGGTGCGGGGCTTACTTAAAGAGCCTGGCGCGGACGCAGTACGGCATCTTCAGCATTGAGGACGCAATATCTTTAGAGGGTCTGGAAGAAGCTGTTAAAAGTGGTGATTGGCAGCAATACCTTCACCCTACCGATAGCGTTTTACAAAGCATGGATAGTGTCACTGTTGACGAAACCGGAGAGGCGGCAATAAAGACGGGCAGCCTGCTGAATAACGGTGAGACCCATTATAACGGACGGGGTATGGGGCAAAAGTATCTGCGGGCGTATGGGGCTGGGGGGCGCTTTTTAGGGATACTGGTGCAAGACAAAGAAAGCGGCGCCTGGCGGCCGAAAAAGGTGTTTATCTAGATGAAACTAGTCAAGGAAGACAAAAACGGCGCTTATCTGGGCGCGACATCGCAATTTTTACAAAAATTCGTTCTCAAGGAAAACAATAAAAACTTTGAGGTATATGATTCTAACGACGGTAACAGCCAGTTCATCGCCGTCAAGAACTCAAGGCTCCCGAACGATAGTCATTTAGATAAAGGTGTTTACGGCATCAACTATCACCGCGCCCGGCCCGATTTTGAGACCGCTAAAGAATATTATGCTGAATTGGCGACCGGCCACGTCAGTCTGCAAAAGCTTAATAGACTCGCTTTAGCGGCAACGACCAAAGATGAATATGTAAAGAAATCTGCGGTGTGGGAAAAATTCTACTCCTACGTCTGGGATAAAGCGCCGCAAAACGTCTGGGTGACGCCGCATTCCGGAAACGTTACCAGAAAAGCGGATGACGTTTTTCCCTTCCCTACCAGAGAACTCGATGCCTTTGTTGCGGGTGTCGCTGCGCGGTGCGCTTTTAATGATCTCCCGGCGCAAAAACGAACGATGATGTCCATCCACAGCCATAACTGGCACGGCGCGGTGTTGGATTTGGGCGACTTTGGTATCAATGATGAAAAAAAGCTGAAAGCCGTCGCGGTTAAGGTCGAGAAGAAATACTCGGATGAGGTGCAAACCATCGCCGAAGGCTGCCGCCGGGACTTTGCTAAAAAGGTTATGGCATGGCTGGAGATTGTCCAGCGCTTTAGGGGCACGCTGAACCCCGAGGAATTACGCTCTAAGTACGGCATTGAGCGGCATGTGGTCTTTTACACCATCACCGGACTAAAGCTATACGGTATCGAGATAACCAGCTTTACACTTAAGGAGTTCCGTGACGCTATAAACAGTTTGCACGGCACCAAAATGCGCGTGGTCTCGTGCAATCACCTGTTCACCGGGCAGAACGTTAGCCGGCAGTTAAAGATAGCCGAAAAGATAAAACAAGGCAAAATGGATAACGCGCTGCAGGTGGAGTGTTTGAAGTATTACCTGGAGAAAAAACCGGAGCTTATGGCGGATATTTTACTGGATATTAAGCATGGATTATTTGAGTAAGTGAGAAGATTTCCGCCTGTTGTTATGTCAACTTATGTCGGTGTCAATCTTGACATCCGGCTCGTAAAGAGAGTATAGTGCATCGGATGTTCTTAACGGCAAAATCACCACCTTTTTTCACAATTTTTAAAGGAATTATTTAGGCAAGTATGAAAATTGCCCTTATTTCGCCTTACGACTTCGCCAGTCCGGGCGGCGTAGTCAGCCACATATCGTGCCTCGAACAGCAATTCACCCGTCTGGGGCATGAAGTTAAAATCATCGCCCCGGCGTCAAAGGCAATCTATACCCTCGGCGACCGTTTCATCCGCATCGGTACGCCCCGCCCTATCCCGGTCAGCGGCTCGATAGCCCGCATCACCCTGTCGCTCTGGCTCGACCATACCATCGAACGGGTTTTTAAGCGGGAACAGTTCGATATCTGCCACCTGCATGAGCCCCTGATGCCGATGTTATGCACCTCGGTGCTGCGCATTAAAAGAGCCCCGATGGTCGGCACCTTTCATGCGTCCGGCGGCAAGCCCTGGTATAAAATGTTTACGCCCATCGGCAAGTGGTATCTCAACCGGTGGTTCCGTAAGCTGGATGGGCGCATCACCGTTTCGCCCGTGGCTCTGGAATACGTAGAAAAATACTTCCCGGACTCGTACGAAGTTATCCCCAACGGCGTGGACACCAAACACTTTCACCCCGGTGTAAAACCAATGGAAGGCTTTGACGACGGTAAAATTAATATTTTGTTTGTGGGGCGGTTGGAAAAGAGGAAGGGTTTTAACTACCTACTGGAAGCTTACAGGTTATTAAAGATACAGATGCCCAACTGCCGCCTGATTCAGGTAGGACCCGGCGTGCGGCTGCTTAAGGGCTATAAAAAATACATCGCACAATACGGCATACCTGACGTAATATTTAAAGGCTACGCCAGCTATGGTGATTTAGCCAGGTATTACGCCACCGCCGACATCGTCTGCTTCCCCAACACCGGGCGGGAGAGCCAGGGCATCGTTTTGATGGAAGCTATGGCCACCGGCAAGCCCGTTGTAGCCTCGGCGATAGGCGGCTTTTTGAGCGTCCTCACCGACGGCGTTGAGGGTATCGCTGTGCCGCCCCAAAACCCCGAGAAAATCGCCGAAGCGATATTGAGATTGGCCAAAAATAAACAATTGCGCCGGCAGATGGGGCAGCGGGGTATACAAAAAGCCAAGCAATACGACTGGGAAATTATTGCCAAGAAATTGCTAAAGGTTTATGAAAAAGTGCTGAAAAACAAAAAGGAAGCTGCGACAAAAGCATAATGGCAAATTTAGAATCATTTAGAAAATTTATATCCCGGGGCATCACGACGCCGGTCATTAGCGCCCTGGCTAAAACACCGCTGACGCCTAACGCCGTTACCTGCATCGGCTTTATCATCACCATGGGCGCTGGGGCATTGATATGCACCGATTACTGGCTGGTGGCGGGAATCGTAGTGCTGGTAGCGGGGCTGTTCGATATGCTCGACGGGGCTTTAGCGCGCGCCACCAACAAGACGACGCGCTTCGGGGCGGTATTGGACTCTACCCTCGACCGTGTTTCCGAGGCGATTCTGCTGGTAAGCCTGATAGCGATATTCGCCAGGGACGGCTTCCTCACGGAATGTATCTTAGCCGGGGCGGCGCTGGTGGGTTCGCTGTTGGTTAGTTACATCCGCGCCCGTATAGAGGGGCTGGGGGTGGAATGTAAAGAGGGTATCTTCACCCGACCGGAAAGGGTGATACTTTTAGCCCTCGGTTTGATGTTGAGCCAGTTCAATTATGCCATGCTGATTACGCTGTCACTCCTCACTTTATTCAGCTGGTTCACCGTCATCGAACGGATGCTTTACGCCTGGCGGAAACTCAAGGAATAAATAGTAAAAAATCAAGTTGTAAAAGACCCAGTATTTCCCAGCTATGAAGACTAAATAATGGAATCAATTTGTGCGCCAAAGACGGACCGTCATCGTAAACACTGGTTATCCATCAACCCCCTTTACCGCCTTCCAGTACGATAGACATGGTACGTAGGCGATGGTAGAATGTATGGGTTTTGTGTAAGGAGGCAATATGCCGGTTGTAGCTGTTATTGGAGCCCAATGGGGAGACGAAGGTAAAGGTAAAATCGTTGATATGCTGGCGGAGAAAGCCAGGTATGTCGTCCGCTTTTCCGGCGGCGATAACGCCGGTCATACGGTGGTAAATCCTCACGGCGAGTTTAAACTGCGTCTGACGCCTTCGGGGATATTTTATAAAAATACCAAGGCCATCATCGGCAACGGCGTGGTGCTAAATCCCACCGTGCTGAATAAAGAAATAGACGGGCTTAAAGAACGCGGTGTTGATACGTCCAACCTGCTCATCAGTGACCGCGCTAACCTGATTATGCCCTACCACCTGGTTATCGATGGGCTGGAGGAAAAGTCGCTGGGTGACAAAGCCATCGGCACCACGCTTAAGGGCATCGGCCCGGCTTATGTCGATAAAGTAGCGCGCACGGGCGTCAGGGCCGGTGACCTGCTGGATAAAAAATACCTGCACGAACGAATAGCTCTGGCGCTGGAAGCCAAGAATCAAATACTCACCAAGGTCTACGGCGTTAAGGCGCTGTCCCTCGACGAAATATACAAACAGTACTGCGAGTACGCCGACCGCTGGGCGCCGTATATTTGCGACACCAGCGAGGTGCTGGCTAAAGCGTTAGAGCGCAACGAGCCGGTGCTATTGGAAGGGGCGCAGGGCTTCTTGCTCGACCCTGACTTCGGCACCTACCCATTCGCCACATCTTCATCGCCGACGTCATCCAACGGCTGTCTCGGCTCAGGCATTGCGCCCAATAAAATCAACCACATCGTAGGCGTGTTTAAAGCCTTCCAGACCCGCGTTGGGGCAGGGCCAATGCCGACGGAGCTTAAGGACGCTACCGGCGACGCCATCCGCGAATGGGGACAGGAATACGGCACTACCACCGGCCGGGCGCGCCGCTGCGGTTGGTTCGACGCTGTGGCGGCGGGGCTAAGCACCCGCGTCAACGGCTTTGACTCCATGGCCGTCACACGCATGGACATCCTCGATAAGATGCCGCATCTCAAGATATGCATCGGCTATAAAGTTGACGGTAAGGTGATTACAAACTTTCCATCGAGCATCGCCACGCTGGAAAAGTGCGAGCCGGTTTATGAGGACTTGCCCGGTTGGGAAACGTCCACCAGTGACGCCCGTAAATATAAAGACCTGCCGCCGAATGCTAAAGGCTACATCGAACGGTTGGAAAAACTAATCGGTTTGCCGGTGAGTTTGGTATCGGTCGGGCGGCACCGCGAACAGACGATTGTCCGGCAAGAGATATATAAAAGGTAAATATGACAACCGTACGCCGCGCCACAGCTCAAGACATCCCGCGCATACTGGAGCTTTACCAGCAGCTATTTTGGGACCCCGACCCATCACTGCAGGCCCCGGTGGAGGACTGCCGGAAGGTGCTGGCGGAAGCATCTAAAGTACCGGGTTACAACCTTTTAGTGGCGGAAGAAAACGGGGAGGTCATCGGGACAACGCTGTTCATGGTCATCCCCGGCTTTGCCCACAAGACCGAGCCTTTCGCGGTAATCGAATACGTGGTAGTAGCCGAAAATAAACGCAGCAACGGCGTGGGCAAGATATTAATGGACTACTGCAAAGAGCTGGCGATAAAATCCCACTGCTACAAGATAATACTGACATCCGATAAGCGGCGGGAACGTGCGCATAAGTTCTACAGGACGATAGGCTACGAGGCTTCGGCGGAGGGGTTCAGATATTATCTAAAAGACCACAATCTTTAGGCTTTACGGCTATTCTATTTGCACCAATTTAAGATATGATAATGTAGTGCCGTTCTGAAATATGATATCTATCGTTAAAGAATACCATTCTTCGTCACTATAGCCTTCCGGGCCGATTAGAGTACGAGTTTGGCTGACAGCTTCATCTGGCTGCAGTGGTGTGGTAGAAGATATGGTTGGGAAATCGTAAATGTGCTTTTCCGTTCCTTCCAGGTAGAGCCCGGCCTTAAGCGAAACAACCGGTTCGGTCCCGGTATTTTTTAAGGTAACTTCAATCGTCGGGCCACCCGGATTAGCCGGCTCCACGGCTTTTACCGAAACAACGCTAACCGGGTCTGTTTCTGTAGTTGTCTGCCCGTTATTGGTAGTAGAATTACAGCCTCCAACGAGGAAACTTAAGGCTAATACCAGTAAAGCAATAACCACCATTAAATATCTCATATCGTAACCACCTTATACATATTATAACGTAAACCATAATAGGCGGATACGCCTCAATAAATGTTATACTAACACTGTATGGATATCCTCGCCGGACTTAATCCCGCCCAGAAAGAAGCCGTAGAAGCCATCAACGGGCCGGTGCTGATTTTAGCCGGGCCGGGCTCCGGCAAGACCCGCGTCATTACCCACCGCGTCGCCTACCTCATCAAAGTCACGGGGATCAGTCCGCGGCGCATTATGGCGGTCACCTTCACCAACAAAGCGGCGCGGGAGATGGAGGAGCGGCTGGAAAAGCTGGCCAGTGCGTCGGTGCAGAATATAACGCTGGGCACCTTCCACGCCATCTGCGCCCGTATTTTAAGGACGGACGGGCCGGCGATGGGTATTGATAAGAAATTCGTTATCTACGACGATGACGACCAGATAGCTTTAATCAAGCGCAGCCTGCAGGATTTGGCGCTCGACCCCAAGCAGTTTGCCCCCAGAGCGCTACAGAGCGTCATCTCCAACGCCAAGAGCCAGATGCTGGCGCCCGGCGACCTCGGCGGCAAGAGCTACTTCGAGGAAGTAACACGGCGCGTTTACGAGCGCTACGAGCGGCTCCTCGGCGACAGCAGTGCGCTGGACTTCGACGACCTGCTGATGAAAACAGTCCTGCTGTTTAAACAAAACCACGATGTTTTAGATAAATACCAGTCGCGCTACATGCACATCCAGGTGGACGAGTTCCAGGACACCAATCTGGTGCAGTACGAGCTGGTAAAGCTGCTGGCGGGAAAGTACCGCAACATCTGCGTCGTCGGCGACCCCGACCAGAGTATTTATTCGTGGCGGGCGGCGGATATCCGCAACATTTTAAACTTTGAAAAGGACTTCCCTGACGCCAAGGTCATTTTACTCGAGCAGAACTACCGCTCCACGCAACTCATTTTAGACGCAGCAACGAATGTGATTTCCGCCAACCGGCAGCGCAAGCCCAAGGGGCTTTGGACGAAGAACGAAAAGGGCGAGGGCCCCTACGTCATCGAAACCTACTCGGAAGAGGAGGAGGCGCAGTGGGTGGTCAACGAAATCGACCGGCTGGTGCGCAGCGGTGTGGTCAAGTCGGGCGACTGCGCCGTCATGTTCCGCACCAATGCGCAGTCGAGAGTCCTGGAAGAAGCTTTCATTCGTTACGGCATGGCTTATCGACTGGTCGCGGGAACTCGATTCTACGAGCGGCGCGAGGTCAAGGACATTATTGCCTACCTGCGCCTGATACAGAACCCTAACGATTCTGTCAGCCTGATGCGCGTTATCAACGTCCCTCAGCGCGGTATCGGCGAGCGCAGTCTGGACGAACTCACCCGCTGGGCTAAAGACCAGGGCGTCAACGAGTACCGCGCCTTGCAGTTGATAGCCGACGCCGGAGATGACCTCCCCTTTTCCCCCCGCACCGTAAAAGCGCTGGCGGGCTTTGCGGCCATGCTGCAAAACCTCATTGAAAAAAGCCAGGAGCTGGACACGGTCAAGCTCTTCGACCTGGTAATCGACAAGACCGGCTACAAGCAGTACGTCACCGGGCTGGTGGACGGAGACGAGCGGTGGGAGAACATTATGGAGCTGCGGGGGGTGGCACAGGACTTTAAAGATATGGCGCCGGAAGAGGGGCTGACGGCGCTGCTCGAAAGCGTGGCGCTGGTGGCGGACGTGGATGCTTTACCGGAGAAAACGGAAACCGTCACCCTCATCACTCTGCACCAGGCCAAAGGACTGGAGTTCCCGGTCGTCTTTATTATAGGTATGGAGGAAGGCATCCTGCCGCATTACAAAAGCATTGACGACCCTGCCCAGCTGGAGGAAGAACGACGCCTCTGCTACGTGGGCATCACCCGCGCCAAGCAGAAGGTCTATTTAGTCAGGGCGTTCCGACGCCACCTGATGGGCAGCAGCAACGTCAACAAGCCGTCGCGCTTTTTGGAGGATATACCGTCGAATCTTATCACGCGGGGCGGGGTAATCGGCAAAGAGGACGAGTGGGCAACGACGTATAAAGTATCGATGAACGAACCCAAGCAGTCCAAAGAATTGCCGGAATTTAAGGCCGGCGACCATGTTGTGCACGAGCAGCTCGGCGAGGGGGTAGTTGTCAGCTACCGCAGGACCAAGAACGACGCCGAGGTGGCGGTGGCTTTCGACGGGGCGGGGATAAAGCGATTCCTCTTGAGCTTTGCCAAGATTGAGAAGAAATAAAACCACCCCTTGACAAAATACACGGTAGCGTGTAAACTCTAGGTAACACTATGACCATTAAAATCCTCGATAACGAAACCATCAACCAGATTGCCGCCGGCGAGGTCGTGGAACGGCCGGCGTCGGTGGTTAAGGAGCTGGTGGAAAACGCCCTCGACGCGGGGTCGCGTCAAATCGGGGTGGAGATAAGGGGCGGGGGCATTTCACTGATTAAAATCACCGACAGTGGCGTCGGCATTCCCGCGGGAGAAGTCGAGCTGGCATTCGAGCGCCACGCCACCAGCAAGATTAAAACGTCAGGCGACCTCCAGAGCATCGGGAGCCTGGGCTTCAGGGGCGAGGCGCTGCCCAGTATTGCCGCCGTCGCCGACGTAGAAGTCGTCACCGCCGCCGAAGGCGAAGCGTCGGGGACCTACCTGCTTTTGGAGGGTGGGAAGGTGACAAAAAAGGCTGGACAGGCCCGTACGCAGGGAACGACGATGTCGGTGCGCAATCTTTTTAAGCGCGTGCCGGCGCGACTCAAGTTCTTGAAGTCGCTGAACACCGAGAGCGGCCACGTAAGCAACGTCGTCAGCCAGTACGCTTTAGCCTATCCGGAGGTCGCATTTTCTTTAACCATCGACGGTAAGGAAAATTTAAAAACGTCGGGCAAGGGCAACCTGCTCGACGCGATTATCGACGTTTACGGCGTGGCGACCGGCAGCAAAATGATGCCGGTGGACGGCACCCAACAAAGCTGGACGGCCGACCAGGGCGCACTGGATGTACGCGTTACGGGCATGGTCGGAGCGCCGGAACTCGCCAAAACGGGGCGGGGCTATTTAAGCTTCTTCGTCAACCGCCGCTGGGTGAATAGCCGCACCCTTGCCTACGCCGTCGAAGAAGCCTACAGCGGACTCCTCATGACCGGACGGCACCCGGTGGCGGTTATCGACATTACCCTGCCGCCCGACGCGGTGGACGTTAATATTCACCCCGCCAAGAGCGAGGTCAAGTTCCGCCAGGAAGGCGAGGTCTTCCGGGCGGTGCAGAAAGCGGTGCGGCAGGCGCTGACGCAGCAGATGCCGGTGCCGAGAATTGACGATACCGCCGCGCCGTATAAAGCCATGCCAAACTACCGCATCGACCAGTTGTGGAAAGAATCTAACACTCCAGCCCCGGCGCCGCCCCTGATGGAGTCGCAGCCGCCATTAACGGCCTCTTTGCCGGTTTTACGGGTAGTCGGGCAGGTCATGAACAGCTACATCGTCGCCGAGGGGCCCGACGGATTGTACGTCATCGACCAGCATGCCGCCCACGAGCGGATACGCTACGATACAGTTTTAAAGCAGCGACAGGTAAAGAAACCAGAAGTGCAGGGGCTGCTGGAGCCGGCGACATTGGAAGTCACCCCGCGGCAGGACGCGATAATGAGGTCGTGCCTGGAAAGACTATCCGACTTCGGTTTTGCCGTCGAAGCGTTTGGTGAAAGAACCTATTTAGTCCGCACCGTGCCGGCGCTGGTCGCGGGGGATAACTGGGCGGGGATGCTTAAGGAACTGCTCGACGAGCTTTCGGGCGAGGAGCGGAGTCAGTGGGAGGAGCGCATTGTGGCGTCGATAGCCTGTCACGGGGCAATAAAGGCGGGGCAGAGCTTAAGCGACGAGGAGATGCGGGCGCTGGTACGGCAATTGGAACAGACGGCTAACCCACATACCTGTCCGCACGGACGCCCCACCATCATCAAGCTAAGCGGCGCGCAACTGGAGCGGGGATTCGGGCGGACAGGGTAAGGCTACTCCTCCCCTTCTTCCCAACGGTGCACTTCGTCCCAACGCACCATGCCGTCTTCGATGAGCTGTCGTATTTTACGCTGGACCGACGTTAACTGCGAGTTGCCAGTCTTTATTTCCAAAATAACAACCTCTCTCGGATTGCCCTGTGCCAGTCCGGGAAAGACCACCATATCTATAGGACTGCCGATAAAGCGCACCTCGGTGGGGTCGTACTTAAAATCGGGGAAGAACGGCACCAGTTGCTCGGTGAACTTGCCACCGAGGGAAGCCCTGCTCCTCGATATAGCGTCCTTGCGTGCCTCGCCCAATTCATCGCGGAGCCGCTTTTCATAAACGGCGCGGATGATGAAGATGCTGAAGATAATCACCAGAACGGCAACGACGACAACGATGGCGATAATACCGGCGGTACTCATGGCGGACCTCCCGAGGTAATATTATATCAATCCCGATGAAAAGAGGCGGTGGGGATATTAGGCCTTGGGCTGACTGCTGCCGGGTTTGACCAGCGGGATGCCCTGCTGGCATAAGGGGCACTCGTCGGGCGGGTAGGCGATAACCTCGGTGCGGTGGCAGGCATAAAGCGGCACGCCGAAGTCGGGCTCTTTAGCGGAGCGTAGGACGAGGACGCCGACGCCGACGACTTCGCCGCCCAGTTTTTTGACAGCCGCCAGAACGTCGCTGACCGAGCCGCCGAGGGTTAGCACGTCGTCAACAATCAGCACCTTTTCGCCGGGGGCGATTTTGAAGCCGCGGCGGAATATCCGGCCGGTGCCGCTTTCATCCTTCTCGGCAAAGATGCTGCGGACGCCCAGCTGGCGGGCGGTTTCGTAAGCCAGAATGATGCCGGGGGTGGTAGGACCGGCAACGACCTGCGCGCCGCTTTGGCGGAAATGGTCGGCAATCATACGGCAGAGTTTTTCGGTGTATTCGGGGCACTGGATTACCAGCGATTTTTCCCAGTAAACCGGCGAGTGCAGGCCGGAATGCAGCAGGAAGTGCCCTTTAAGTAAAGCGCCCGATTCCTCGAACATCTTAATGACGTCGTCTGTCATTTATCCTCACTCCCCAACCTGATATTTTATCCGGCAGGTGCCGTTAATATAAGTTGTTCTTCCAGGGAATATACCGGCACTGAACCCCAGGAGGACGGCGGCCAGGTAACCAGCCAGGCTTTACCGATGACGTATTGGCGCGGCAGCCACCAGCCGCGATGCGAATCGTTGCTGACGTTGCGGTTGTCGCCGAGGAAGAAATAAAAACCGTTCGGAACAGTTGTTTCCGACATGGAATAATTAAATGTCCGCTGTACGTAAGGCTCGTCCAGCGCCAAGCCGTTAACGTAAACCACGCCTTCTTCAATACGGACTTTGTCGCCGGGGAGGCCGATAATGCGCTTAATCCATTCTTCGCCGCTGTTATCCGGGGCGTTGCAGATAATGACGTCGCCACGCTGGGGGTCGCCGAACCAGTAGGCGGATTTGAGGACGACGACGCGTTCGCCCTGGTAAAAATTCGGCTCCATACTGGTCTGGAAGACTTCGTAGGTCTGGATGGCCGCCCGGGCGGCGAAGAATATGGCCAGCCCCAGTATTACAGTTATCAATATTTCCCGGAAAATGGGTTTTTTTATGAATTCTTTCAACTCAAAATCAATTATACCCCATTTTGCGCCGGCAGCCAATCTAACACAGGATGAACACGGCGGGTCTTGCCAAAAAGCCCCGCAGGTATTAGGATAGATAAGAGCAGGTTTTTAGTAAAAACCTTTAAAATACATGAAAATATCATTCAAAGCCTGGAAACGAATACCCCTGCTGACCCTTGCATTGCTGGCCCTATATCTTATTTTATTAGCAATCTCATTCAGCATCGGCTACGATAGCGACCGCGGGGTGCTGGTGGGCTGGCTGGGGATCATTATATTACTCACGGAGGTAACGCGCCGCTGGCGCAAGGAATGGCAGTTCATCGCCCTTATAGCCGGGGCGTTCCTGGGGTCTATACTGGTATCTGGCTTGCACGAGCTGCTAATCGGCACCCCGAACATCATTGAGGGCTGGTGGCCGAACGTTTTTCATGGCTTTGTTACATACATTTGCCTGCACTTTACCCCAATGGCCATCATCTACGGCTTGCTGGCTACAATTACCCTCCTTATCATCCGCCTGGTCACGCTCCGGAGGAAAAAAGAACCCGAATAGACTTGACGCGGAGGTAAATTTAAGGTATCTTATACCAGAAGACTTATACCAAGACAGTCTAGGTATAGTTTCCCACGGAGACGGTAAAAATGGAAGCAGTTTATACCGCATCGCTGGCAATCGCCGCCTTTATTCTGGGCTCTATCCCCTTCTCGGTCATCATCGGACGGTGGCTCCTGAAAAAGGACATCACTACGTACGGTGACGGGAATCCCGGTGCTGCCAATGTGTTCCGCGCCGGTAGCAAGAAGATTGGGATGGTGGCGGTTATCCTTGATATCATTAAAGGCATACCGTTTGTCTTTATATCCCACTATGTGCTGGATTTACCCGTCCTTTCTCCGGTGATAATCGCCGTATTCGCTGTGCTGGGGCATGCCTACTCGCCATTCCTGGGCTGGAAGGGCGGTAAAGCGATTGCCGTAACCTTTGGGACAACACTGGGACTGATGCCTCAATATGAAGTGTTCATGGTGCTGGCCATTGCCATGATACTGGGCGCCATCCTTATCCAGAACGATTCCTGGGGCGTGATGATTGCCGTATTAGCTACCTTAATCTATTTTATTATAACCAAAGGCTATTCCTGGGAACCGCTATTACTGGTATGCTTCCTGATAGTACTGGGAATCAAGCACTTCGAGGATTTACACTCGGTACCGCGTTTCGGGGGCAGGTTTATGAGGCGGTCACAGGCAAGGTAACGGACGAATATGATATATCAAATCATTATTGCATGCCTGCTGTTGGTCTTCATGGTCAACCTTATCCTTAATTTAAGGTCGATGCGGACGCCCAGCAAAGACGCCAAAGTTCCGGCGTCGGCGCCGATGATATCCATACTTATACCGGCCAGGGATGAGGAAAAGAACATTCGCAACTGCGTCGAATCGTTGCAGGCACAGGACTACCCTAACTTTGAGATACTGGTGCTGGATGATAATTCCACCGACGATACCGCCTCCATCGTCAAAGAACTGGCGGTAAATGATAAAAGAATTCGGCTTTATTCCGGTAAGATGCTACCGGATGATTGGGCGGGAAAACCCTTTGCCTGCTATCAGCTGGCGCAGAAAGCCAGCGGCGACTGGCTGTTATTCGTTGACGCGGACACGATACATGAACCCCATATGCTGCGCAGTACCTTAGCCGTAGCTATAGAAGAAAAGGCTTCGCTGCTTTCGGGCTTCCCGAGGCAATTGGCAACGTCGTTTTCACAAAAAGTGATAATCCCGGTATTCTACTTCATTTTGCTGACCTGGATACCGCTCTGGCTGCTGCACCAGACCAAGAAACCGAAGCCATCAATGGCCATCGGGCAATTCTTTTTCTTCGCCAAGGATGAATACTGGCGCATTGGCGGGCACGAAGCGGTTAAAGACAAGATAGTCGAAGACGTATTGATGGGCATCGAGGTGACCAAGCACGGAGGACGGCATATCGCTATCGACCTTTCGCCGGTGACAGCCACTAACATGTACGATGATATGGGATCGACCTGGCGGGGTTTGGCGAGGTCGATTTATTCGTTGGCGGCAATTACACCTGTCGGACTAATAGCCGCAATATGCCTCGCTTATTATGTCTATATAGCGCCGTTTTTCTGGCTTTTGAACGGGGTTATCATCGGCACGGAACCACTCCTGTGGCGCGGGATAGTAGTATTACAGATATTGATAGCATTATTAATGCGTTGGCTGGTGGACAGCCGCTTCCATGAACCACCGATATCAATGTGGTTCCACCCCGTCGGGCTGCTGTTTTACCTGTTAGACGCTCTTTACGCCCTGGGGCGGTGGATAGTGGGCGCGGGGGTATCCTGGAAGGAACGCTTCTACGGCAAAGAATCTACGATAGAATAAAAAAGAGGGGCTTGAAGCCCCTCTTACTTTATACAATACTTCGTATAATTAACCCTTAAGGTCGATGGTTTGGCGTTTTATTTCCGCGATAATTTTTTCGGCTTCTTTTTCCGTGGGGGGAACCAGGGGCAGGCGGGGGTCGCCTACCTTAAAACCCAGATAATTCAAGGCGAACTTCACCGGGCCGGGGCTGGGCATGGAGAACATGGCGTTGACCAGCGGTACTAGCTTGCGGTGAATCGTCGCCGCTTCATGAATCTTGTCGGCAATAATAAGTTCAATCATTTTCTTGTACTGGATGCCGGCAAGGTGCGTGGTAACACCAATGACGCCGTAGCCGCCCATCGCCATGATGGGGAAGGTGTCGTTATCATTGCCGCTCCAGACATTAAAGCCCTCAACAGCGTTGCTGATGACCAGCGCCACATGCCCCATATCGCCGTTGGCTTCCTTAACGCCGACGATGTTCTTAATCTGGCTTAACCGCACTATTGTGTCCGGCGTCATGTTAACGACGACTCTGCCGGGAATGTTGTACATGATAACCGGTAAAGAGGTACACTCCGCCACCGCTTTAAAGTGCTGGTAAATGCCCTCCTGGTTGGGCTTGTTATAATAAGGAACGACGGATAGGCAGGCATCCACGCCTATCTTCTCGGCTTTTTCCGTATTCTCTACCGCCTCTTTGGTGCTGTTGCTGCCGGTATAAGCAATAAGCGTGGGCGTATCACCGACCGCCGACTTGACCTCCTGGAAGATACGCATTTCCTCGTCCCAGGAAAGCGTGGGGGCTTCACCGGTGGTAGCCGCGAGCACCAGGCCATCGTTACCGCAAGCCAGCAGGGCTTTAGCCAGTTTTTTCGTCTGCTCGTAATCAACCTCGCCGTTTTCATTAAAGGGGGTAACCATAGCGGTTAAACAGCGACCCAGCTTCTTCATGGTGATTGCCTCCTAGAAACAGTAACGATGTTGTTAATTATAAACCGAGGAGTTTATCAAGTCCATAGGTAAAGCCTTTTTGTTTTACTACGGCTCTGACGGCGAGTAAAACTCCGGGCATATAACATTCACGGTTAATCGTGTCGTGGCGGATGCTTAAGGTCTGGCCGGACGTTCCAAAGATGACCTCCTGGTGCGCCATATAGCCGGGCATGCGGATACTGTGGATGTTGACGCCGTCGATGGATTGGCCGCGGCTGGGCGTAGGTTCGCCGGCGGCGGGGGGTAAAAACGGCTTGCCGCGGGCTTCCGCCATCGCCTTGGCGGTTAATAAAGACGTGCCGGAAGGCGCGTCCAGCTTTTTATCATGATGCAGTTCCACGATTTCCGCGTGGTCGATATATTTACTCACGATTTTGGCTAAATGAATCATCAGCACTGCGCCGAGGGCGAAATTAGGAGCGGCAACGATGCCGACTTCGTTAGACCCGGCGAGCTTTTTCATCTCTTCCAACTCCGCCGCGGAAAAACCGGTGGTGCCGGTAACAATGTTCACGCCCTTTTGAGTGGCAATGCGTAAGGCGGGCATCGAGGCTTTAGCAATGGTGAAGTCCACCATCACGTCAGGCTCACAGGAATCAATTATCTTTGTAAGGTCGGGGGAAAAGGGGACGCTGCCTTTATTATCGGGGAGGGGTAAAGATTCGCCGCTGCATTTGACGTCAACCGCGCCCACCAGAACCATATCGGCTTCCTGGCAAACGGCTTTGACTACTTCCTGCCCCACCCTGCCGGCGGCTCCATGGACTATTACCTTAATTGGTGACATTGCACTG
>JAQTMM010000027.1 GCA_028714335.1 Dehalococcoidales bacterium
TAGGAGAGTAGGCGATGGTCGTATTGGGGTACAATTTACCGAATTCTTCCTTGTACTCGCGGCAGCGGCTGCGCAGGTCGGTTTCGTCGTAAACCCATAGCGGCGTGCCGTATTTTTTCGCCAGCTCCACCGCGTCGCACCCCCCGATAATCAGGTGATTATTGGAGCCGATTTCGGCGGTCTGCGAAAATACTGCTAACCTCGGAACATCATTGTTGTTCACTGTTGCCACCTCACACCTTAATGTTAGCAGTGGCTACCCACCAAGTCAATGAATTTGACGGTTGGAGACTGGCTGCTGATTAGCTTTCTTTACACCCGGTGCGGCGATTGTTTACAATGGTAGTGGAATATAAAAATACTGTTATGATAAAAGCTGTCTTTTTCGACCTCTATCACACGCTGATACACTACCGGCCTTCGCAGGAGGAGCTGGAGGCGGATGCGCTTAAAAGCCTCGGCATTGAGACTAACGCCGCCGCTTTACGCCTCCCCATTCTCAAGGCTAACGAATTTATCTATAGTCACATAGCCAAAAAGCCCTTGAGCCAGCGCTCCAAAGAAGAGGTGATGGCGCTTTACTCCGGGTACCAGCGCGTCGTCCTTAAAGAAGCGGACATCGCCGCCGACGAGAAAATCGTGATGCGGCTTTTGGGGATAATGCAGCAGGTCAAGATGGACCTCGTCCTCTTTAACGATGTCTTGCCGGCGCTCGACGCTTTGAAAAAACGCGGCCTGACGGTTGGTTTACTATCCAACATCGAGCAGGACATGACCGCCACTTTAGATAAGCTTGGCCTTTCCCCCAAACTGGACATCATCGTCACCTCGCAGGACGCCGGCTATAGCAAGCCCCGCCCCGAGATTTTCCGCTACGCTTTAGACAAAGCCGGTGTTAATGCCGCCGATGCCGTCTATGTGGGCGACCAGTACCAGGTGGACATCATCGGCGCCAAGGGCGCCGGCATGCGGGGCATCCTCATTGACCGTGATAACTACCACAAGGAAAAATTGGACTGCGTTAAAATCGCCGACCTTAAAGATTTGGTCAACCACCTGGATTAATTCTAGACATCAGCCAGCGGACACCCCTCACAATTACCGTCAAGACAATACGTCTTATATATATGTATCAATCCCTGCTGCCGCCGCGCGGTGCTGACCAGGCTCCTGGTTATTCCCAGCTGCCCCCGCATATGCTTCACTAATGTATTCTCCTCTAAAGCGTGGTAGCTCCGGTAAATCTCTAAAACTGTCTCTGATTCGCTGGCATAGAAAAACGGCAGCGCCGCGTTAACGATGATATCTGCCGCCCGTCCTTTTCCCAGCAAAGCGGGGGCAATTCCCCGGGCCGGCAGCCCGAAATCCAGATAGTTCTTCCAAAAGCCCTCCGCCGGAATCATTAACCCCTCCTCCAGCGCTTTAGCCTCACCGCCGCCCGCCATTTCTTTGAACTTTTCCTTCAGCCCCTCCAGTAATCCTCCCCGTCTATAACGCAGCAGTAAATAACTCATTGCCGTAATGCGTCTCACCGGAGAATTACCCGGCCTGACCTTAAAGAAGTGCCAGTCGCTCATCGACATCCCCTCCCCTTGATTCCCCACCCCCCAAATGTCCTCCAATTTTTCCTTCCAGCCTTTGCTATCATCACTAATAAGGCAGCGCCCCGGACGCTGTGAGGGCAGCAGCCCCGCCGCCCCCAGCAGATGCGCCTGGCACCGGGCAAGGTATTCATCATCCGTTTTTAATCCAGACGCCAAACCCTCCAGTTTTACCAGCGGCATCAGGTCACTCAGTCTGGCCATAGCTTGTTTATTTTTAGAGTATCCTAATGCCGTCATTATCTCCCGGTAAAGCGTTTGTCCTGCCCCCAACTCCTCGATACTTTTCTTATAGTTCTCTGCCTGCGTAATAAACCTTGCCTCACCCGCTGCATCCAACCGGTCGGCTACCGCTTGGACTTTATGGCTGTTACCGATGTTGTGGCAGGGCAGGGATGCCTCGTGACGAAAATTCTTCTCTAACGTATTATCACCCAAAGCCAAAGTCGGTATCACCCCGCCGTTTTCCAGGGCTATCGCTTTATTCGTATCGTGCTGATAAACCACGTGCAGTATCACCCGGTTGTAGTGCGGGTCAAGGTGATGCCGGTGCGTTCGCCAGTCGCTGGTTTTCACGTGCACCTCGATGTCGCCCCGGGCTGGCCCCCGCCCGGTGTTGATGATGGCGTCTTTAAAGTCCGCCCCCCGGTCGTCGTTGCGCCGCCCCGGATAAATTACACTGACCGGTAGGTTGTCCACGGTTTTCAGGTCCATTCGGCTTTGCAGATAGTCCTGCCACATCCCCACCACCGCCTTTTCCGTGATGTTTACAGGCATAACTATTCCTTGATTATAAAAATAGGATAGAAAGTACAAACTGAGAGGGTATCGGTTGTATATTGAGATTACACGTTATCGTGTATTTTGTCAAGCCTTCTTTTTCGGCGGGGAGGCGTCGTACTTGAACCTGGCTTCTTCCGCGACGATGGACAGCAGTTTAGCCGAAGCGCCGCGCGGCTCGTAGATGCCCGTTTCCCACTCGCTGATGGTCTGCTGCCGCGTGCCCAGCTTATCCGACATTTCGGTCTGTGTTAAGCCCAGGTGCCGGCGCAGGGCCTGGATGCTACCGGCGTCCCAGCGGTTCTTTTTGTCTGACGGTTTCTTACTCACGCCTTGATTCTACACGATGCCGTGTAAGCGGTCAATAGATAACTCGCACCACCCCTCGTAAAAGAGTGAAAAATACGATTAATCGCACTTGGATATAGCCGAAAATTGAAGATATCGAGAGAAAAACGGCGATATTTCTTTCCCTTCGCCTGTAAATTTTGTTATAATGAGTTGCCATGAATTCTATTCTGCGTTATCATTGTAATGTTAGCACTCTCCCCCAGAGAGTGCTAAATAGCGTAAAAACATAATCAGTGTAAATTAAGAAAGGAGGCTACTTATGGCAGCCAAATTACAGCCCCTGGCAGACCGCGTCCTGGTTAAACCCATGGAAAAAGAAGAAAAAACTAAATCAGGCATATATCTGCCGGATACGGCTAAAGAAAAACCCCAGGAGGGCGAGGTCATCGCTGTCGGGCCCGGTAGGGTGGATGAAAGCGGCAAGCGAATCCCCATGGAACTCAAGGTTGGCGATAAGGTTATCTACGCCAAATATGGGGGCACGGAAATAAAGGTCGATGATGTAGAAATGATGATTCTCCGCGAGAGCGATATTCTGGCGAAGAAGTAAAATAACAAGGCAAGACAACAAGGAGTCAGACAATGGCAAAACAAATCATATTCGGTGAAGATGTAAGACACGCCCTCAAAAAGGGCATTGACGCTCTGGCGGATGCGGTAAAAGTTACTTTAGGTCCTCGTGGCCACTGCGTCGCTTTAGACAAAAAATGGGGCGCCCCCTCGGTGATTGACGACGGCGTCACCATCGCCAAAGACATCGAGCTGCCCGATCCCTTTGAGAATATGGGCGTACAGCTGGTCAAGGAAGCCGCCAGCAAGACCAATGACGCTTGCGGCGATGGCACCACCACCTCCACTATTTTAGCTCATGCGATTATCTCCGGCGGTTTCAAGAACATCGCCGCCGGCGCCGAGTCCCAGGCGCTTAAGAGGGGCATCCAGAAAGCCACCGCGGCTGTCGTCGAACAGCTCAAGAAGTCAACGGTGGAAATCAAAGATAGAGAACAGATTGCCCAGGTGGGCACCATCACCGCCAAGGATAAAGAAATCGGCGAGATGCTGGCCGAGGTTATGGAAAAGGTCGGTAAAGACGGCGTCATCACTGTCGAAGAGTCCAAGGGCACCAAGTACGAAGTCGAGTATGTCGAAGGCATGCAGTTCGACCGCGGCTACGTCAGCGCCTACTTCGTCACCAACGCCGAGCGCATGGAAGCCGTCCTTGAAGACCCCTACATCCTGATTACCGATAAGAAAATCTCCGCCGTGGCGGATATCCTCCCCGCTTTAGAGAAAATCCTCCAGGTTTCCAAGAACCTCTTAATCGTCGCCGAGGATATCGACGGCGAGGCTCTGGCGACTCTGGTCGTCAACAAGCTGCGCGGCACCATCAACGTGCTGGGCGTTAAAGCCCCCGGCTTTGGAGACCGCCGCAAGGCGATGCTCGAAGACATGGCTATCCTCACCGGCGGCAAGGTCATCTCGGAAGAGGTCGGCCGCAAACTGGATTCTGTTACCGTGGAAGACCTGGGCCGCGCCCGCCGCGTGACCTCTGATAAAGACAACACCACCCTCGTTGAGGGCAAAGGCTCCGAGGCTGAAATCAAGGCTCGCATCAAACAGATTAAAGCCCAGATTGAAGAAACCACCTCGGACTTCGACCGCGAGAAACTGCAGGAACGCCAGGCCAAACTGGTCGGCGGTGTTGCGGTTATCAAAGTCGGCGCTTCCACCGAGGTCGAGCTTAAAGAAAAGAAACACCGCGTGGAAGACGCTCTGTCGGCCACCCGCGCGGCTGTCGAGGAAGGCATCCTTCCCGGCGGCGGCGTCGGCCTGCTCAACGCTTTGGTCGCTTTGGATAAACTTGAAGTCGCCGAAGATGAAAAAACCGGTGTCGAAGTTGTCCGCAAAGCGGTCACCGAACCCCTGCGCTGGATTGCCACCAATGCCGGCAAAGACGGCGCGGTTATCATTGAAGCTGTAAAGAAATCCAAGAAGGGCGTCGGTTATGATGCCGAGAACGACCAGTTCGTTGACATGGTCGCCAAAGGCATTATCGACCCCACCAAGGTCGTCCGCACCGGGCTCGAGAATGCTGCCAGCATCGCCGCTATGGTGCTGGTCACCGAAGCATTGGTAGCAGATATCCCGGAGAAGAAGGAAGCTGCGGCCGGCGGTGCCCCGGGCATGGGTGGTATGGGCGGCATGGACTACGGAATGTAGTCTCTTAAGTCCATCAATACGTTAGTCAAAATAGCCCCGGTGAAAATCGGGGCTATTTGTTTTAGGGCGCTACGATTTGATTTATATAGTGAAATCATCCCATAATACGTTATTTGGAATTAAAGGAGCAGTAAAGAACATGAAAATCAACAGTGTAGAAATATGGGATGTGGATACTGCCTCATTGCCGGTGGACCACCCGGTGATGGTGAGAATAAATACCGATGACGGCATCAGCGGTTTGGGTGAGGTGGGACTGGCTTACGGCACGGGCCATACGGCAGGGGCGGGTTATGTTAAAAACCTGGCAGAAACCTTCCTCATCGGTGCGGACCCCATGCAGACCGAAAAACTTTGGGACGTAATGTTCCGCAGCACGTTCTGGGCGCAGGGTGGTGGCCCCGTGGTTTTTGGGGCGATGAGTGCAATAGACATCGCCTGCTGGGATATCAAGGGAAAAGCCTTAAAGCAGCCGGTATACCAATTACTGGGTGGTAAAACCAATGATAACCTGCGGGCTTACGCCAGTCAGATACAGTTCGGCTGGGACAGGAAAGGATTTCTCCGTTTATTTAAGCCGGTGGAATATGCCGAAGCCGCCCGTATCACCGTCGCCGAGGGATATGACGCCGTTAAAGTTGACCCCATCTTTTTTGATGAAAATGGATCCAGGACTCCCGACCTTAACAAAATACTGAAAACCAGCACCGTTAAAATGGTATACGAACGAATCAAAGCTATCAGGGAAGCCGTAGGTGATGATGTTGATATTCTCATTGAACTGCACTCTGCGCCTAACGTAACCAGTGCTATTCAAATAGGTCAGGCGCTGGAAGAATTCCACTGCATGTTTTTTGAAGAAGGTGTGCATTACCTGAATCCGGCTCTGCAGGATAAACTGGCGCGCAATGTAAAAATCCCCATGGCCGCCGGCGAGCGCCTTTACACCCGCTGGGGCTACCGCCAGTACTTCGAAGACCAGTCGCTCAATATGATACAGCCGGACCTATGCCTGGTGGGGGGATTGACAGAGGGTAAAAAGGTTTGCGATTACGCCCATGTATATGACATTACGGTGCAGTTGCATGTTTGCGGCAGCCCCATTTCCACCGCCGCTTCCCTCCAACTGGAAGCCGTGATACCCAACTTCCAGATTCACGAGCACCATACCAATGCCATAAAACCCGGCAACCGTGAATTATGCGTACCCGACTACCAGCCGGTGAAAGGGCGGTATGCTGTGCCGGACCTCCCCGGATTAGGCTTGGACCTAAACGAAAAAGTTATATCCCAACACCCCTGTGTCACTGTAAAATAGCCGGAGACTAATAAAAATAAAGGTTAAATATGAACATGCAATCACAGGAAAATTGCGGTGTCTGCGGTAAGCCTCTGGTCTATGGAACTAAAGAGGCTCTAAAGACCTGCAACTTTTGCGGCAAGGAATTCCCCGCCCTTATTTATTGCCCGGAAGGGCATTACGTCTGTGACGCCTGCCACAGCCGCGGCGCTTTAGATGTGTTGAGGGATGTGCTTAGTTCGACTAATAGCGCCGACCCGATAGAAATTTTGGAAAAAGTCGCCTCTCACCCCTCGGTGCCGATGCACGGGCCGGAGCATCACGCCATGGTTCCCGCGATTATCGTTGCTGCCGTAAAAAATACCGGTTACCCCGTGCCGGAAGGCGCTATCGAAAAAGCCATCGAACGCGGCGCTAAAGTACCGGGCGGCTGGTGTGGCTCTAACGGCGTCTGCGGCGCGGCCATCGGGGTGGGCACTGCGGTCAGCGTTTTAACCGGGGCGACGCCGCTGACTGGCAAAGAGCGCGGTCTGGCCAACGAGGCTACGGCTTACGCTTTAGGTAAATTGATTGACGGAGAGCCGCGCTGCTGCAAAAGGTCCAGCCGCCGGGCTATAGAAGCCGCCGTCGAGTTCTTAAAGAAGAAAATGGGCATTGACCTGAAAATCAATCATAAAATAAAGTGCCAATATACGCAGCGCAACCGCGAGTGTATTAAAGAAAGGTGTCCATATTATTAGTCTTCAATACTTAAATTGGGTGGGAAAAGGGGTCGCGTAACACCCTCTCCCTTTCGTAAAGGGAGATTGAGAGGGTTTTTACCAATCCTAAATCTTCAGCAGCCCTTCCCAGTCTTTATCCGGGTCAATCTGCCCCACCGCCGCTAAATGAAGCTTTTCCCCCACCGCATATTCCTTCGCAATCTTATACAGGTCTTCAACGCTGACGGCGTTCACTTTCGCGATGACCTCGTCCATGGTCTGGACCTTGTTCATCAATATTTCTTGAGTCCCCGTCCAGCTGGCAACGCTGCGGCTGTCCTCCATGCGCAGGTAAATCCGCCCCTTGAAAAGCTCTTTAGCCCGGTTCACTTCCGCCTCCGGTATCCCCTCTTTGAGCCGGTTAAGCTCCGCCGTGATGGCTTTGATGGACACATCTACATTTTTGTTTTCTACTCCGGCGGATACCACCATTGCCCCGGCGTCTAAAAAGTGCTCCGCGTAGCTCTGGATGCTGTAAGCCAGCCCCAGCTTATCGCGGATTTCGGTGAATAAACGGCTGCTCATCCCCTCCCCGAGGATGATATTCAGCAGGTCGAGCTTAAAGCGGTCGGGATGAACCAGAGACACTCCCGGCAGCGCCAGGCACATCTGTGTTTGCTCGCTGGGGCGCTTTTCTACCGCCACCCGCCGCCCGATTGGCTTTTCGGTGTAGGGTTGATACTTGAGTGGTTGCCGCTTTTTCGTCCACCCCGCCACCGCCTCTCCGACGGCTTTAATGGTTTCGTCTTTATCTATCGCCCCGGCTATTGCCAGCACGACGTTTTCCGGCTCGTACTGCTCCGCCATGTAATCGAGCATCAACTCTCTGGTGATGCCGTTGACTGATTCCCGGCTGCCGGCGATGTCCCTACCCAGCGGATGCCCCGGCCACATTATATCGTCGAGCAGCATGGAGACCCGCGCCTGCGGCAGGTCCAGCGACATGTTGATTTCCTCGATGATGACCTGCCGTTCCTTTTCCATTTCCCCTGGCTCGAACTTGGAATTAAACAGGATATCCGCCATCACGTCCAGCGCCTGTTTAAAGTGCGGCTGCGCCACTTTGCAGTAATAGACGGTCAGCTCTTTATCCGTCCCCGCATTGAGGATGCCCCCCACCCCTTCTATGACCGACGATATTTCAATCGGGGTAGGGTGTTTAGCCGTGCCTTTAAAGCACATGTGCTCGATGAAATGCGAAACACCCGCCTCGCCGTCGTCTTCGTAACGGGAGCCGGTCCCGATGAAAAAGTTTATCGCTACCGACCGTGTGGCGGGCATCGGGGCTATTATCAATCGCAGCCCGTTGTCCAGCGTTATTTTCTCGTACAAATAAATGCTCCTAACCAATAATCATAAGGCATCGGCGGGAAATATCCTAATCCAGAACACGCAACCGTTTCGACGTTGCCATGATGAAAACTGTAACGACGACCAGCAATATCGCCAGTCCGCCTACCGACCATGGAGCCCCGATTCCTTCCGCCATTAAACCGGCAAAGAACGACCCCAGCGACCCCAGCCCGAATCCCAGCATTAAAAAGCTCATCACCCGCCCGCGGTGCATGGCGTCGGTGTAATACTGCACCAGCGAATTCCCCAGCGCCATCTGTATCGTGCTGGCCAGGCCAACAAAGACGATAACCCCCAGCGATAGGAACCACCAGCTGGAAAACGAAAATACAATCAACGCCACGCCCAGCAGCAGCCCGGAGAATAGCAATATCAAGCCGCGTTTGCGGTTCATTAAGGACGCCAAAATCAGCGAGCCGACGATTGCCCCGACGCCGGAAACCGCCACCAGTATCCCCATGTCCGTGGCGCTTACTTTCAGGATGTCCTCGGTGAACATCGGCAGCAGCTGCCCGTAAGGCGAGCCGAGGATGATGACCAGCACGGTAAAAATCAGCACCATGAAAATCGTCTTTTCACTGCGGATATAGCGCCAGCCTTCCAGTATATCGGCCAGCGAGTTGCCGCCTACTTTAGTTGGCTTGCTGGTGGGCGGCACGAATATCACAAATACCCAGGACATGATAATCATTACGGTCATAATGGCGTAGGCTACCCAGAAGTCGAAGGCGTCGATGATAAAGCCCGCCAGCGCCGGTGAGATTACGCGGAAGACGTTCATCCCCAGGTTGTTCAGCGATATGGCGTTCATCAGGTTGTCTGGCTCTACGATTTCCGAGATTATGGACGAACGCGCCGGCAGCATAAAGCCCATCACCGCCCCCTGTAAAGCCCCGCTGACCACCAGCACCCACCACGAATCCGGGTGCTCCGGCCCCAAATAGCCCGTCAATAAGACAATCGTTATCGCCAGCGAGATGAGGATGGAAAGAATCTGGCAAACCTGGATGATGTTCTTCTTCTGGAATCTGTCCGCCGCCACGCCGCCGGGCAGCGTTAGCAGAATCATTGGGATGGCGTTGGCTAATGCCAGTATGCCCAGGATGGCGCCCGACCCGGTGATGCGGTAAACCAGCAGGCTGCGGGCCAGGTTCATCATGTTGAGCGATGACCAGTGGCCCACCATGGAAAAGTAATAAAGGCGGTAGATGGGGTTTTTAAAAGAGACGAAGGTTTTAGCTAGGCTGAACGATAGTACACCTCCGGAATACCGGGGTCTTTTGATACCGTCGTCTCCTTTGGTTTCGTCAGAATCGTCCATGCGGTCTTCCGGGTGAGGCAGGTGGGGTGTGCAGTATTATTTTACATCAAAAGCCTACCCCTGTCACTGGAAAGACGGCGCTGACCGGGTTTTCTTTCACTGCTTATCAATCAAACGCCGGCCCGCCTACACTCGCATTATTGCTGATGTGATTTTCATCACTCCTCTTACTCTGATATAATTCTGGTTGCTATGAACCTTGCCGCTGCCGTTATCAAAGGAGATGCCCGCGCCGCCGCCCGCCTGATTACCCTCATCGAGGACGAGGCGCCGGAAGCCCTCGACGCTCTAGAAGAGCTTTACCCCCGCACCGGCAGGGCGTATATCATCGGCGTTACCGGCGCGCCGGGCGTTGGCAAAAGCACCCTCACCGACTGTCTTATAGATGTTTTTCGCAAGCAAAATAAATCCGTCGGAGTTATCGCCATTGACCCCACCTCCGCTTTAACCGGCGGCGCTTTACTGGGCGATAGAATCCGTATGCAGCGCCATGCCGCCGACCTAGGAGTCTTTATCCGCTCCCTGGCTACGCGCGGCTGGACGGGCGGGCTGGCTAAAGCCGCTTTAGGGGCGGTGCATGTGCTGGACGCTATGGGCCAGGACTTTATCATCGTGGAAACCGTCGGTTCCGGGCAGGTGGAGCTGGATATCGTTAAAGCGGCGGACACCACCATCCTCGTTATGGCCCCCGGCGCCGGCGACGAAATTCAAATGATGAAAGCCGGCATAATCGAATCGGCCGACATTGTGGTTCTTAATAAAGCCGATTTACTCGGCACCAAACGGCTGGAGGCCGATATCTCGGCGGCGTTAAGGCCGACAGAAATAGGAGACAATCAATGGCTGCCACCGGTTGTTTTGACCGAATCTGTTAACGGTAAGGGCGCAAAGGAAGTCGTCGCCGCCGTCATCAAACACTGGCATTTCCTTAAATATATCAATGCTCTCAAACAGCGCCGGAGGGAACGAATCAAACTGGAATTATCAGTGAATATTGAAAGTTATCTAAAAGAACTGGTTAATAACCTTGAAGGCAACTTGCTGGATAAACTCGTCAACGACCTCCAGTCCGGCAAAACTACCCCCCGCCGCGCCGCCCGACAGGTTTTATCCCGCCTGAGAAAGGAAGCCTGATATGCCGTCTATACACCAAGCCGAATTAAAAGACCTGCTGGAAATCGTGGACATCTATAACGAGGCTGTGCTGCACACCACCGCCACCTTTGATACCCAGACCAAGACCGTTGACGACCAGCGCACGTGGTTCAACGCACATGGCAAAAGATACCCCCTTATCGTTGCCGAAGAAGACGGTAAAGTCGTCGGCTGGGCGTCCATGAGTGAGTGGTCGACGCGCTGCGCTTATGAAGGCACCGCTGAGGCTTCTATTTATATCAAGGAAGACTACCAGGGCAAGGGTCTGGGGCGGCAGTTATCCGTGGCTATCTTGCAGGCGGCTAAAGAGGCCGGGCTCCACACCGCCATCGCCAGAATCGCCGAAGGCAACACGGCCAGCATCAAACTGGCGGAATCGTTGGGCTTTACGCACATCGGCGTGATGCGTGAGGTAGGCAAGAAGTTTGGCAAGTTCTTAGATGTTTATATGATGCAGATAATCTTCAAATAACTAAACTACCAGCACTTTTTCCAGCCGTTGCTCCAGTGACCCGTCGGCGCCCATGTTCTTCAGGTAATCCGCTATCGAACCGTATTCCTGGCGTAGGGCGCTTAAAAGAAACGTCATTGTTTCCGGCACCGCTCTCCAGAAGAAATCTGGCATTTTTTTCACGTCGTCCGGAATGTCGCCGCGGCTTTCCAGTTCCTGTTTCAGCACGGTCATGTATGGATCGGACAGGCTGTAGTCTTCGACGATATCTTGTTCCGCCACTCCCAGCGAACTTAACAGCATCGCCGCCAGTATGCCCGTCCTGTCCTTGCCGATGGCGCAGTTGAATGCCAGCGGGTGGTTTTGCGGCTCGGCTACCATTTCCAGCGCCTGGACAATCTTCTCCCCGAAGCCTTTATTCGTCACGATTTGCAGGTAAAAGTCGCCCATATTGGTAAAGGGTTTATAAATCCGGGCTTCAACCTTGGTTGTCCGGTCGTCGTCGTCGGTCATGAAAGATAGATTGTGGTACTTGATATTGGTATCGTCGGGCAGCCCCGTTCCGGCGCGTTTTACTTCGCTGTCGCTCCGCAAGTCCAGTATCGTTGCCAGCTTTAGCTCTTCGGTCAGCCTCCGGTAATCGTCCGGGTTGAGGCGCGAGAACTCGCCGCTGCGGAAAACCTTGCGCCAGGCTACGGTGCGTCCCTGTTGTGTTTTATATCCGCCGATGTCGCGGAAGTTGGTGACGGTTTTTAGTCTTAGGTGCCGGTCGTATTTTTCGCTCATTTATAATTCTATCCTGCCAGGGTGAATATCGGCCGGGCGCTCTCACCGGCGGAATATGTATCGCCGGCAAATATTTTGTTGCCCATTTTCACCTTCTTGCCGATAAGCTCCATCGTTACGCTCTTCGGTTCGACCCCCTCCAGATTGCCCATTATCCACGGCCCTTCTTCCAGCTCCACTATCACGAGGATGTAGGGCACCTCGCTTTCTCTCCCCTCCGCCCCCACGAATACCGTGGTGAATGTCCTTATCTTGCCGTCGGTCTTCAGCTCGACGACTTCCATGTCCGGGCTGCCGCACTGCCGGCAAGCCATCTTCGGCGGAGTGGTGATGGTGTTACACTGCTGGCACTTCAACCCGAGCAGTTTATTTTGTTTCAGGGCTTCGTTGTATTGCGCAAAATAGAGTTTCTGTTCCATTTTACCAGCCCCTTTCCAGTATCATATTCACCAGCGTGCCGCCGTCGCCGCCTAAGGTATCGGTTAGCCCGATTTTCGCGTCGGGGACTTGCCGTCCCGGCTCAACCTCGCCGCGCAGCTGCCTGGCGACTTCGTAAACCTGACCTGCCCCTGTTGCTCCAATAGGATGCCCCTTGGCTTTAAGCCCGCCGGAGGGATTGATGGCTACCTTCCCCCCGATGTCCGCCTCGCCTTTTTCCCACGCCTCCCCCGCCTTGCCGTAGTCGAAAAATCCCAAACTCTCGGCGGCTATCAAACTGGCGATGCTGAAGCAGTCATGGAGTTCGCACAGGTCAACATCTTGGGGTTTAATCCCCGCCATTTTATACGCCTGTTCCGAGGATAATTCTCTGGCTCTGATTCTGGGCAAATAATCATTCTGGTTACCGAGCGGGCCGTTGGACGCCTGCCCGATGCCGGTGATATATACTGGTTTTTTCGTTAGTTTCTTGGCGACTTCTTCCGAAGCTAAAACTACCGCCGCCGCGCCGTCGGAGAACGGGCAGCAGTCGTGCAGCGTTAAAGGCGTGCAGACCACAAAACTGCCGAGTACCTTTTCCACGCTCATGTCGGCGTTCTTCCCGAAGAACTGCGCTTTAGGGTTAATCGCGCCGTGCTTGTATGATTGTATCGTTACCTTGGCCATCTGCTCGCGCAGCTTTTGCAGAGGTATCTTATAGGTATCGGCGTAAAGGTGGGTTAGCATGGCGAAAACCGCCGGGAATGTTACTCCGGAGGGGTATTCGTAACGCGCGTCGCTGAACATGGCAAAGGTGCGCGTCGCCAGCCCGGTGCCCATCGTTGCCGCCCTTTCCACCCCGCCCGCAATGACAATATCGTAATACCCCGAAGCCACCCACATAAAAGCGTCCCGTACCGCCATGCTGGCCGAGGCGCAGGCGCCCTCGTAGCGGTTGGCGGGGGCGTAATGACACCCCAGGTTCTCCGCCGCATATGACGCCACCATGCCCTGCCCCTCCTCGATGTCGCCCAGCGCGTTGCCGATGAATAACGCCTTGATGTCCTTCGCTTTGAGGTTGGATTCGGCTATTGCTTCCGTGGCGGCTTCGGCAAACAGTTCTACTTCCGTCTTGGTCTGGGGTCCGCTGAACTTCGTTTCACCAACTCCCACCACAGCAACTTTTTTCATAATACGCCTCCTGTATGAAAAGAGGGGAATAATTCAGAATACCGTTTTTGGAGGGAAGGTGTCAATGCGGTTTTCGGTTAGTGTATACTTATTTATGGTGAGTTTTCGCAGGTTTTCTTCATGGCAACCGATGTTATCTTAAAAAACGCCAACGTTATCACCATGAACCCCGCCCAGCCCCGGGCGGAACTGGTTGCTATCTCCGGTGACTCCATATTTCACGTCGGCGGCAACGATGAAGTGGACAGGCTGACCGGACGCTTTACGAAGGTTATCGACTGCGCGGGTAAAACGCTCGTCCCCGGCTTTCACGACGCCCACCTCCACCTCTTTTCCCTGATTCGTAAGCTAACCAGCCTTGACCTCTCACCCGCTAAAGTCCGCTCCATCGCCGATATTAAAGAAGCTATACGCAAAGTCGCGACATCTAAACCGCCCGGCGCCTGGATAAACGGCACCGATTATAATGAGTTTTATCTGGAGGGAAAACATTGCCCCACCCGCTGGGATTTAGATGAAGCCGCCCCCAACCACCCCGTCGTTATCAGCCACCGCTCCCTCCACGCCTGCGTGCTTAATTCCAAAGCCTTGGAACTGGCGGGTATTACGAATGAAACCCCGGAGCCGGACGGCGCGCGCATTGAGCGTGATTTAGCCACCGGCGAACCCAACGGTGTGTTGATTGGCATGCTGAATTTTGTCCGCAGTCATGTCATGCCGCGTTTCACAGAGGATGAGTTAATAGAAGGCGCCGCTTTAGCTGACGAATACTTTCTGTCGCACGGCATCACGTCTTTTCAGGAAGCCACCATGCGCAATGACATCGGCAGGTGGGAAACGCTTTGTGATTTAAAGCTTAACGCCGACCTTTTAAGCCGCGTCACGATGATGGCGGGGGCAGACTTTTGGGGCGACTTTAAAGAGCGCGGCATGCGTACCGGCACCGGCGATAACTTGATGCAGCTCGGCGCCGTTAAAATTATGCTGGAAATCGAACCGGAACAGGAAGAACTGAACAAACTAGCTTTAGACATCCATACAGCGGGTTATCAACTGGCTTTCCATGCTGTTGATGAAAGAACCGTCGCCAGCGCCGTTACCGCTTTAGAGTACGTTAACCCGCATTCGTCCGTAGCCGGACGCCGCCACCGCATCGAGCACTGCGGGGAGTGTCACCCGTCCCTCCTGGAACGCATTAAAAAACTGGGGCTGGTCATCGTTACCCAACCCGCCTTTATCTACTACAGCGGCGAACGTTACTTGGCCACCGTCCCCGGGAGTCAGCTGCCCTGGCTTTATCGTATTAAAGCCCCATTGGAAAAAGGCGTCGTCGTTGCCGGTAGTTCGGACGCGCCGGTCGTTTCCGCCAATCCGTTAATGGGCATCTACGCCGCCGTGACCCGCCAAGCTGAATCCGGCCAGACGTTATTGCCGGAAGAATGCATTAGTGTTGACCAGGCTTTAGCCCTTTACACCGTTAATGCCGCCTACTCGTCGTTTGAAGAAAAGGTCAAGGGCTCAATAGCTCCCGATATGCTGGCGGACGTCGTTATCTTAAACGACGACCTCACCTGTGTCCCCCCGGAAAAGATAAAAGATATTAAAGTAGAAATGACGATGATTGGCGGCGAGGTTGTCTGGGAAGCCTAAGTCGTCCCTATCGCCGTAGCGATGGCGTTTTCCCTGGAATGAGATAAACTTACATCTATCTCTTTGATCCCCAGCTTTTCCGCCTGCTTTTGCGCCCGCCCGTTCAGTTTTATCAGCGGCTTGCCGGTGGGGTGATAAAGCGTCTCTATTTCCCGCCACGCCACCCCCCTGTTCCCCGTCCCCAGCACCTTCATCACCGCCTCTTTGCTGGCAAATGACGCCGCCAGCGAGTGCGCGTGGTGCCCGTATATCTTTAGCTCGTCTTTAGTGTAAACGCGGCTTAAAAAGCGGTCGCCGTAACGCGTTATTGCGTGGCGGATGCGCTCTATTTCTATAATGTCTGTCCCGATGTGGTGCTGCATATTATTTTATTCAGTTCAAGTAGTAATCATACTATCATTTCAGTATTTCGGCGGCAACCTCCGCCCCGACCTTTTTCAACAACCTTAGTGGTGGTTTATCTAATAGACTTGTATATAGTGGCGTAATTGATATGTTCCCTTGCAAGATTGCCTGGATGTCTGTGCCCTCGCTGGCGGATTCTTCCACCCTTTCCCGCACCAGCCGGTACTGCTGGTGTTGCTTGCTGTTGTCTTCCGTCACGGTGTTGATGTGGCTGGAGAGCGCCAGTCGCGTGATTTTTACGCCTTTGACTTTCTCCATCGGCAAGTCCGGCGCGTTAACATTCAGGAAGATTCTGCCAAGTTTGTTCGCTTCCATCCTCTTTACTAAAGCGGCAACGGCACGTGCGGCTACTTTTAGGGCAACAGTGTTGTTTCTAGGAGCGGATGCCGCCACTGCCGGCAATCCTCTAAAGTACCCCTGCATTGCCGCCCCTACCGTC
The DNA here is from genome assembly GCA_028714335.1 of Dehalococcoidales bacterium. Taxonomy (GTDB): domain Bacteria; phylum Chloroflexota; class Dehalococcoidia; order Dehalococcoidales; family RBG-16-60-22; genus RBG-13-51-18. The sequence continues at coordinate 16,182 of JAQTMM010000027.1, forward strand.
CCGGAGATATATACGTCCTCGCCCAAATTGTGGCCGCAATTGACGCCGCTGACTACCATATCTATATTATCGGTAATCAGTTTGCCCAGCGCCAGTATCACGCAGTCCGACGGCGACCCGTCGATAGCGTAGGCTTTTACGCCGTCCTCCGGCGCGCAGACCTCGCTGGCGTGCAGCGGCTGGAAGAGCGTTACCGCCGTCCCGATGGCGCTGCGTTCGCCGTCCGGCGCCGCCACCGTCACCTGTCCCACGCTCTTTAGTTCCCGCACCAGCGCCCAGAGCCACTCCGCCTGGATGCCGTCGTCGTTGGTCACCAGTATTTTCACGTTTTCAGTTTAGCACGGCGTAGAGTGAACCGGCAAAGGTAAATACTCGCCTGAAATAACAATTCCTCCCGATTTTAGGTAATTCTGCGGTTTGCCTCATCCTGCTCAATATGCTATTATCTTTATGAAATTTAGGTACTTATATTCATGTTAATTGTCACCTGTGTCAAACAGGTTCCGGACACTACGCAGGTCAAAGTAGACCCCGTAACTGGCACTCTCATTCGAGAGGGCGTGCCCTTTATCATGAATCCTTATGATACGCACGCTTTAGAGGAGAGCCTCCGCCTTAAGGATAAGTACGGCTTTCGGGTCGCTGTTATCTCCATGGGCCCTCCCAGCGCCGAAGTTACCCTGCGCAAGACTTTAGCCCTTGGCGCCGATGAAGCTATCCTCCTCTCCGACCGCGCTTTCGGCGGCGCCGATACTCTGGCTACCTCGATGGTGCTGACCGGCGCTATTAAGAAGCTGGCGGAAAAAGAGGAACTGGCGATGGTCATCTGCGGCCGCCAGACCATTGACGGCGATACCGCCCAGGTCGGCCCCGGCATTGCCTCCCGCCTCGGCTGCACCCAGTTGACGCTGGTTGACCGCGTAGAAGAGGTTGACGTTAAAGCTAAAACCCTGAAAGTTCGCCGCAAGCTGGAAGGCTACCACGAGGTCGTTACCGCCCCCCTCCCCGCCATGATTGCCGTCCTGCGGGAAATCAACACCCCGCGCTATCCCACCGTCCCCATGCGCCTGATGTCGGAAGACGCTCCGGTTGACCTCTGGGATAACAAAATCATGAAGATGGATGAGGCGACTATCGGGCTTAAAGGCTCGGCAACGCAGGTGCGCAAGATATTTTCCCCGCAAAGGGCTAAAGGTGAAATCCTCGGCGGTGAGGACGCTAAACCGGCAGACTCGGCAAAGTTATTGATTGATAAACTGGTAGAGAAGGACTTGTTGTCCTTATAAAAAATGACTGAAGAACCGAAGAAACTGAAACGACCCCGGGGCATCGCCCAACTCATCCCCGGCAAGTGCATCGCCTGCGGCGCGCGCTGTGAGGCGGAGTGTAAATTCGACGCTATTGTCATGAACGATAAAGGCGAGCCTATAATCGACTCCAAAAAGTGCGTCGGCTGCCAGCGCTGCGTTAAAATTTGCCCCGCCCAGGCTATCGAGATGTTCTTTACGCCGGAGGAGCAGAAAATCCTCGCTGAACTGGCCAAACAGAAAACCGCCCAGCCCGTCCCCGAAGCGGAAGAGCCGCAGGACCCCCGCCTGGCGAAGATAAAGGAATACAAGGGCGTCTGGATTTTTACCGAGCATACCGAGGGTAAACCCGCCGAGGTTTCCTGGGAGCTTTTGGGCGTGGGCGCCGAACTCGCTAAAGCCCGCGGCGTCGAGCTTTGTTCCGTCGTTATCGGTGAAAAAGTCGAGCACCTCTGCAATGAAGCCTTTGCCTACGGGGCGTCCAGGGTTTACCTGGTTGACGACCCCGTTTTTCATTATTATAGAACCGAATCCTACAACAAGGCATTTTGCTACCTAATTGAAAAGTACAAGCCGGAAATCGTCCTCATCGGCGCTACCGGCTTAGGGCGCGATCTCGCCGGCGCTATAGCCACAAAACTGCAGACCGGCCTGACCGCCGACTGCACCGGCCTCGCTATCGACGAAAAAGGGTTCCTCCTCCAGACCCGTCCCGCTTTCGGCGGCAACATCATGGCGACTATTCTCACCGAGTTCACCCGCCCCCAGATGTCCACCGTCCGCCCGCACGTTATGCCCATGCCTAAAAAAGACCCCTCCCGCGCCGGACAGATAATCACGGAAAAAGTCCCCGTTAAGGAAGCGGACATTGCCGCCAAGGTGCTGGAAATCATCAGCGATGAACAGATGGACAGCGTTGACGTCGCCGCGGCAGAAGTTATTGTTTCTGGCGGGCGCGGCATGTGCAATGCCGAAAATTATAAAATCCTCCAGGAGCTTGCCGATGAGCTGGGTGGCGTTGTCGCCTGTTCCCGCGCCGCCGTGGAAGCCGGCTGGATGCCTCTGGAGCGGCAGGTAGGGCAGACCGGCAAGACCGTCCGCCCCAAGATTTACATCGCCTGCGGCATTAGCGGGGCTATCCAGCATTTAGTGGGCATGCAGGACTCGGATATCGTTATCGCCATCAACCGCGATAAAAACGCCCCCATTTTCGAGGTGGCTGCCTTCGGCATCGTCGGCGACCTTTTTGAAGTTGTCCCGGCGATTACCGCCTATGTTAGAGAAAAGAAAAAGCAGAAAGTAGCAAGATAATATCGTCTCCCTTTCGTAAAGGGAGAATGAGAGGGTTTTTATAACAAAATGTCGGCAACAGTAATCGTATTTATCGTCGTTCTGGCCGCCGCCCTGGCGTTCTTCGCCTTTAGCTGTTTTAAACGCTTTGGCTTAATAATCAAGGGTAAGCCAGAAAACCGTTTTGACAACCTCCCCAAACGCGTCTGGAACATGCTTTACTACGCCTTCGGCCAGCGTCGCGTCGTTAAAAAAGCCTTCGGCGTTAACCACTTCGTGCTGTTCTGGGCGTTTATGGTGCTTCTCATCTCCAACACCGAATTTTTGCTTAACGGCCTTGCCCCGGACGTCATTAGCTTTGCCCGCCTCCCCGATGCCGCCTATTTCACCCTGACGATGATTTTCGACATCATGTCGCTGCTGGCTCTGCTGGCGGTAATTTTTGCCGTTATTCGCCGCCTTACATTCCCGCCCCCCTATACCGAGGCGCGTTCCCGCGACGCCTTTATTATTTTGAGTATGGTTGCCGGCTTGATGCTGGCTTACTTCGGCATGAACGCCTGCGAGATTGCCGCCGGGGCAGAAAGGGCGGGGGTTTATATGCCCGTCGCCAATTTGATTGCTTCCTGGCTGCCCGCCGGCGCCGCCGGACTGGAAACCGCCGCGCAAACGCTCTGGTGGTGCCACGCCGTTATCTTGCTGGCCTTCCTCAACTACCTGCCTTACAGCAAGCACATGCACGTCCTCACCTCGATATTCAACTGCTTCTTCATGAGCACCGAAAAAGTGAAAACCCAGCCCCGCGAGGAGTTTAAGAAGGGTAATACCTTCGGGGTGGGGGAGGTAGAGAACTTTACCTGGAAGGGATTGTTCGATTCCTATTCCTGCACCGAGTGCGGCCGCTGCTCCGATAACTGCCCGGCGACCTTCACCGGTAAGCCCCTCCAACCCCGCCTTGTCATACATGACATAAAGATGAACCTGCTCAACAACGCCAATAAGGATGGACATCCTGAAAAGCCCTTAATCGGCGATGGCGGCGAGGGCAGTATTAAAAACGAAGTTATCTGGGAATGCACTACCTGCGGCGCCTGCATGGAGGTCTGCCCCGTCTTTATCGAGCACGTCCCCCGCATCGTTGATATGCGCCGCCACCTCGTCGAAACCAAAACAAAGTTCCCGGAAGAGCTGCTGCTGTTCTTCGAGAATATGGAAGCCCGCAGCAATCCCTGGGGCATTGCCCCCACCGAGCGCACCAAGTGGGCGGCTGGCCTTGACGTTAAACCTTTCGAGGCCGGCAAGACGGAATACCTCT
>JAQTMM010000028.1 GCA_028714335.1 Dehalococcoidales bacterium
TTTGGTTCATGATGTATCTCCGTTAAAATTACTTAAAGTCCAGATAGTTGGCAACACTCAAGGGGAAAAGCGTTTTGGCTAAAGCGTATTTGCCGGAGTCTTCCGGCTTTAAGAAATCCTCATAGGTGATGGTAACATCAGCTTCAGCGCCGTAAATGCCTTTTAAAATTTCTTTGGCTTCCTTGCTCAATTTATCCTTATCGTCGCGCGGGGAGACGAGGAAGAGATGGTAGGCTCCGGGCGCGGATTGTTCCAGGCGGTACTCATCGAGGTCTTCTAAAGCGCTAATGGCGTCATCAAGGCGGCGGAGGGTAATCAGCTTGCCTTCGCAGGTCAAGGTCACGTTGGTCCAGCGCCCTTCCATAGCGCTAACAATATAACCAGCATCGCGGCCGCAGGAACATTTTTGCCGGGCATCCAACTCGGCAAAATCTCCGACATCGAAACGGAGCATATAGTACCAGGGGTTATCAAAGGTGGTTACCAGCATCCTGCCAATGCGCGCCCCGCCGTGCTCCGGCTTTAAGGGTTGAAAGTCCACACGGCAGAAGTTGGTATTCTGGTGGAACTTGCCGGCTTCGCACTGCATAAAGACATAACCGGTCTCGGTGGAGCCGTAGGAGCTGGCGATGGGCGAAGAAAAAACGCGTTTAATCTGGCGGTAGTGGAGCTGGGAGGGAAATTCATAAGTCAAGGTAATTAAACCCGGCTGAAAGACTTTTTTATTCTGCGCCGCGGCGTAGCGGCAGAGCTTGGCAAGCACCGACGGATTGGCTTCTAAAACAACAGGTTTAAAGATATCCAGTTCATCAATCATCCTGTTCATCAGCGCGGTAGTCCAGCGGGAGACGTCGGTTTTTTCATTGAGATAGAGAAAGCGCGACAGGCGCCTTTTTTCAAAGGGGAGGTCTTCGGCGTCGGAGGAGGGGCCGGTATTAAGAGCGCTGACGAGGATAGCCTCGTGGTGTTCGCCAGTGGCAAATTTGGTGGCGTGGGCATTAAGCTTCCAGGAGGCTCTTTCCGAGGCGTCCCACCATTTTTGATTCCAGATATTTGTAACGCGGAAAGCGTCACTGGAGCCGCTGGTGCTGGCGTAAGAAATTTCTCCGGAGGCGATGCCGGCTTCGATGTCCTTGTCCGCAGGCACTAAACCGCCGGGGAAGTGCTGGCGTATATCAATTTTGGTAAGAGCGGGGAGGGCAGCGTAGCGCTCGTCAATAGAAAAGCTGTCGCCGGGGTCAAAAGCCCGCCAGGAACGGTAGGCACCAAGGGTTTTGAGGGAGGTTTCAAAAATTTGCCGGGATTTGTCGTAATACTCGGGCGGAAACTTGGGTACATTAATCATCAAAAAGCCTTTCTAAAAATATTACATCGCATTAAGCACACGCAAAGCACGCAAGGTCACCCATTTGTTCGGCTGTTTTTTAGAGCCGAAGTCTACCCATGTTTTTCCCGTATAATCATATTCCATAAACCATCGCCCCTGACCATCCTGTTTTTCACGTATCAGTTTAAGCGTATTAGATAAGCGGGGGTCTTTGCCATAGCCCAATCGTACCAAAGGCTCGGCGATGCCGAGGACGTCGGCGACGTAGAAGTTAGGGAAGCCGAACTTCCACCAGTTACCGCTGGTCTTGGGGGCATAGCCGTGTGGATAATCGGCGGTGGCGGGGTCAATGCTGAAAAAGAAGTCCACCCCAATCTTTATCGCCCGCTCGATTAAAGGTGTCCGTTTAGTAACGGGCAGTTTACTGAAAGCCTGCATCACAGCCACCGCGCCCCAGGCGCAGGAATGCTTATCGTTGGCGCCGCAGGCAAAAAACGGCCCGCAATTGCCGGAGTAGTAACGCAGGGTGGCTTTTTTATCAGTTATTGGGGCGACGCCCTCGCCGGTGACACTGCGCGCCATCCAGTCAAAGGCTTTATCCAGGCGGGGGTCAGTGCAGCCTAAATCCAAGAGCGAGGCGCAAAGGTTGCCCTGCAGGCAGTCAATCGTGCCCGAGGGCAGACCGTTAAGGGTGAACATTCCGTCATTAACGAGGTTGTGGTCGAGGATGTAGGAGGCACCGATAGCAACACGGCCGTCGGATTCTATAGAAGCGCCGAGCTGTGCCAGAAGAATCACCGACCAGACGGTGCTGGAGTACTTGGGGAGATAACCGGGGCCAGGTTTTACCCAGTAACCTTGTTGATTCATCTTAGATAATATAACGTTAATGGGACCCTGCCGGTGGGCATCGGCTTTGGCTTTTTGGGTTTCCTGGGGTGGGGCTTTAACGAGGTCGCGGAGGGCAAGGTATCTCACGCCAATATCGGCGGGTTCCAACAGCCAGTCAACAGTATCAGCAATAGCTTTATCCATAAGGAATTTTCGTTTAATTAGCGGACGTCAGTATATAATAGTCCTTTTAGATGTTCACTGTCTACTCTTGAGAGGTGGCAGAGGAATCTTTCTTGAATTTGGCCACCAGAGGGATAAGCAGCACTACGACCAGCAGGAAGCCCAGAAGATCGGAACCAGGGAAAGCCAGCCAGACGCCGGGCATCTGGAAGAAGTGGGGCAGCAACAGCACTAAACCCAGCAGGAATAAACCCGGGCGCGTGATAGCCAGGAGGAACGATTCCCACACCTTGCCGATAGAGGGGAAGACCAGCTGCCCGACATTAAACAGTCCGAAGAACGGCAGCATACTAAAGATGTAGCGCATAGCGATGACGCTTTCGTCAATCAGGGCCCTATCGCTGGTAAAGATACGAGTAACCGCTTCCGGCCAAACCATCAGGACAAGCATCGCTACAAGGGTGAACGCCAGAGTGACGCCGCCGGCAAGATACACGGATTTAAGCGCCGTCTTAAAACGCTTGGCGCCGTAATTAAAGCCCAGTATCGGCTGCATTGCCTGACCCAGCACCATGCTGGGCATCGAGGCGAACATCATCACGCGCTGGATAATACCGAAAGCGCCCAGAGCGGTATCGCCGCCGTAGTTGACAGCCTGACGGATGAAGAACATGGCGGAAACAGTCATGGCGACGGTTTGGGCAAACTGCGTCACGCCGATGGAGAAAACACTTTTAACGATACCCAAATCCGGGATAAAATCGCGCCACTTGATTTTAAGGTAGCTGCTGCCGGTGAGGTAGTAGCTGAAAAGGAAAAGCATGGCGATGCCCTGCGAGAGCACGACAGCCAGCGCAGCGCCGTTGATGCCCATATGGAGGGGTATGATAAATATGGCGTCGAAGATGATGTTGGTAACAGCCTGCAGCATCATGGCAATCATGGCGACGCGGGTGTTGCCCTCGGCGCGGACCATCATTAAGAGAATGTTGAAGGTTACGGTGACTATCGTAGCCCCAAAGATAATCGTCAGGTACGAGCTGGCCAGCGGCAAGACGTTCTCTGAAGCCCCGATAAGCACGAGCCAGAAATCCAGGCCGGGGATAACCGCCAGTGTCAGGATAATAGAGAATATAACGCTGAAGAAAATACTGTTGCCCAGGGTTTTTTCCGCCCGCGCCTGGTCACGGCTGCCTATTAAACGCGAGACCAGCGAACCGCCGCCGATGCCTATCATGTTACCGACGCCAAAGATAAGCGACTGGATGGGGAAGACGATGGAAAGGGCGGCAATGCCGTTTGTACCGACGTAGTTGCCGACAAATATCATATCGACGATGTTATAGATATTCTGAACAATCATGCCGAAGAACATCGGCATGGAAAGCTTGGTAAAAAGCCGGCCTATTTTATCCGTGTCCAGTACATTACGACTTTGAATACTCATATAAGCTATTATGTTCCAGAACGGTCAACCGGCGATGAACCTTTCGCAGCTTCAGGGGCAAGGGCGGCTTCCGTAGCGGCATTACGCCGGAACTCGCGGATAACAGGAATAATCAGGATGATAATCAGGGCAAGCGTAAAAATGTCGGAGGTGGGGAAGGAGAGGAACACACCGCTAAGCCCGAAGAACCTGGGTAAAACCAGGACGGCGGGGATTAAGAAGAGCACGGGGCGGGCAAAGGCAGTGATGAATGCCTGCACGGCTTTGCCGATGGATATAAAGGATGTAGTGCCGACCATGACCAAACCCATCATCGGCATGCTCCAGAAGATGAGGTGGGAGACATGGACGCCGGCGTCAATCAGCGCCGGGTCGGAGTTGAAAATCTGTACGATTTGGCCAGGAATAAAGTACAGTATGGCAAAAGCAATAAGACTGATGCTGGAGGAGGCGATGGCGGCTATCTTTAAGGCTTTAAGGGCGAGGTTGTACCGCTTGGCGCCGTAGTTAAAGCCGAGGATGGGCTGCACGCCCTGGCCGATAACCATAGCCGGCATCATCGCGAACATCATGACGCGTTGAATGATGCCCCAGGCGGAAAGATAGATATCGCCGCCGTACATCACCACTTCCCTAATTAAAAGCATAGCAGAAAAGCTGCTGGCCACAGTCTGCACGAAGGAAGATGTGCCAATGGCGAACATGCCTTTTAAAATGGATGGATCGAGTTTCATGTTCTTGACATGGAACTCGAGGTAGCTGTTTTTAGAAAGGTAATAAGAGCTTAAATATAACATCACGATAAACTGGGCGATGACTGTGCCTAAGGCGGCGCCGACAACGCCCCAGCCCAGTATCAAAATGAAAATCCAGTCGAGGATAACGTTAATTACGGCGCCGACAATATTAGCAATCATTGGCACGCGGGCGTTGCCTTCGGCGCGCACGAAGTTAAGCAGAGCCATGCCGATAAGGTTAAAGATAGTACCGTAGATGATGATACTTAAGTAATCACGGGCGTAAGGAAGCACCTCATTCGAAGCGCCGATAAGCCGCAGGAATCCGTTAATGTTCGGCAGCAGGACGGCGGTCAATAGGACGGACAGGATGATAATACAGGTAATGCCGTTGCCTAAAGTGCGTTCGGCGCGTTCGGTTTGACGCGAGCCGATAAAACGGGAGATAAGCGACGTGCCGCCCATGCCAATCATCATGCCGAAGCCCATGAAGAGCATCTGCACGGGAAAAACGATGGAAAGGCCGGCGATGGCTACCTCGCCGTTGGGGGTGTGGCCGATAAAGATGGTGTTGACGACGTTATAAAGCGTCTGGACAAACATACCGAAGAAAGCCGGAAGTGCCAGTTTGAATAATAAGCGTCCGACGTGTTCGGAGTCCAGGACGTTGGAGTTTTGGTTTGGTCTTGCCATTGGTTGCTACTTACTCTTTCTAGTAAAACAACGTGGTTTTTATTGTATTTTTTGTAAAGTATCGCGCAGGTTGCGCAGTGATTTAGAGAGGTTTTCCAACTCCTCCTCGGAGAGTGACGCCATGTTATCTTCTACAGCGCCAACGACCAGGCTGTCCTGTTCATCCAGTGTCTTGCGCCCTTCGTCGGTCAACGTGAGGTTGATGGTACGGCGGTCGTCGGCGCACATTTCCCTTTTGACAAAACCCAGGTCAACCAGTTTATCAATGAGGTGGGTCATCTGGGCTTTGGCGACGAGCAGTTTTTCGCCGATTTTGGCGGGGTGCAGCGTGCCTTCATCTTTAAGCACGTGCATGATTTCAAAATGCAATGACTTGATTTCCACATTAGTATCCGCCAGAGTGGGCTTAACTACTTTACGCCGGACGAGGCGGAAAATAAGGGAGGGTATGGAAAGTAAATCCAGAGCGACTTTCTCACTGATTTCCCCACGCATTTAAAGTTCCCCTCCTTAAGATAGGTTGGAGTTGGTATAAAATATATATAGTTTAAACTCTATATAGTATATATTTTAAACTATAATTGGCGAGAAATCAATATCACCTAAGTGTGACTGTTATCACCGCAAAGTTGTGCTACAATTGGGGATAATAAAGGGAAAAGGGGGGGCAAGATGACGATTAACCACGTTGAAGGCACGCAAAAAGGCAAGGTGATGCTTTACGCTTTGAGCACCTGCGGCTGGTGCAAAAAGACCAAGGCGCTGCTAGGGGAGTTGGGGGTGGCTTACGATTATACGGACGTTGACCAGCTGATAGGCGAAGAGCAGGATGCGGTCGTTGAGGAAATTAAGAAATTCAACCCCGCTTGTAACTTCCCCACACTGGTCATCGACAGCAGTAAATGCATTATCGGTTTTAAAGAGGACGAAATCCGGGAGGCTTTGGGGTAATGGATACGGAAGTAACCGGGGAAGAAATCGACGCACTTTACCGGAAACTGAAAACCGAGGCGGAGGCGGCGGGCTACTACCTGAATCCGGACATCGAGATGGTCCGCGAGTTATTAAAAGGCATTATTATTAACGAAAAACGCTACGGTTACGGCGCTTGCCCCTGCCGTTTAGCCTCTGGCGTGAAAAATAAGGACACGGATATCATTTGCCCCTGCGACTACCGAGACCCCGATATTACCGATTACAACGCGTGTTATTGCAGTCTGTACGTCAGCCAGGAGGCGGTGGAGGGTAAAGTAAAGGTAGGTTCCATTCCGGAAAGGCGACCTCCGCCCGGAAAGAGGCAACCTGAACCGGCAGAAATGGTTAAAGCGTCGCTAACGTCACTGCCGCTGCCGGTCTGGCGGTGCAAGGTTTGCGGCTATTTATGCGCGCGGGAAAACCCGCCGGAAATCTGCCCCATCTGCAAGGCGAAGAAAGAGCGCTTCGAGCGGTTTATTTAGCCCTGGCGTTCTTTTTAAAGTTGACCAGCAGGTAAACCAGCCCGATACCCATCAGCAACTGGGCTATTTTAGTAGCCAGTCCCGGCACGCTCCACATAACGTCCGGCTGGGCGGCATATCTGCTGTAAAATACCAACAATGTAAAAACAACCAGCACCAGGTCGGTGATGATAATCCAGCGTTTTCGGAAGAACAGGGCTGCTCCCATCAGCGCGTAGCCAACCGGGATAACGTAATAAAAGGTGGGGATATCTTCGCCGGTTAGATTACCGGCGTGCATGACTCCAACTCCCAACAGTATATAAAATACAGCCGATGCCAGCGCCATAATCAAGCAAAATATCAGGACAGCTTTATACATGAATAATCTCCCTTTGTTTTTTTATTTGTATCTTATAACAGGAGCGTCCGTGGGCGCAAAAATCCTCTAAAGAACACCCCTATAATTATTTGACACTATATGCCGTACAGCATAAGATATTCATAACGGTATATCCCACCAAAACATCATTAGACTTGGGCATTATTGCGCCGGCGAGACCGGCGTCTTGCGTTAAGAGAAAAGGAGCACGGACATGGCAGGAATTACATCCATCGGGGTATATATTCCCATCTACCGGTTGAACCGCGAGGAAATCGGCAAGGTGTGGGGTGGCCGGGGAGGCGGCGGCGCTAAAGCCGTGGCCGGTTATGATGAAGATACGGTAACGATGGCGGTAGCCGCCGCGATTGACTGTTTAAACCGGGGAGGAAACGAAGCCGACGGTTTATTTTTAGCGACGACCTCGGCACCGTATAGAGAAAAAATGTCGGCGGGGATTGTGGCCAGCGCGGCGGATTTTAAAGACGAGTGCCAGGCGGCGGACTTCACCGATTCGTTAAGGGCGGGGGCGGCGGCGCTTAAAGCAGCCTGCGACGCGGTCAAAGCCGGGTCGGCAAAGAACGTAATGGTCGTGGCGGCTGACACGCGGCTGGGGGCGGCTAAAGGCACGTTCGAGCAGACGCTTGGCGATGGTGCGGTAGCAATAACGGTGGGTAAAAATAGCGTCATTGCGGAAATAGAGAATAGCTATTCGTTATTCAGTGAGTTCACCGACGTTTGGCGAACGAGTGAAGACAAGTTTCCCAAATCCGCCGAAGGGCGCTTTGTTGATGACGTAGGCTATCTGCCGATTATGCAGGCGGTCATCGAAGGCTTGCTCAAGAAAGCCAAATTGGAAATAAAAGACTTCAGTAAAATTGTTTATTACGCCAACGATGTACGGCAGCACGCGGGGCTGACGCGAAGGCTGAAACTGGATAAAGAAAAAGTACAGGACCCGCTTTTCAGCGACATCGGGAACACCGGCGCGGCGGCGGGATTATTAATGCTGGCGGCGGCGCTGGAAAAAGCTAAACCGAACGACCGGATTCTTTATGTGGGATACGGTGACGGAGCAGACGCCTTTGCATTAAAAGTCACCGATGAAATCAAAAAGTTCCAGAAAAGTCCCGTCGTCTCCAACAAGCTGACGGGGAAAATAAATATAACGTACGGCCAGTACTTAACGTGGCGGGGCATGGTACCGGTGGAGGCTTCGACGCTGCCGGAACGCTCGGCGATATCGTTGCAGAGCCGGTGGCGGGAGAGGAAAACGATTCTGGCTTTGTACGGCGTTAAGTGTAAGAAGTGCGGCGCGCCGCAGATGAACCAGCTCGGGCAGAACGTGCGCGTTTGCGTGCAGTGCCAGACCAAAGATCAGTTCGAGCCTTATAAATTCGCCGACAAGAAAGCTAAGCTGTTCACCTACTCCGTCGACCAGCTAATGCCCACGTTAAACCCGCCCGGGGTTAACGGCGTGGTGGACTTTGAGGGCGGCGGCAGGCTTATCGTAGAGTTCACCGACTGCGAAATCGACAAACTGAAGGTGGACATGGTAATGGAAATGACCTTCCGCAAGATGTTCGACACGAAAAGCATCATCAACTATTTCTGGAAAGCCAAGCCGGTTGAGTAGAAATGTCATTGCGAGCGTAGCGCGGCAATCCCCATGATAAAAATACGCCAATGATAGAGATTGCCACGTCGCTTCGCTCCTCGCAATGACTCTTGATAATATAGGAGGAAACCATGGACGGTATTAAGAATAAAGTCGCTATTGTGGGCATGGGCTGCAGCAAGTTCGGGGAGCGGTGGGATAAAGGGGTGGAGGACCTGATTGTAGAAGCCGCCTACGAGGCGTTTGAAGACGCAGGCATCGGGCCGAAGGACGTACAGGCGGCGTGGATAGGCACAGTATTTTCCGGTGTCAGCGCCATTACACTTTCGCCGTTGCAGTTGCAGTATATACCGATGACCAGGGTGGAAAACATGTGCGCCACCGGGTCGGAGGCAATGCGGGCGGCAAGTTATGCCGTAGCGGCTGGTGTGTGCGACATCGCTTTAGCGGTGGGGGTGGAAAAGCTTAAAGATTCCGGCGCTACAGGCGTCAAAGGCCCCAGCATCGTCGGGGACAACCAGGACGGCAGTTCGGGTATTGGGCCGGGCTACAGCGCCCCGGCGTCGTTCGCTTACCTGGCGACGCGGTATTTCCACGACTTCGGCATCAAGCCGGAAGAAGGTAAAAGATTACTGGCGCAGATTGCGGTGAAAAATCACCACAACGGCAGTTTGAATCCCAAAGCGCATTTCCAGAATGAACTAACGATTGACCAGGTGGTCAACGCGCCGATTATCGCGTGGCCGCTGGGCCTTTACGATTGCTGCGGCGTCAGCGACGGCGCATCGGTAGCGGTGATAACCCGCGCCGACATGGCGAAAAAATTCCGCCCCGACCCCATTTATATTAAAGCGCTGCAGATTACCGTGGGCGCGCGACAGGGCGCCATGCTGCAGGACTACGATTTTACTCATATGGAAGAAAACGTCCGCGGCTCCAAGCTGGCGTACGCCGAAGCCGGTATTAAGGACCCTCGCAAGGAACTCTCTTGCGCCGAGGTGCATGACTGCTTCAGCATCCACGAGATGATTGTTTATGAAGACCTGGGCTTCGCCAAGCGGGGCAGGGCTCGGGAGGACATCGAAGCCGGGACGTTTACGCTTAAGGGCGAGCTGCCGGTGAACACCGACGGCGGGCTAAAGTGCTTCGGGCATCCGCTGGGCGCCAGCGGTTTAAGGATGATGTACGAGGTCTATAAGCAGCTGCAGGGCAAGGCGGGACCGAGACAGGTGAAAAATCCGCGCCTAGGCCTAACGCACAACCTGGGCGGAAACGCCGGGACGGGCGTTTGTTCCTGTAACATCGTCGGCAACGAAAAATAGTCCATTACCGGGAGGAAATCCAAATGAAAATGGCTTTGGAAGGGATTCGCGTCCTTGACGTCAGCGAGGCGGGACTGGCTCCTGTTTGCTGCAGGATTTTGGCGGACATGGGGGCGGAGGTCATTAAAGTTGAGCGGACGCAGGGCGGCGACCAGACGCGGGGGATTTTAAAAATCAGCGGCAACGTGCCGGTTTACGATATCAACTACGTCCTTGAGTTTTACAACATGAATAAAAAGGGCATCACCCTCGACCTTAAGATGAAAGAGGGACGGGACATTTTATACAAGCTGGTGGAAAAGTCGGACGTATTCGTCTGCAACTTCCGCCCGCACGCGTTAGTGGATTTGGGGCTGGAATACAAGGACATTTCCAAGCTCAATCCAAAAATCATTTACACTCACCTTTCCGGCTACGGCCTGCACGGCCCGGAAAAAGACACCGGCGCTTACGACTTCGTGGGGTACTGGGCGCGCAGCGGCGTGATGTCGTCGCTGGGCGAACCGGGAACGTCGCTGCCATTCCAGGTGCCGGGCTTTGGGGACAACACCACCGGCATGTACGCCGCCTGCGCGATTATGATGGCGCTTTTCCACCGCGAGCGCACCGGCGAGGGGCAAGAGGTATGCGTCTCCCTGCTGGGTGGGGGGATATGGTCGATGGGCATCGTCCTTTCCTCCGTTTTAGCGACGGGTCTGGAGTACGGGCGTATCTCACGCCTCAACCAGAGCAACCCCATCTTTAACAGCTACGAATGTAAAGACGGCAAGTGGATACAGCTGGCGTGCATCCAGGGGGACAGGTACTGGGAGGGGGTTTGTAAAGCGCTGGAGCTGGGGGAACTGGAAAACGACCCGCTGTATAAAACCCACGAACTGCGCATGAAAAATAACGTACCTCTCATTAAAATCCTCGACGAGATTTTTAAGAAGAAAACGCAAAAAGAGTGGGCGGAGCGGCTGGCTAAAGAGAACATCATCTGGACGACGGTGCGGACGCCTTACGAAACAGCTAACGACCCCAGCGCCTGGGCGGACACGTACTTTAGAGAGATAGACCATCCAGCGGGCAAAAAGCTCAAGGTCATCATGCCGCCGTGGCAGTTCAGCAAAACCCCTACCACGATACGAAGAACCGCTCCGGAATTCGGGCAGCACACAGAAGAAATACTGACCGAAATTCTGGGGATGGGTTGGGACGAGATAGCGGCACTGAAAGAGAAAAAGGTCATCGCTTAGGAGGGCATCATGGGCGATTTGTTAAAGGGTAGAGTAGCGGTAGTCACCGGCTCCGGCAACGGATTGGGCCGCGCGGAAGCCATCGCTTTAGCGGCGCAGGGCGCCAAGCTGGTTATTAACGACCTGGGGACTACGTCCGACGGCAAGGGTGAGGACAAAGGCCCGGCGGAAAAAGTCGTTAACGAGATTAAGCAAGCCGGCGGCGAGGCTGTTCCCAGTTATGCCAGCGTCGGCACCGCCGAAGGGGCGGAGAGCATCATCAAAACCGCCGTGGATACTTATGGCCGGCTGGATATTTTAGTTAACAACGCGGGCTTTAACCGCGACCGTATGATATACAACGTCCCGGACGAGGACTGGGCGGCGGTGCTAGCCGTTAACTTGAGCGGCACTTTTTACTGCACACGCGCCGCCTGCCGCATTATGAAGGAACAAAAGTACGGACGCATTATCAGCACATCATCGCACGCGGGGCTGGGCAATATGGGGCAGAGCATTTACAGCGCCGCCAAAGAGGGCATCGTGGGGTTGACGCGCACCATAGCACGGGATATGCAGCGCTTTGGTGTGACCTGTAACGTTATCCGCCCCGTTTCCGGCACGCGAGGCTTTAAGGAAATGCTGGAGACAAAAAATTTGGCGGAGGCCTGGGCTAAGATGTGGGGCAAAGAAATAGCAGAAAGACGCCTCAAGCAGATGCTGGAGAAAAATCAGCCGGAGGATGTAGCAAATTTGGTCGTTTACCTGGCGACGGAGCAAGCGGACAATGTAAACGGCTGCTGCTTTGAAGTCTGGCATGGGCACATCGGCATCTTCGTTGACCCGCCGCCGCTGGAGCAGGTGCTCTGGAAGGACGGACGCTGGACGGTGGAAGAACTGGTGCAGACCATGCCGGCAACGCTGACCAAGAATAAAGTGCATGACCTGCCGGCGATTTTCCCGTTTTAGTTAAAAAGGAGAAAAATGATAAAGAAAATAGACCATATTGCCGTTGTTGTTAAGGATATTGAAAAAGCCGTCAAGACCTATCAGGAAATGTTTGGGTTTAAAGAGGTGGAAAGAATGGCGGGGCCGAGCAATGAGTTTACGTCGGTGATGATGGCCAATGGCGACATGAGGATAGAACTTTTTCAGCCCTTAACTAAGGATTCCGCCTTTGCCAGATTTTTGGAGGAGAAGGGCGGGGGACTGCACCACATCTCTTTTATGACCGACGATATAGTTAAAGAACTGGCGAATCTTAAAGCGCAGGGCAGAAAACTACAGAACGAAGAGCCGAGACAGCTGCCTAACGCGAAAATAGCCTTTGTGCACCCCTCCGCCGCCGAGAATGTCCTCATCGAATTAGTGCAGCGAGACTAACAGCAGAGTATTGTTACTAGTAAAATAGCTGCGTTATTACGTCACTAAATATGGTATCAGTTTCCTGACGCTGGAGACTTTTTCCAGGCTCAGCAACATATCCAGCAGGCGCGCGGCTTTCTTGCGGTTAATCTTCCCGGAAAAGTCCACGTTAAGCCAGAACTTGGCGATAATTTCCTCGCGGGTCATGGGGTTAGCCTTAGGG
The DNA here is from genome assembly GCA_028714335.1 of Dehalococcoidales bacterium. Lineage (GTDB taxonomy): Bacteria > Chloroflexota > Dehalococcoidia > Dehalococcoidales > RBG-16-60-22 > RBG-13-51-18. The sequence goes on from JAQTMM010000028.1 coordinate 12,782, forward strand.
TCGCCTTTGACCTTGGTCACAGCCCCGGTGAATTCCCGTCCGTCCTTAAGCGCCACCGTAATGCGGGCTTTTTCAAACTCAACATCGTTGACAGCAGTGAGTTTTATCTTCTTGATAAACTCCCTGACGCGCGGGTTGCGGATGGCTTTTTCGGTCATGTGCTCCGGCCTGACACCGCCGAATAAAAAGGCCGTCGCCACGACATATTCGTAACTAAAAGCGGCGTTGCCATGGGGGAAGGGACCGATTTCAAAGGGGTGGCCTACAGCGTGCTCGATGCCGCCGGGCGCGACCTGCAGATTCACCGACTTCACGTCGTTTGGCTTGATGTTGTGCTTATTTACGAGCTCCAAAATGCACTGAATGGCAGAGTGGACGATGCGGCAGCAGGGGTAGGGCTTAAACGTGCCGTCGGCATAAAAATTCTTGCCCAGGTCTTTGGTTAAAGCTTTGGGGCGCTGGCAGCCTTCGGTGAACATTTTGTAGTAGCCGAACCTGCCCATCAAGGCGTCCTCGGGGCCCGTCCAGCCAGCCTGCGCTAATTGTGCAGAGTTGATGCCACCCCGAGCCGCCAGACCCTGGGGCAATTTGAAGGCGGTGGTGTAATCCCAGAATGACTGGAAGGTAGTGCCGATTTGATTTAGAGCGATACCGAAGGCGTTGCGCAGCTGTACTTTATTCAGACCAAAAAGACGCCCCGCCGACGCAGTAACACCAAAAACATTGACCGTCCCCACGCAGTCCCAGCCCAAGGAAAAACCAAAGCCAGACGCCGCCAGTATACGCGAAGCAATATCTTCGCCGACGATTAAAGCGGTCAGCATTTCAGCGCCGGAGGCATTAGCAACCTCGGCTAAAGTTAACGCGGATGGGACGGTAGTGCCGCTGATATGCCCCGGGCAGCTAAAGCCGTCCACCAGCGGGCTGACAGGCTCAAAGTCAAAGGAGCGCGCCATAACACAGTTGAGAAAAGCCGCATTAGCGACGGGCAGCTTGCCGCCGTGAATCAATACGGTGGCTTCGGGCTTGCCGCCCTGGTCATTAAAGAACTTTAACAGCTCCGGATTACCGGTATCCATAGCGCCGCCGATGAGGCAGCCGATGGTATCTATCACGCGATATTTCGTCGCTTCCAGCGTGTCTTTGGGTATGTCTTTAAGGCGCGTATTCAGCACGTTGGCGGCAAGTTTTTCTATAGTGGTGGGTTCGGTTTTTTTCGTCATATCAAAGCCTCAAGTAAAAGGTTATTTGCCGATTATTACAGGTGGTTTGCTGGGGGTGGCGAGTTTTTTCACAGCGTCCTCGTTAAGCTCAACACCGATACCGGGGCCCTCGGAGGGGTAGAGGAAACCGCCCTCATAGCGCGGCATTTTTATCGCGAGGTCGTCTTTAACGTGATGGTTGACGGTATCGGGAATGTTGTAAAGATTCAGCGGGCCAATGGCTTCCTGTTCGATTTTGCCTATCCACTCCGTAGCCGCCAGGAACTGCGCCGTGCAGGCGGCGCCGAGGCCGGAATCCACCATACAGCCGCACATTACAGGCAGGTTGGCCGCCTGCGCAATGGCGACCCACTTTTGCGCTTTTAAAATACCGCCGGCTTTAGGCACTTTAAGGAAGAATCCGTCCGCGGCGTCTTTCTCGATAATCTTAATTAAGTCATTAAGTTCTTTGGCGGATTCATCGGGGAAGATGGGCACATCCACCTTGCGCCGCAGTCTTGCCAACCCGTCAATATCCCACCAGGGGACGGGCTGTTCGGCGACGTAAACGTCATACCTGGCGATGCGCTGTAAGACGTAAAGCGCCTGGTGATAAAGCCAGCCGCCGTTAGCGTCAATCATGACCTTTATCTTGCTGCCGACGGCGGCTCTTAAAGCCCCCACCAGCTCGATATCCTCGTCCGGCGTGCGGGCGCCGACCTTCAGTTTAAGCCCTTTAAAACCGGCTTTAACCAGCATCTTGCCTTCCGCGCTGACCTCCTCCGGCGTGCCAGAAGACATCACAAAAGCGAGGGCGATTTTAGGGTTAGAAAGACCGCCAAGGAGCTTATAAATCGGGACGCCTAAAGCGCGGCCCATAAGGTCGTGCAGAGCGTAGTCAACGACGGCTTTAGACTGGTTATTGGCGCGGGCGGCTTTATCCATCCTCGCCACGATTTTCTCAATGTTAAAGGGGTCTTCGCCGATGAGTATCTGCGGGGCGAAGACATTAACAAGATTGGACATAATGGAGTCCTGGCTTTCGCCCATGTACCAGAGCGAGGTATCGCCGGTTTCCGCTACGCCGGTAACGCCTTCGTCGGTATGGATTTTAAGGACGACGGCATCGGCGCATTTGGCCACGGTGCCGGACATGACGATGGGTTTGACGAAGGGAATGGAAACCGGTATGCATTCAACCTTTGTTATTTTCATTGGACTCCTTTAACTGATTGATGATAGCTCTAGGAAACAAGCCTTTTGCCTAATTCAAAAGCGGCGGCGAGTTGTTCGGGGTGGTCTTTAATCTCACCCTTTTTATCAACGCCTCTTACTAAAAGTTCTTCTTTGAGTTCGGCGTTGATAGCCTCAAAGAAGTATTTGACCGTGAGGCGCGGGCCATCAAAAAGCTTTGCCCCTTTGGTCGCTCCCACGCCGATGAAGGCGCCCTTTTTAACCGGGATATCCAGATTCTTTAAAACGAATTTGCGCGCCCATAGGGCTTGACAGCGGCTCATCAGCGTAAGAGTCTGCGCGCTGACGGTATAGAACTCGATAAGGGAGGCAACGATGATAACATCCGCGGCCAGGATTTTGGGATAGATGCCCTGCATATCGTCCTTAAGCGGACAGGTGCCGTCCACCAGGCAGTGATAAATTTCTTTGCAGGGGGCTATTTTCATCCGGTCAACGAGTATTTTTTCCGCCTCGGCTCCGGCTTCCGACGCACCCTTCAAGGCTTCATCCAATAGCAGGTCAGAGTTGCCGCCGAGACGCGGACTGCCCATAATACCCAATACTTTCACGGCGCCCTCCAATACCTAATGATTATCGCACCAGAGTGTGCCGCCCATGGCAAAGTTGTCCTCCTCCATCTCCACGATATCAATACTTACCGCGGACGGCGGACATCCTATGTTTTTAGCGATGGCAGTGGTTACGTCCTCTACCATACCTTTCTTTTGTTCTTTTGACCTGCCTTTTATTACTTTAATAGTCACTAACGGCATAGTATACCTCCTGGCAAACCTATCTAAAAAAAGTGTAATGCTTTAAGGGCTTTCCGTCAAATGGGAGGTGGGGGTCGACGTAAAAAGCTACCGCAATTTAATGACGATTATCAGGACGATGGTTAAAGAAAGAAGAACGATAGAGATCAGCCCACCAAAGAGGTAAAACGCCCAGACAGGGATATCCAGCACCAGACCGGAAGACGCGGGTGTAGTGGCCGATGTCGAGGGGGCTATTTTGGGGGTGGCTAAAGCGCCCAGCAGTTCGGGCTGGGGGATTGTTGAGGGTACCGTTTCACCGGCAAGAAATACGGTGGTGAAGATACCTACGGAACTCCAGGCGCTGCGCGTGCTGGCGGTAACCGCCCTTATTTTCCAGTAATAGACCGTGCCGCCGTCCAGATTAACGTCGCAGTTCCAGGCGTTGGTCTTTAAAGCGTAATCGCCTATTTTCAGGATAACGGTATGGAAAAAATCGGCGTCGGTAGCGATGAGCATTTCATATGCTTCGGCGCCCAGAATGCCCGTCCATTGAAAGACGGGTTTGATGGAAATCCCGGTGGCGCCGGGCGAGGGAGATTCTAATATCAGGTCGAGAGTCGCGGTGTCCATGATAGTGGTGAAAGACCACTTTTCCGACCACAGACTAAAGGCTGGCGAGCAGGCGCGTACCCGCCAGTAATAAGTGGTTGCCGGCTGCAGCGGGGGGAGGTACATAGGGCCGCCGGAAGCGGTGCCGGAACAATCGGCGGGTATGGTGCTGAAGGAGGAATCGAAGCTGCACTGCCACTCGTAATTGGTAGCCCCGGTCAGCGTATCCCATGCGATAGAAATGTCCTTAACCGCATGGTCGTAAAGAACACCGATGCCCGTTGATGCATTGTCCGGCGCAACTAAAGTTACCGGCGAGGTAAGGGTGTCTAAAAAGGTCATCAGTTTGATGTTGTGTAAATCTATAGACCATAACTGGCCGTTGCGCTGCCATAAGCCGTAGAGTTTTGCGCCGTCACTCAAACCGCGGCTAATGCTCTCGAACAATGGCGTTAAGGAGTAGCGGGGATTAAGGCAGCGTTCCATGCCTCCATCAACATTACCGTTGGCGGCGTATAAAACACCGGCGGCGGAAACAGACAAGCGGTTAATAGAAGCTCCGACAGGTAAGGAGGAAACAATGCTTTCCCACTCCTCGCTGGTGCCGATGATAAAGCGGTAGATGCCGCTATCGGCTACATCACTGGCGGCATAAACGGTGCGGCTGGTCGTAAAATTGGGGTCGAAAGCCACGGTAACAGCGCCCTCGAGGGGAGGTGAGGCAGCATCAAGCGGTAATGGCACAAAGGAATAACCGCGATTGTCCGAGAAGTAAATTCCACCTTCAATATTACCGGCGAGGATGGCGCCATCGTTAGCGAAACCGGGTGAAAGGGCGAGAGAATTTAGTTGAGAGCCGCCGGCCGATGCACACTGGAGATAACTATATCCACTGTCAGCAGTAGTATAAACCGCTCCGTCGGCGCTGCCAAGGTAAAGCGTATCGGCATCAGCCACTGTCCAGACATTGATGTTAAACGATGTGCCGGTAGAGGGATCACGGATAGGGCGATACAGGAAGCTCTGCCCGTTGTCTTGTGACTTCCAGATGACGGGTTTACCATTACTTGCACCATACACAAACAACGTAAGGCAGCCGGGGCTATATTCCGGTGGGAGGCTGACTAAAGACAGACTGTCCACACTGGTGGAATCGCTGGACAAAATTCTTTCCCAACTAGCGCCGTCGTTAAGGCTCCGCCAGAGGCTGTGGCGCAGACTGCCTTCAAGGTAGGAAGTAATTAAAAAGAGCGTATTAAGCTGGCTGGAATCGGGGGAGGGGGCAAAGTCTTTAAGGGTTGTAATGGCGGCGTCAATGAGGCTGATTTGATTCCAGGTCAAGCCCATATCATGGCTGATGGATAAAGCGCTGCTGTTGCCGCTGGTGGCGGCATAAATTGAGCCGCTAGAATCAAAATCTGACGCAAAGAGGATACTGGTCACGGCGTTTCCGGTGGGATTTTTTTGGCTGTAAGCCCAGGAAGCGCCGCCATCACGGCTGATACAGACATAACCGGTGGATGCAGAACCGGCTATCAGGTTAATCTGCTGAGTGTCAAGATGCGCCGCCAAAGCGCTGACGTCCATGCCGCAGTTAAGGTCGGTGGCTAAAGAGTTGTTCGGTGTATCGGCGGTAGTGATTTTATAGACATCACCTTCAGCCGTACCCGTGTTTATACCGACAAAGAAGGATGAGGCAGCATAGGATTGATAGCCTTCCGGGAAAGCTATTGCCGCCCCAATAGCAACGACGCTGGCCGGGGGAATGCAGTTATCCCTGTTGAGCTGCGCCAAACCGATGAATGTATTCCAATCGGCGTTGCCCATTTTGTTAAAAACAAAGGTATCTGCTTCATTGGATACCACGGCGACGAGCTGGAGGCTGGCGGGATAATCGGGGGAAAAGGAAAGCGCGTAAACATCGTAGTCGCCGATGGCGGCGTCCGCCCAGCCATGGTAAAACTCCCCTTCGTCAAATATGTAAACACCACCGAACTCGGCAGGGTTGGCATCGGCGGTGGCTACGGCGATGATGTTGTTATTCAGCCAGGTAACGCTGATTGACGTTACTACTGCCCCGGCTCTGGTTGGAACATCGGGCAGTTTTTGAAAATATATGCCGCCATCGGCCGAGCGGTAGACGGATGATACGGTGGCGTAGTAAATAATCGCGGGGTCGGCGGGGGATACAGCAATGCCGGTAATGGCATCCCGCACATTGCCGATGGCGGACCATCTTTTGCCGCCGTCGGTGGATTTGAGTAACGTATCGGTAAGGCCTGCGCCGTAGGCGTAAAGCGTGCCGTCTATAGCGGCGGTGAGGCACTTAACATCAGAACCGCCGGCCAAGACCCAGCCGCCCGCCAAACCCCCGGAGGGAATATTCACCTTGGACCACTTTGCCGGGGTGGCTGCTAAAGCGGTGGCGGGATAAAGCGTAACGAAGCCAAAAAGCAGGCAAATTACGATTGTAATAGATAAAACGTGATAAACAAACTTTATAGAATATGCGTTTGACACATGGCGAATTTTACTTTAGCAATAAGCGGTTGTCAAGAAACATTATTCTAGTATTAAAGGCGAATTGATGGAGCAAATCCACTGCATAAAAAGAGAGCCCCGGCTTGTGGCCGGGGCTCTCGTCCTTCCTAAGAAGGTCGTCTGTTAATCAGAACTTACTTGGAGCGAGTTCTGAAGATCAGGACGATGATGGCGATCACGAGGACTGCACCGATAACGATGATAGCCCAGATGAAAGCGGGGCTGGTCTG
>JAQTMM010000029.1 GCA_028714335.1 Dehalococcoidales bacterium
TTAAGGGCAGGTCACTTACTCGTTACTCACCCGTCCGCCACTGATTCCTTGCGGAACCCGTTCGACTTACATGCATAAAGCACACCGCCAGCGTTTATCCTGAGCCGGGATCAAACTCTCCATAATATAATAGTAATTGACTTAGGCTTAGGTATTTAAACTTTCCTTCCGCTATCCAGTTGTTAAGGTGCAAAAAGCGCTCCTTTGCAGAGCGCAAGTATTATAATATCATAACTATATAGGGATGTCAATAATATTTTAGGTTGAAACTGCCCAAACATCAATCTATAATGAAGTTACCTCCTGGAGTCATCACCATGTTTAAAAAACTTAGAATAATTTTCCTCTTTTCCGTCCTGCTGGCGGCCGTTTTAATGGCCAGCGGGGTACAGGCGCAGGCTTCCGGCTCGGTGTATGTCCTGACGATTAAGGGCACGATTAACCCTGTGCTGGTGGATTACGTTGACAGGGGCATACAGGCGGCGGAAGAAAACAACGCCTCGGCGCTGATTATCCAACTGGATACGCCGGGCGGGCTGGACACCGCCATGCGCGATATCGTTAAACTCATGGTAAACGCCTATGTGTCGGTGGTGGTCTATGTTTCTCCTTCCGGCTCCCGCGCCGCTTCGGCCGGGGTCTTTATCACCATGGCGTCGCACGTAGCCGCGATGGCGCCCAATACGGCCATCGGGGCGGCTCATCCCGTTTCTATTGGAGAAGAAGGCGAAGAGGCGATGTCCGAAACGATGGAGGAAAAGGTGCTCAATGATGCGGCGGCTTATATCCGCAGCTTGGCTGAATCTCATGGCCGCAATATAGAGTGGGCGGAAAAGGCGGTGCGGGAAAGCGTTTCCGCCACGGAAAACGAAGCCCTTGAGCTTAACGTTATTGATCTGATAGCCTACGATTTGAATGACCTCCTCGCCCAGCTTGACGGACGCGAGGTGGAACTAATTCACGGGCAGATTGTAACCCTTCATACTGCCGGTGCCACCGTAATTGACTTTGGTATGACGGGTATCGAGAATTTCCTTTACACCATCGCCGACCCTAACATTGCGTATTTGTTATTAAGCATTGCCACGCTGGGCATCATGGCAGAGATATTTAACCCCGGGCTTATCTTCCCCGGCATTGTGGGGGGGATTAGTTTATTACTGGCGTTTTACTCATTGGGAGTACTGCCGGTCAATTACGCCGGTATCCTGTTAATCGTTCTAGCCATCGGGTTGTTTATCGGGGAGGTGCTAACGACTACCTTTGGATTATTCACCGCCGGCGGAGTAATCTCGCTGGTTGCCGGTTCGCTGATGCTCTTTAAGGGGGCGGCGCCGGAGTTTCAGATTAATCCCTGGCTTATTGCCGGGGTGTGCATAGTCATCACGGCGGCGCTGGCCTTTCTCGTTCAACGCGCCATCAGCGCCCACCGCAAACAGGCGGTCACCGGGCGCGAGGAACTGGTGGGGAAAACAGCCCTGGTGAAGGTAGCACTGAACCCGGAAGGCACAATTTTTTATAAAGGCGAGAACTGGACGGCAATCTCGGAGAGCGGCAAAATAACCGCCGGCGAGAAAGTGGTTATCAAAAGAATCGATGGTCTGTTATTATATGTAGTGAAACAGCCCAAAGAACCTGCCGGTAAAAAATCAAAACGGTAGGAGGAGGCTTAATAAAATGACTTATCAACCCTGGGTATTAGCGCTGCTTATTATTGTTCTTGTTGTCTTTGTATATTTTGTGGTAGTCTGGGTAATCCGGGCGCATAAGAAGAAGATTGAAGCCGGCAGTGAGGAACTGGTCGGCAGAACGGCTGAAGTAGTCGTTAAACTTAATCCTAAAGGGGTGGTCCTGGTCGAGGGGGAACGCTGGAACGCTACCGTTGACAAGGGCTGGGTCGAACCTGAAGAGGAAGTAGTCATCAAAAAGGTTGACGGTTTAAGGTTAATCGTCACCAAGAAATAAAAAGGGGGTAGAAAATGTATATAGCAATAGGTATTTGTGCTTTTATCGTTTTTATACTTATTCTAATGGCAATCAAGGTTGTCACCGAGTACGAACGCGGTGTCATCTTCCGCCTGGGTCGGCTAGTTGGAGCTAAAGGCCCCGGCCTGTTCTTCATCATTCCGTTTATTGACCGTATGGTTAAGGTGGACCTGCGCGTAGTGACCATGGATGTTCCTTCGCAGGAAGTCATCACCAAGGACAACGTTACCGTCCGTGTTAACGCCGTTGTCTACTTCCGCGTAGTGAATGCCGAGTCCGCCGTGGTCAAGGTTCTGGACCATATCCGGGCTACTTCACAGATATCACAGACCACTCTGCGTAATGTGCTGGGGCAATCGGAACTCGATGAATTGCTGTCCAAGCGTGAAAAACTGAATATAATGCTCCAGAAGATAATCGATGAACAAACCGACCCCTGGGGCGTTAAGGTCAGTATCGTTGAAATCAAGGAAGTGGAGCTGGCGGAAGAAATGAAGCGCTCCATGGCTGCCCAGGCGGAAGCCGAGCGTGAACGTCGCGCTAAAATCATCCATGCAGAGGGTGAACTACAGGCTTCGGCGAAACTGGCGCAGGCAGCGCACATCATCCAAAAAGAGCCTGCGGCTATTCAGCTGCGTTTCCTCTCTACACTCACGGAAATAGCCAGTGAGAAAAACAGCACCATTATCTTCCCCATCCCAATGGAATTTCTCCGGGCATTCGGTCAATTAGGCGAATTTATCAACAAGAATAAGAAATAACCACTTGTTACTTAAGGGGAGGGGCGCTTTACCCCTCCCTTTCTTGCCCACTGAAGCTTGAGCAAAGGTGGGTTTTTCCCCAACATAACTCCGCATAAAAAGTCGGGCAATTAGTTCATTTGTTCTGGTATAGTATCGTCTGAAGGAGAAGCGGCATCAATGGAATGGTCGGAGAGAATGAACGCGGCGATAAGCTATATCGAGGACAACCTGACCGGCAAGATTGATTATGGTGAGGCGGCAAAAAAGGCGTGCTGTTCCACTTTTCATTTCCAGCGGATGTTTTTTGCCATCATCGGACTGACGCCGGCGGAGTACGCCCGGCGCCGGAGGCTTACCCTGGCGGCAAGGGAATTGACCTCCGGCAACATGAAAGTCATCGATTTAGCGGTTAAGTACGGCTACGATTCGCCGGATTCATTCACCCGCGCCTTCCGGAACGTTCACGGCATTACTCCTCGGGCGGCGCGCGGGCCGGGAGTAAAGCTGACGGCGTATCCGCGTATCTCCTTTAATATTGAACTTAAAGGAGGCAATGACATGGATTACACTATCGTAGAGAAAAAGGGATTCGACATCGCCCTGACGAGGAGACAGTTCTCCACTAACGAGGGGCAGAACTTCGTTAAAATACCACAGTTCTGGCAGGAATTCTTGAAATCGCCGGATAACGCGGCGATGGCAGCCATAAACGGGGGGAAAGCCGGCGCAGTGACAGGCGGCTGTACGCTGGGAATTTGTATGGAGCCCGATGAAATTAAAGATCCGCAAAACTATGAGTTTGACTACGGCATTGCCGTAGAACTGCCGCCCGGCGGCAAAGCGGGCAAGTTTGAAAAGTACGCTGTACCGGCGGCTACCTGGGCGGTCTTCGACTGCAACATCGATAATCTGCAGGATGTCACCAAGCGTATCTACAGCGAATGGTTTCCCTCCACCGGTTATGAACACGATAATAAGCCGGAGCTGGAAATCTACTTCCCGGAAGTGCCGGGCAAGCTGATGCAGTGCCAGATATGGATACCGGTGGTAAAGAAAAACAAGAAGTAATGATAATAGAGGTTGAGAGGGGAAGTTAACCCTTCCCCTCCTACTATTATTGTGATATAATTTCTTTCAAAATAAGAAGAATATGATTAACGCAAACAAAAACAATCACGAAAAAGTATTACAAACAGAGCAAAAGCGACGCCATAAAAGAAGCGAACTGAGGTTGTTTGTAGAGCTTTTTTCTCTTGCCACGATATTTTTCTTAACTTCGATTTTGTCCCTTTCAGCTTCTTTATCAACAAAACCAAGTGAAATCACTATTTTTTCTAAAACCATTACTTTTCTTTATAATCAGTCGGCTTTTTGGGTAACAGGTATTATTTTTGGTTCTTTGTTTTTATTTTCCTTAATTATGATAATAGTTCCTTCAACAGCAAGAAAATTAGGTGAGTGGATAGAACATTCAGATTCTAAAATAAATTTGGTTTTCTGGATGGTTTTTATGCCTTTGATATCAATAGCAACAGTCTACCCAGTTTTTTTCTGCATAATTGATGCTTCACGCGGAATGCCCACAACTTTAGGACGAGATATTACTCTGATAGTTGGATTATTTATTTATCTTTTATCGGTGATAATACTTATTTTAAAGATACATTCAAGACTAAAGAAATAGTTCTATCACTGCAGTGTTACATCCCCAGCCACCACTTTAGTTAGCGTCCCGTCCTCCCCCCGGATTATCAAAGCGCCGTCTTCATCTACGTTTTCGGCAACCCCTTCAATAATCTGTTTGCCCCAGGTGGCTTTAACCTTTTTACCTAAAGTCACCAGGTTGTTGCGCCAGTCTTTGTATATCACGTTGCCATCGGGGAGTTTTTGATAAAGAACATCAAACTCCTCCAGTAATGCTCTAATCAGTACAATCCGATCTGCAAAGAGGCTGGTTGCAGTCTGGGCTATCTCGTTATAATCATTGACCTTTAAGCTTACGTTAATCCCAATGCCCATCACGCTGTAGGCGACATTATTGCCCCGCATCTCGTTCTCAATTAAGATACCGCAGACTTTTTTACCGTCAATCAGCACGTCGTTGGGCCACTTAATCTGCCCCGCCGCCCCGGCCGTGCGTTTGATGCTTTTTACCACCGCCAGCGAGGCTATCATAATAAGGTAGGGAAGGTTTTTGGTGTCCGGGTGGAGGACAATAGAAAGCGATATGTTCCCCTCCGGCGCCAGCCACCGGCGCTTTAAGCGTCCCCGCCCCGCCGTCTGCTCCCCGGCGATGATTACCGTCCCTTCCGCCGCCCCATTTAAAGCCTCATCCCGTGCGGCGTCCATCGTGGAAGTTACGCTAGGCAGGTAGATAATCTCCCGCCCTATGAAGCGGGTTTTAAGTCCCGTTTTTATTAACGTCGCTAAGTCTTCAGCCATAACAAATAGATATTACCACAAAGCCGGGGGTGGAGATAACACTGTTTAGCTAGGAGATATGGTATAATTTAGCGTATTTATACGGAAGGAAAAAGCATGAAAATCCAACGCTGTAAAGGCATGCGCGATATGTCTCCAGACACTATGGCGGTGTTCCATGGATTGAAGGGGATTTGCCGCGATTGCTTTACGAAATGGGGCTACCGCGAGGTCAGGACGCCGACTATTGAGTACCTGCACTTGTTCACCTCGGCGGGGACGCTGACGCCCACGATGCTGGGCAAGGTGTACTCGTTCCTCGACTGGGACGGGTGGAGCGGCGAACGCGTTGTCCTGCGCCCCGACGGTACCATACCCGTTGCCCGGCTTTATACGGAAAGCATGCCGGGGCAAGGTCTGGCGCGGCTTTTTTACGTCGCCAACATGTTCACCTTTGAAACCGGCGATAAAACCCGCGAGCGCTGGCAGTGCGGCGCCGAGTTAATCGGGGTGGGGTCGGCTAAAGCGGATGCAGAGTTGATAGCGCTTTCGATGGAAATCGTTAACAAGTTGGGATTAAAAAACGTTGAGTTAAGACTTTCACATGCCGGCATACTCAAAGCGTTATTGACGAAACTAAAAATTACACCGGAAGAACAGCACAAGGTATTTGATAGTATTCTTGACGGTGATACCAAGGTTTTGGCAAAAGTGACAAAATTGGTACCGGAGCTAGGCGAGATTCTTATGCCATTGTTTAGTCTGGAAGTGCAATCACCGGGCTTTTTACGAGAAAAACGCGAATCTATTTGCCGTGTCTTTCCGGAAATCGGTTCGGCTTTGGGTGATTTTTGCCAGATAGTATCTATACTGGATGAACTCAACATAAAGTATAAAGTAGATATTGCATCGGGCAGCGGCTTTGAATACTACACCGGCATCATTTTCCAGCTGTTTACGGGAGCAGAAAAGATAGGTGGAGGCGGACGATATGACGCCTTGATACCTTCTATGGGAGGCGGCGACATTCCGGCTTCCGGTTGCGCTATATACCTTGATAAATTGCTTACTTTAGTCAAAGATGAAACGGTTTTACAGCCGTCCGCCGCCAGGGTGCTGGTAAAAGGCTCCGACCCCAAAAAAATGTTTGATACCGCTGCGGCGTTACGTCAGGCTGGCTTTATTGCCGAACTGGATTTAGATGGCAAGTCGGCCGACTGGACGCTGGAGGTTAAGGGGAGTGGGGCTTTAACGCTGACTGACAAAGCCGGCAAGAAAACTGACTACCAATCCATCGAGCAAGTTGTGAAGCTGTTGGAGGCTAAAAGTGCCTCTTAAGATAGCCTTACCTAAAGGGCGTTTGTTAAGAAAAACCGCCGCCTTGCTCCAGAAAGCCGACTGGCGCCTTGACGAGTACAACTCCAGTATAAGTTTTTACCGGCCTAAATCGGAAAAGTTCCCCGGCCTGCTGATACGTGTCTTCCACGAAAAAGACATCCCCATCCAGATAGCCATGGGCAACTACGACCTGGGTATTTGCGGGCTGGACTGGGTTGAGGAATTGCTGGTTAAATACCCCTCCTCCGACATCGTTAAGGTTAAGGATTTGCAGTACGGGCGGAGTTCGTTATATATAGCGGCGCCGGGTAAATCTATAGACCTGAAGCAAAACGGCTCGCCGCTACGCATTGCCAGCGAGTACCCAAATTTGGCAGAAGCGTACGCCCTGAAAAACCGCTTGAGCCGCTTTAGCGTCTTCCCGGTCTGGGGCGCCGCCGAGGCATATCCTCCGGAAAGCGCCGAACTGGCTTTAATGGGGGTGGAGGACACGGCGGAGATTACCGGCTGCGGCTTGTATCCGGTTACTCCAGTACTGGAGAGCAGCACCTTTATCATCGCTAACCGGAACAGCCACTCAAAGCCCGATTTTGATAAAGTGGTATCTTCCATCGTTGATGCCGCGCTGTCGGTTTCCAGGAGTGTTAGTGAGGGTAAAGAGGTCGCGGCAGGGCAGGAAATTTTAACTACAAAATACACTAAAGATATGGTACGATTGGCGCTGCCGGACGGTCACCAGCAGCAGCAGACGGTAGAATTATTAAATAAAGCCGGCATTAGTATTGACGGCTATCCATCCGCCAACGGCAACCGCCGCCCAAATATCGCGATAGATGGGGTGGTGGTTAAAGTCATCCGCCCGCAGGACATGCCCCTGCAGGTGGCCAACGGCAACTTCGACCTCGCGATTACCGGCAAAGACTGGCTTGCCGACCACCTTGCCCAGTTCCCATCCAGCCCAGTTAAAGAGGTGCTGGACCTAAAACTGCGTAAGGTCAGGCTGGTGGCGGTGGTGCATAATGACCTGCCCGTTAACGATAACGATGGACTGCAACGCTATAACGCCAGCACGCCGGAGCCTTTCCGCGTGGCGTCGGAGTATGTCAATATCGCCGACAAGTTTGCCCGGGAGAATCACCTCGGCCACTATCGCGTTATCCCCACCTGGGGCGCCACCGAGGCTTTCCTGCCGGACGACGCCGACCTGCTTATCGAGAATACCGAGACGGGCAGGACGATAGCCCGGCACAACTTAAAGATAATCGACACGCTTTTCGAGTCCACCGCCTGCCTCATCGGCAGCACCGAGGCGGCAGATGATGTAAAACGCCGGCGGATGGACTATATTATAGGTAAACTCCAAGCGGCGGCAGGTGACGCTTAAATGAAAATAATCGAGGGTTTTAGCAAAGCTAAACCGCTCTTCTCACGCCAATCCAGCGGCATCGGCGACGAGGCTTTAGAGAAGAACGTCCGCCGTATAATTGACGATGTCCACAAGCGCGGCGACGCCACGCTGTATAACCTGACGCAGAAGTTCGACGGCGTAAAACTGACGGCTCTGGAAGTCTCGAAAAGCGATATTAACCGCGCTTATAAAGAGGTGGATAAAGGGCTAATTGCCGCTCTGGAACTGGCGGCAAAACGCATCGCTGCCTATCACCAGAAACAAAAGAAAACACTGCTCAATGAGGCGACAAAAGATAAACTCGGCTGGCTGATAAAGCCGCTGGAACGCGTTGGTATTTACGTTCCCGGGGGCACGGCGCCGCTGCCGTCGTCACTCCTAATGACGGTGGTCCTGGCACGCGTCGCGGGTGTTAAGGAAATTATCCTCTGTACCCCGCCCCAAAAGGACGGGAAAATCTCACCGATTACCTTAGCGGCGGCCAAGATAGCCGGGGTTGACCGTATCTTTTCCGTCGGCGGGGCGCAGGCTATTGCCGCCATGACTTACGGCACTAAATCCGTCCCCGCTGTGGACAAAATCTATGGGCCGGGCAATCTCTATGTCACGCTGGCGAAAAAGATGGTTTACGGCAAAGTAGGCATTGATGGGCTTTATGGCCCCAGCGAGGTAATCATCGTTGCAGATGACACGGCTAATCCCGCTTACGTTGCCGCCGACATGCTGGCACAGGCGGAGCACGGCTCGTTAGCTTTGTCCATATTGATTGCGACGTCTCAAAAGATTGCCGAAGCCGTCAACCGAGAGGTTGAAAAACAGACCAAAGAACTACCGCGCCGCGACATTGTAAATGAGGCGTTAAAGCGGGGCTTCATCGCTGTGGTAAAAACGGTAGATGAGGCTATCGAATTATCTAACCTCTACGCGCCGGAGCACCTTTGCCTGGTGGTGAAAAACACTAATTCTTATACCAGTAGAGTCACCAATGCCGGCTGCCTCTTTTTGGGCGAAAACGCCATCGAGGCGCTGGTGGATTACGCCGCGGGCCCCAGCCATGTCCTCCCGACGGGCGGCACCGCCAGGTTCAGCTCGCCGCTCAATATTCTGGATTTTGTGAAGCTGATAAGTCTGGTAAAAACAGATGCTAAAGATATCAAACAGCTTGGTAAAGCCGTAATCAAAATCGCTAAAGCGGAAGGGTTGGACGCCCACGCCCGCGCGGTGGAAAAACGCCTTAAGGACGCAGGAAAGGGGGGCAGTTAAGTGGCTGAAGGCATTAAAAAGTACATACAACCGCACCTTGCGGGTTTCTCCGGCTACAGCGCCAGCACCTCGCCGGATGTGCTTAAAGGCAAGGTTGAGGTCTCGATAACCGATATTATCAAGATGAACGCCAACGAGAATCCCTACGGCTGTTCGCCGCGCGTACAAAAGGCTTTTGCCGAATGCGACCACTTTAACATCTACCCCGACGACGGCCAGCTGGTACTGCGCCGCCTGCTTTCCGGCTATACTAAAATGCCGGTAGAACGCATTGTAGCCGGGCACGGCAGCAACACGATTATTGACACTATCGTCAGGCTGTTCGTCGGCCCCGGCGATGAGGTTATCAACAACGTGCCTACCTTCGATATCTACCGCTTCAGCACGCAGATATGCGGCGGCACGTTAATTAACATTAACCGCGACGAGGATTTTGCTATTGATTTGGCTAAGATAAAGAAGGCTATTAACAGCAAAACCAGGCTGATTTTCCTCGCCAGTCCCAATAATCCCACCGGTAATGTTACACCGCAGGAAGACATTCTGGAGTTAGTTAAGACCGGCCTGCCGGTAGTCGTTGACGAGGCTTATTACGAGTTCAGCGGCGAGACTGTTATGCCGTGGGCGGAAAAGTACGTGAACCTCATCGTCCTGCGTTCTTTCAGTAAATGGGCGGGGCTGGCGGGCTTAAGAGTGGGCTATGGCGTCTTCCCGGCTGATATCGTCCCGTACATGATGGCAATCAAGATACCCCACAACGTCAGCGTTGCCGCCGAGATTGCCGTCCGCGAGTCTTTAGCCGATATCAAGTACCTGGAGGGTAGGGTGGAGGCGATTGTTAAAGAACGCAGCCGCCTTTACGATGCTTTACAGCAGATAAGTTGGATTAAGCCGTATCCTTCTAAAGCCAACTTTATTTACTGCGCTGTTTTAAAGGGCAGCGCCAGTGAACTGCACCAGATGCTGCAGAAAAAGGGCTTTTTGGTGCGCTACTTCGATAATCCGCTCTTAAAGAACTCCATCCGCATCAGCGTAGGCAAGCCGGAGCACACCGACGCCCTTATCCAGGTTTTACAGCAGATATAATCCTTAACCCCCTAAAGCCGTCTAGCTGTTAATTTCTACTATTTTCCGTATCAGTGTGTTACTACCTGTTAAAATATATAACAGTAACCCCTTGACAAATACAATATATGTGTTATAATAGTTAACAGTTGATACGGAAGGGATACAGTAAACTAAATAAAACAAGGGGAAATGAGCATGAATACTCCGGAACTGGTGTTACAAAAGATAATCCAACTGCAGGAAGGTAATGGCTTTTCCGACCAGCAGATGGCCGACAAGATAGGCTGCAGCCGCCCGCTTTACCAGCGTACGCGTACCGGCAGGATACCAATGGGCGGTACCTTTCTGAAAGGCGCTATGAAACTGCTGGAAACGCCTGTTATCGAAGGTAGAAAAGCGGTGTTAAAGCGGGATACCAGCGAAACAAACATCAGTGTGGAGTTAAGTATTGACGGCACAGGCAGTTACAGTGTTAACACCGGCGTAAAGATGTTTGACCACATGATTTCCCAACTGGCCAGACACGGATTATTTGATATCAAACTTAGCGCCACCGGAAATGATGTGCATCACTTAGTAGAAGACGTGGCAATATGCCTCGGACAGGCTTTCAACCAGGCTTTAGGGGAGAAAAGGGGTATTGTACGCATGGCTGACGCCGCTGTACCAATGGATGAAACACTGGTGAATGTTGCCGTAGATATCGGCGGGCGGGGTTACAGTGTACTGAATTGTAACTTTAGTAACAACGATATGGCCGGTTTTCCCGGCGATTTAGTACGGCACTTTTTAGAATCTTTCGCCATCGAAGCCCGGATGAATCTGCATGCCTCGGTTGTTTATGGCACGAACGACCATCACAAGGCGGAGGCGCTGTTTAAAGCGTTGGGCAGGGTACTGGACGCCGCGACGAAGATTGACCCGCGTATCGTCGGTGAATTACCCAGCACTAAAGCGTATCTGGAAAGCTAGTCCAGTATTGCCAGTTTGCGGTTGGTGAGTCGCTCGTAAGCCGCGATGTATCTAACAGCGGTCGCTTCAACAACGTCGGGCGGCAAAACCGGGGCGGGGGGTGTTTTGTTCCACCCGGATGCCGTCAGCCAATCGCGCACCGGCTGTTTATCGAAGGATTCCTGGTGCTTGCCCGCCTCGTATTTTTCAGCGTCCCAAAAGCGTGACGAATCGGGGGTTAGGGCTTCGTCAATCAGCATCACGTGCCCGTTGTCCAGGCCGAACTCGAACTTGGTGTCGGCGATGATAATACCGCGTGATAGGGCGTATTCTCTCGCGGATTGATAGAGCGCCAGGCTCTTTTCTTCCAATTCTTTGGCGATACGTACGCCGAATACCTTTACCAGGTAATCCTTGGCGACTGGTTTGTCATGCCCCTCTTCGGCTTTGGTAGTCGGGGTGAAAAGTGGTTCCGGGAACTCCTGGCTTTCCTTGAGGCCGGGCGGCATAATTTGCCCGCTGATTCGGCCGTTTTTCTGGTATTCCTCCCAGGCTGAACCGGCCAGGTAACCGCGTACCACACACTCTACAGGCAGGCGTTTAACCTTCTTGACTACCATCGAGCGCCCCCGCAGGTAGGGCGGATAGGCATAGCGACGTTCAACCATGACGTAGGAATCGATGCTGTGAACGTTATCAATGGCTTCTGCCATATGATTCGGCACGATATCCGCCAGCTGCCGGAACCAGAAGGAAGAAAGCCGGTTCAATACGTGCCCTTTAAGAGGGATGCCGTTGGGCATCACAACGTCGAAGGCAGAGATGCGGTCGGTCGCCACAATCAATAGGTGACTGCCGAGGTTATAAGTATCTCTCACCTTTCCTTTGATGAAAACGGGCAACTGCAAATCGGTAGTCAATAAAACAGGGTATTTCATTACATCCATCTAAATGAACCTTTCCGGCTATCTTCTAAAAGCATGTTAAAGATTAGTCATCGGGATTCTAAATACCGGCCTGCCACTGGTTCTTGGTCAAGCCCAGCCGCAGGAAGACCTCGTCCACATGCATGAGATAGAACTGATAATCGAATATCTTTTCCAGTTCTTCTGGAGATAAAACACCAACAACGTCCGGGTCAGCCTTAATGAAGTTCAGGAAACTCTTGTTTTCATCCCAGGTTTTAGCCGCATTACGTTGGACGATTTCATAGGCTTTTTGCCGTGACAATCCTTTGTCAATTAGTGCCAGCATAACCCGTTGCGAGAATAATAGTCCTTTAGTTAGTTCCAGATTCTTCTTCATCCGTTTGGGGAAAATCTGCAGACCCTTCATAATCCTTGTAAAGATGGACAGGATGTAGTCCAGCGCCATACAGCCGTCCGGGAAGATGAGGCGTTCGTTGGAGGAGTGGCTGATGTCGCGTTCGTGCCACAATGCGACGTTCTCCAGCGAAGTTAATGCGTAGCCGCGTATCAGGCGCGCCAGCCCGCAGATGCGCTCCGAAAGCTCCGGGTTGCGTTTGTGGGGCATAGCGGATGAGCCGGTAGTAACAAATCCCGGCGTGCCGAAGGGTTCTTCAACCTCGTGGACTTCGGTCCTTTGCAGACCCCTGATTTCCGTGGCAAACTTTTCCAGCGACGCTGCCGTTATCGCTAAAGTAGTCATAAACTGGGCATGGCGGTCGCGCTGTACGACTTGATTCGATATTGGCGCCGGTTCCAACCCTAGTTTGTGGCAGGTAATCTGTTCAACTTCCGGTGTGACAGTGGCGTAAGTGCCCACCGCCCCGCTTATCTTACCCACCGAGATGATTTTCTTGGCTTCGTTGAGCCGTTGCAGGTTGCGGCGCATTTCTTCTACCCAGAGCGCTATTTTAAGCCCGAAGGTTATCGGCTCGGCGTGGACGCCGTGGGTGCGGCCTATCATTAAAGTGTATTTGTGCTCGATGGCGCGCGGCGCCAGCACAGCGATGAGTTCTTTAACATCCTTAATTAAAATATCGCTGGCTTCAACAAGCTGCAGGCTGGTGGCGGTGTCCCAGACATCGGAGGACGTTAAACCCAGATGAATGTATCGTGATTCCTCCCCGATGCTTTCCGCTACCGAACCCAAGAAGGCGGTCATATCGTGGCGGGTTTCCGCAAGGATTTCTTCCATGCGCTTGAGGTTGCACTTGGCCATCTTAATCTTGGGGATGGCGGTGCGGGGTATAATGCCGACCTCCGCCCAGGCGTCGCAAACGGCTATTTCTACATCAAGCCACTTGGAGTATTTGTTCTCGTCCGACCAGACCTTCTTCATTGCGGGACGGGAATACCGCTCAATCATTTCGCTTTCCTTTATCCTTTCAACTCGCTCCGGTACTTCTCGTAAGCCCGTAATATTTTATCATGTTTCAGGCCAAGAATCTCGGCGGCAAGGTAGGCGGCATTTTTGGCTCCGGTGCTGCCTATCGCTACGCAGGCAACGGGGATGCCCGCCGGCATCTGTACGATGGAATAAAGCGCGTCTATGCCCTTAAGCTCGCCGCTGGACATGGGCACGCCGATGACCGGCAGAGTCGTCCAGCTGGCCAGCACGCCGGGTAAATGCGCCGCCATGCCGGCCGCGGCGATAATCACCTCGATGCCCCGCCTCCGCGCCGATTGCGCGTACTCCTGCGCTTTTTCCGGGGTGCGGTGGGCGGAGATAACGTTGACCTCGTGCTCAATGCCGAGGGCGGTTAACACATCCAGCGCCCCCTGCATTATCTCGGTGTCCGATTTCGACCCCATAACCACACCAACTAAAGGCATTTTATACTCCTCGATTACTTAAATTCAGCTATATCCTTGCGGTAGTAACAGTCCTTGAACTTAATGCGGGAGATATTTTTATAAACCTTTTGCCGGGCTTCAGCTAAGTCCTTACCCTTAGCGACTACCGTTAAAACCCTGCCGCCGTTCGTTACGACCTCCCCGTTAGTTCCGGTTTTAGTCCCCGCGTGAAAAACTATAATATCTTTGTCTAAATCGTCCAGCCCGGTGATGGGGTAGCCGGTGAAGTATTTGCCCGGGTAGCCCCCCGACGCTATGACTACGCCCACACAGGCGTTATTATCAAATTCAATATTTATCTTGTCCAGCCGGTTTTCCAGCACCGCCAATATAATATCCACTAAATCCGTCTTAAGGCGGGGCAGGACTACCTGCGTTTCCGGGTCGCCCAGCCGCGCGTTGAATTCGATAACTTTAGGTACGTTGTTGGATATCATCAACCCGCCATAAAGCGTACCTTTGTAAGGACGCCCCTCGTCCGCCAGAGCGAGTATTGTGGGGCGCATAATCGTTTCCATCACGATGTTGCCCATTACAGCGTTGTAGAATGGGGGTGGAGTGTAAGAGCCCATGCCGCCGGTGTTAGGCCCCTTGTCGCCGTCGTAGATACGCTTATAATCGCAGGCGGGGACGGTAGGGGCAACGTTTTGACCGTCGGTGAAGACGAAATAGCTCATCTCCCGCCCGTTGAGGTATTCCTGAATGACGACGCGCTCGCCGGAAGAACCGAAGGTGCCGGATTGCATCATGCTTTTTAAAGATTCTTGGGCGTCTTCCAGAGTTTCCGCTATAATAACCCCTTTACCCGCCGCCAGCCCATCAGCTTTGAGGACGATAGGGGGCTTTTGAGTCTGGAGGTAGGCGCTGGCTTGAGAAAAATCGTTGAAAGCGGCATATCCGGCGCTGGGAATACCGTGTTTTACCATCAACTCGCTGGAAAAGACCTTGCTGGACTCAATCTCGGCGGCTTTTTGGGTGGGGCCAAAGACCGCCATGCCGTTCTTTTCAAAATAATCAACGATGCCGTTAGCTAAAGGCCCTTCAGACCCAATGACCGTAAGGTCAATCTTAAGGTCTCTGGCAGCTTTAAGCAGTCCTGCGTTATCTTCGGCTTTAATGTCGAGGAGTTTGGCTACTTTAGCCATACCGGCGTTGCCCGGTGCGGCGTAGAGTTCATAGGCCTTGGGGCTTTGCGCCAGCTTCCAGGTTATGGTGTGTTCTCTAGCTCCGCTGCCAACGACTAATATTTTCATCTATTCCCACTCAATAGTGCTGGGGGGTTTGGATGTAATATCATAAACCACCCGGTTTATCCCGTCCACCTCGTTAACGATACGATTGGATACCCGCGCCAGCAAATCGTAGGGCAGGCGTGCCCAGTCAGCCGTCATGGCGTCCTCGCTGGTCACGGCGCGTATTGCCGCCAGGTAGCCGTAGGTTCTAAAGTCGCCCATCACCCCCACGCTCCTGACGTCCGTTAAGACGCAAAAGCTCTGCCAGAGCTGGTGGTAGTAATTGGCTTTCTTAATTTCGTTCATCAAAATGAAATCGGCGGCGCGCAGTATCTCCAGTTTTTCTTTGGTTACCTCTCCGATACAGCGTATCGCCAGACCAGGCCCCGGGAAGGGCTGCCGCCAGACCATTTCTTCCGGCAACCCCAATTCATCACCCAGCAGCCTGACCTCGTCCTTAAAGAGGAAGCGCAGCGGCTCCAATAGCTTTAACGTCATCCGCGCCGGCAGCCCGCCGACGTTGTGGTGGCTCTTAATGGTGGCGGAGACATTACTGACCGAGGAGACGCTTTCAATAACGTCCGGGTAAAGCGTGCCCTGCGCTAAAAAGTCTACCTCGCCCAGCTTTTTAGCCTCGTCTTCAAAGACGCGGATAAACTCCTCGCCGATAATCTTGCGTTTTTGCTCCGGGTCAATCACTCCCTTAAGGCGGTTGAGGAACCTGTCCGTAGCGTCAACGTAAATAATATTCATACCCAGGTTGTTATTAAAGACCTTAAGCGTCCTGTCCGCTTCCTCGCGGCGCAGGAGGCCGTTGTTAACAAAGATACAGGTCAACTGGTCGCCGATGGCGCGGTGAATCAGTGTTGCTACCACCGACGAATCCACCCCGCCGGATAACGCATTAATCACTTTACCCTTCCCCACCTGCTCCTTAATGCGCTCGATACTCTCGTTCACAAAGTTGCCCATCGTCCAATTGCCTTTACAGCCGCAGACGTTATGGACAAAGTTCTGTAATATGGTCTTGCCTTCCGGCGTATGGACGACCTCGGGGTGAAACTGGAGGCCGTAGATATTGTTTTTGTTGCCGATGACGGCCATTGGGGAGTTCTCGGTATAAGCCAGCGCCTTAAAGCCCGGCGGCATTTCTTCAATCTTGTCGCCGTGGCTCATCCAGACCGGCGTGGATTCCGGCAGTTTAGCAAACAGCGGTGAATTTTCCGCGCTGATGTGCATAATGGCGTGGCCGTACTCGCGTTTAGTGCTGTGGGCTACCTTGCCGCCCAGCTGTTTCGTGATGGCCTGCATACCGTAGCAAATACCTAAAACCGGCAGGTGTTTTTCGTAAACATAGGCGGGGGCGAGGGGGGCGTTCTCTTCGTAAACGCTGGCAGGCCCGCCGGAGAGGATGAATCCTTTGGGATTTAGAGGTTCTATTTTTTCCCAGGGGGTATCGTGGGGGAGTAAAACGCAGTATACATGGGCTTCGCGGACGCGCCGCGCGATTAACATGTTGTATTGCGAACCGAAATCGAGGACAATGATAGCTTCGCGTTTAGCGGGGGAAACTGCTTCTTCTTTGGCAGCCGGCTGCGCGCCGCTTTTTTCCTTGGCGATTTCGAGATAGGTAGATACCTCGATATCGTCGGTGGTGGTGATGCGATGGCTTTTTTCTAGAGGCGGATTGATTTTCTTTCTAACCATCTCTTATGAAATCAATGTACCATTATGTTATACTAATTTCAAGTGGAGAGGGCGTAAATTTATACGTAAAAACGCCTTTTTGACAAAATATTTTTTCCAATATACGATTAGACAGCTTCCATGTACAAATTTGAGTATTTAAGCAACAGCCCCGCCGCCACCTTATCCCTCGGTAAGAAAATAGGGGAGTTACTCCCTGTGGGCAGCGTTATTGCCCTTACCGGCGAGCTTGGCTGCGGTAAAACTTTAATTACTCGGGGAATTTGCACCGGGCTGGGAGTGCCTTCAAGGCAGATTAACAGCCCCACCTTTGTCTTAGTGAATGAATATAAAGGGCGGTTGCCGGTGATTCATATGGACCTCTACCGGCTGGAGGGTGTTTACGACGGCTTTGAAATCGGCATCACCGACTATTTTTCACGGGCGGCTGACAGCGTCATGATAATCGAGTGGGCGGAAAAGGTAAGAACGATTTTACCGCCGGACCTCATGTGGGCAGAATTTGACATAATATCAGACAAGCAAAGACGCATCGTGCTGTCTACCGATGCCAAAAAGTTCGCCGGACTCTTTAAGGAGCTTAAGGGTAAATGATAGTCCTGGGTATTGATACCTCCGGCTACGTCAACGCCGTCGGCGTTAGTGACGGCAGGCAAGTGCTGGTTGACCAATCGTTTCCGGCGCGCACGGACTCGCTGGAACAGATTGTGGACAATATCAACACCACCCTTAAAAAAGCCAAGTTAAAGCTTAAAGATGTAGAGGGAATAGGGGTGGGCTTAGGCCCCGGCTCGTGGACGGGCATTAAGGTTGGCGTAACCGTAGGCAAGATGCTGGCTTTCAGCGCCGAAAAACCTGTATGCGGCATTACCACGCTGGAGGCTTTAGCTTATACTGCCCATAGCCGGACCAAACTGGTTTGTCCGGTCATTAGCGCCGGCGTCGGCGATGCTGTATATGCCGCTTTCTATAGAGCGGGCGTTCAGAAAGGCGACTTTTTTACCGGCGACGTTAATGACCTTGCCGCTTTAGTTAAAGAACCGGTTATACTCATTGGCAGCAATATTAAGTCGTACCGCGACATATTAGTTAAACAAAAACCCACATTAAAAAACAAAATAACGATTAAGGAAGCTTTACCCAGCGGCGCCGCGGTTGCCTGCCTGGCCGCCACACGCTTAAAGCAAGGCAAGACCGAAGATCCCCTCTCCTTAACTCCCCTCTATCTTAAAGAATCAACGGCTAAAGTCTTTGTTAACAAATATAAAGTGAAAAAGTAATGCTGATTTTAGGTATAGAAACCTCCTGTGATGAAACCTCGGCGGCGCTGGTAGAGGATGGTAATAACATCCTTTCCAGCACTATAGCTACCCAGTTGGATTTGTTAAAGAAGTACGGCGGTGTAGTGCCGGAGGTGGCAGCGCGTCGCCATGCCGAGCTTATCGGCTACGTCATTAAAGAAGCTTTGAACACCGGTAAAAAGACTCTGGACGATGTTGATGCCGTCGCTGTGACGTCGCGGCAGGGTTTAATCGGCTGTCTGATGGTGGGCGTGGCGGCGGCAAAGTCCATCAGCTACGCCAGGCAGATACCGCTTATTGGTTTACATCACATCGAGGGGCACATCTTCGCTAATATTTTAAGCAACCCCGACCTTCCCATTCCCCATATCGCCCTGACGGTTTCCGGAGGGCATAATATGCTGGTACACGTTAAGAGGAATTGCCGCTATGAAGTCCTCGGCGCAACGCTGGATGACGCCGCCGGTGAGGCTTTTGATAAAATTGCCAAGTTTCTGGGACTGGATTTCCCCGGCGGGCCGGTAATTGACAGACTCTCTAAGCAGGGCAACCGCAAAGCCTTTGCCTTCCCCCGACCCATGATTCGGAGTAAGGAGTTGGACTTCAGCTTTAGCGGACTTAAAACATCCGTTATCAACATGTTCAAAGAAAAAATCGCCAACGGTGAATCTTTGCCCCTCTCCGATATCGCCGCCAGCTTCCAGGAGGCTGTCGTGGATACGCTGGTGGCTAAAACCATCCGCGCCGTAGAAGAGAAAAATGCTAAAGTCGTCAGCGTTACCGGGGGTGTTTCCGCCAACACCAGATTGCGTGAAGTCTTCACCGAAACCTGCAAAAAGAAGGGAATTCAGGTATTTTTTCCAAAATTATCCCTTTGTACCGATAATGCCGCTATGATTGCAGCCGCCGGATACGCTAGAATGAAGATGGGTGAAAGGTCGGATTTACGTCTCAATGTGTTTCCCAACGCTCCGCTTGGGGGATGAAAATGAAGACG
>JAQTMM010000030.1 GCA_028714335.1 Dehalococcoidales bacterium
CTTCTAATAAATTTCTTCTCCGGAGAGTATCAGCAGATCTTTAACCATCGGCATGAATTTCTTTAAGAAGCCCTGGTATTCCGGGGTAGGCCCGGCTTTCCCGTCGAACTCCTCTATACTGGTTACATCCACAATGCCGACGTATTTATAGGGGATGGCAGGCTGGGATGCACTTGATATTTTAGTCAACTGGTACTTGTTGACGGCAGGCAGACTACTGATAAGGGGACCTTTATCGGTGGTGACGTATTCCTTGAATTGCTCGTCAGTGATGTTATCGGCAAGGTTATAGAGAATAATCCTCTTGGCCATATTCGTCGTCTCCTTTTGTCTATTACTTATCTTCTGTATCCAGACCCCATTTTTCAAACAGCTCTTTGTAGAAGGGTGGGCGGGGGAAATCTGGGCGGAGTAACAGCTGCGACCATTCCTCATTATTGTGCATCATTTCATAAGAGCGCTTAAGGGTTTCCACTAACGGCTGCAGTTTATCAATGGGGAAGGAAAAGATAATTTCATCCTCGCCAACGGCGGCGCGGGTGTATTCGCCGGGGTCGGGCAGTGTAATGCGGTACTCACCGTTCTTAATGACGGGGATGATGGCGTAAGCGCATGAGTTAAGCGGGTCGAATTCCGATTTGATGGTGGCTTTCTCCAGCATTTTGGCTGCGCCGACCATCTCTCTTAACTGGGAAACGTTGGAATATACCATGACCATATCTGGCTCAAAGTTTATCGAGCCCAACGCCCCGGTCACCATCCCTATGTATTTACCGTCGTCGAAACGCGGAAACGACGTTAGCTCGTCCACGATTGGATGGTGGGGGTCTTCCACCAAGCCGTAAGCTATTAAAGGGGCAAAGCACCAATGGTCTTCTTTGAGCATGGCGATGGTCTTCCGCTGGCGGCGGGTATTGGCGAATTGCTGGCAGGCGGCAAGGTGGTAGCCTTTATCTTTCTTGGGGCGCAACGCGCCTTTGGGTATCTCGTCTTCTTTCTCAATCATCTTAACCGCGATGGGCGCCGTCTTTAAACGCAGCAGGTTTTCCAGCTCTTTACCGCAGCGTTTATAATCGTCGTACTTAACCATATTGTCCCCCGTTTATTTTTTTGGTAATACATCCAGCAGTTTTTGTGTATAGGTATTATACGCTTCGGAGTTATAACGTTCAATGTTGCCTTCATCACACAGCTTAGCCAGTTCGGGGTCAATGGGGAGTTGCCCTAAAAGAGGAGCCTCGGCGGTCTTTGCCATTTCTTCGCCGTTGCTTTTACCGAATATCTCCATCTTTTTCTTGATTTCCGGGATATAAAGATAACTCATATTCTCGACGACGCCGAGGATGGATTTATTCATCTGACGGGCCATTTTAACGGCTTTACGCACAACCATAGCGGTAAGGTCCTGTGGCGTAAAGACGATGATGATGCCGGATATCGGGATTTGCTGCAACACCGTAAGCGGAGCATCCGCCGTGCCGGGCGGGAGGTCAACGATTAAGTAATCCAGCTTGCCCCACAGCACTTCTTCCCAGAATTGCGTGATGGTGTGGCCGATAAGCGGGCCGCGCCAGATAACGGCATCGTCTTCAGTGGGAAGAAGGAGGTTGATAGACATGACCTCGATACCCGAGTGCGTTTGCACCGGCAGGATGCCGTTTTCTGCAATAGGCGGGGGGCCGCTAATGCCGAACATCTTAGGGATGCTGGGGCCAGTGATATCGGCGTCCAGCACACCGACTTCGTAGTTCTGGCGGCGGAGTGACGTAGCCGTCAGGCTAGCGACTAAAGACTTGCCGACACCGCCTTTACCGCTCATCACGGCAATGATGTTTTTAATCTGGTTGATGTCTTTGGGCTTGGTTTCCACAAAAGTAACGACAATTTCCTTAACGCCGTCCAGTTTAGCCAGTATTTCTTTAATTTTACCGGCTAGCCCTGCCTGTGTATCTTTCATTAACGCCGCATTGGCAATAGAAACGTTTACCTTGTCTCCTTCAATGCCGACATCTTTAATAAGATTCATTTTATCCAGGCTACGCATCACGCCCGGAACGAGTACCGCCTCCAAAGCGGTTTTCACCTCTGCAACTGTGGGCATTATTATCCTCCGCTATTTCTTTTTATCAACTTTATTAAAGTTTGTTGTTTTTTTACCTACTATTTTTAATTTAAATAATCTGCCTTGAATTATCTGGCTGATTATCTGATTTTCTTCCATGTGATGATCGTTAACGGATAGAATTCCCTGGGGTTTTAGAACTCGATGCAACTCCTTCAGTATTTGTGTGTCATTTTTCAGGTGGTGCAGAATATCATAGAGTAGGACAACATCGATGCTTCCCGGTTTTAAGCCGGTATCACAACCGGAGAGAATGGTGCGAACGTTAGAAAGTTTATGCTTCGCCGCCAGCGACTTTACCATTTCTATTGCCATTGGGTTGATATCAAGAGCATAAAGCGTGCCGTTCTTGCCGATTAACTTAACCATAGGTAAGACATAGCCTCCCGGGCCGCAGCCGTAATCCAGCACTTGCGAGCCAGCTTTGACGCCGATTTCCGCCAGGACTTGCTTACGTGGGTGGAGAATGTCCCTGAGCTTAAATCCGAAGGCCATGAGCTTATACCGGAAACCGGAGCGCGTACCGTGTTTTTGTCTCGTCTTCAATCTTGCCCCCAGTATTTAGTGCAGCCGTTCCATCAGGTTGGGCAGGTTGCCGTCCAAGTAAAGCTTCAGGGCTTCGTCGATATTGGGAACATCGGTGATAATGGCCTCGATGCCGTGGCTCTTTATGCCGTCGTAAGCGCCCCAGCCCATGCCGCCGACAAGCAGCACCTGGCAATCGTTGATGGTCTGCGCCATCATGTTGTGTTTATTCTGCGAGGTGGCATCGTAGCCGTGCCGTTCGCCCGGAGCTGTTTCCGTGTGGGCGTGTCCGCCAAAGGTGTTATGACCGGCTTTTTCGCGGGTTTCCTTGTTAACCACCTTACCGTCTTCCACCGTCGCCACGACGTATAGCGGTGCCCGTCCGAAGTGCTGGCTGATGGTCGTTCCATCTTCAGTGATTACTGCAATTTTCATGATTCAATGACTCCTTTATTTTACTATCAGTTCGTATTTGTGTTGGCCTTCAGAGACAGTGATTTTAACCGACACCTGTTTCCCCTCGGCCAGGTGTTTTTCAGATTCGATACGGAGTTGTTCCGATTCCGGCGACTGTAAAAAGTCTATCAGAGTTTCATATTTATGCTGGACGTCCGGGTTAATACCTTCCTCCCGTAGCAGCTGCATCAGGCAACTGTTCAGTTCCTGCTCGGTGAGGCACTTGAGGCATTTACCCGATATTTCATTGGTAGAATACTTGGGTTCTAAATCGAACGATTCCATAACTCATTCACCCTTTTTTGTCATTAGACGCCGGTAATAGGAATTACTGGTGTAAAGCACCGCCAGCGGGTTATGGCCAGTGACTCTATCCTTCACGGCGATAACGGTCATTGGGACCTGGCAGTATTTGATGAAAAGGGTATCGTGTCCTAAACAAAGCCCGAGCATAACGGCGAAGTCCACCCCGGCGGTATTGATTAGTTCCGCCTGGGCGATAGGATTGCACATCGTCTCCCAGTTTTCCGCCCCGGCTATTTTCTCCTCGGGTTTAAGCCCGATTTTTTCTTTGGGTGTGGCGCCGACCTTACAGCACACCGATATTACCTCGAGCCCGTTGTTTTCTAATATTTCGGTCAGTTTTTGCGCTTCATCACGGAGCCCGCCACAAAATGCCAGCCCGATTTTTTTATAACCGCATTTTTGGGAAAATTCTATCAGTTCAAGGATTCGGGGATTCTTGGTGCGTAACCCTGACGGAGTGTTTTCGTAACATTCGAATTCCTGCAATGAAGCCCGCCGGGCGAACTCCTTGACTTCGGGGTTCACATATTCGTTCAGCGCCGTTATCAGGACGCCCTCGTAATTTTTCATCGGGCAAAAGTTGGGGGCTTTATCCAGCGACGGCTTTTCATTGGCTTTAATAAGCGGCTCGCAAGCCTGAGTGGGGCATTTAGCGCAATTTGGTTCATTCGGTTTGATCATTTTCGTAACTCCGTTTTGAATTTAAGTTCGGTAACGATATTTTGCCAGAGTAGTTTAATCTGGGGGCTTACCTTACTATTATTATAACTAACTACGGGAACGCCTTGCATAATCGCCTCCGTCACGGCTTTATCAAAGGGGATTTTAGCGACAACTTTAACCTGTTGCGCGAGGCAATAATCTTCTATGCGGCAGGTGTTGTCTTCGTTAATGTCATATTTATTGATACATACCATGGCGGGAATATTAAAGTAGCGGCAAACACCAAGGACGCGTTCCAGGTCGTGGATGCCCGATAGCGTAGGCTCGGTGACCAGCAGCGCCAAGTCGGCGCCGGAGAGCGAGGAAATAACCGGGCAGCCGATGCCGGGTGAGCCGTCGCAGATGATGTATTCCACTTTTTGTTCCTTGGCCAACTCCCGGGCTTTTTGGCGGACCAAAGCCACCAGCTTGCCGGAGTTTTCCTGGGCTATCCCCAGCCGGGCATGAACCAGCGTGCCGAACCTGGTATCGGAGATGAAGTACTGCCCGGCGATGTTATTTTGCATGATAATAGCGTCGGCGGGGCAGACGCGGTAACAAAATCCGCAACCTTCGCAGAAGGTTGGAATGACCTTAAATTCTTTGATAGCGTTAAAGCGACAGAGTTCTATGCACAAGCCGCATTGCGTGCATTTAATTCCATCAATCAAAGCGGTTTGGCCGCTCTGGAAATCATGCTTTTCACGGACGGATGGCTGGAGTAGCAGATGCAGGTCGGCGGCGTCAACATCGCAGTCGGCCAGCACCATATTTTGTGCCAGCACAGCCAGTGAAGCGACGATACTGGTTTTACCGGTGCCGCCTTTACCGCTTAAGACTATGATTTCTTTCATACACTTGCTCCTGGATAAGATTGAAAAGCTCAATAAAGTTTTCTTTCCATTGCGGTATGCCTTCAACAAGGGTAATACCCCGGGAATACAACTTGGCAATCTTAATATCGAAGGGTATCGTTAAAAGAACCGGCAGGTTTTCTTTAACACAGTAATCCTCTATTACATCATTATCTTTACCGGCGCGGTTGATGACGATGCCGCAGGGAATCCCCAGCGCTTTTACAGTCTCTACGGCTAAAGTAAGGTCGTTCAAGCCGAAGGGGGTAGGTTCGGTGACCAGCAGGCAGAAGTCGGAACCGGTGACCGATTCCACAACCGGGCAGGATGTCCCCGGAGGAACGTCGATAATCGATACACATTTATCGTTAACGTATTCTTTCACTTTTTTGATAACCGGCGTCGGCATGGCTTCACTGACGTTAAGTTTGCCCTGCACGAAGTCTATTTTATCCGCCTGTCCGTACTCGACAACGCCGATTTGGTTGTCCTCTTCTGTAATGGCGTTTTCCGGGCAAAGATAAGCGCAGGCGCCGCAGCCGTGGCAGAGGTTGGGGAAAACGAGGACGGTATTAGGCAACACAGCGATGGCGTGATAGGCGCAAACCTCGGCGCATTTGCCGCAGTTGGTGCATTTATTCTCGTCTATCTTTGGGATAGAGATATTAACATCCTCGCTGCCGGTGATGGTGGGCTTGAAGAAAATATGGTCGTTAGGCTCCTCGACATCACAGTCGAGCATCTGCACGCTATACTTGTCTTTAAGGGATAGGGCAAGGCTGGTGGCGACTAAGGTCTTGCCGGTTCCCCCTTTACCACTGGCCACAGAGATAATCATTTTATCAATAACCGAATTTTTCAATTTCAGCATGCGTTTTAGCATGTCCGATAATAGGGCCTTTGATAATCAAGGATATTCCTAAACCACTACCCCTGATTGCCATCAATTCATCACTGGGCTTTATACCATACGCACTTAACGTTTCGTTCTTTAGTTTGAGGGTATTCCCCGGTTTTATTTCCATCCATCCGTACTTTTTATTTTTGTATTCGATGATTTTACCTTCGGGGATGTGCAAATCACCTAATTCCGGTTTATTTTTAAGGACGCCGCCCAGCGCCGACTCTACTAGT
This sequence comes from Dehalococcoidales bacterium, assembly GCA_028714335.1. Lineage (GTDB taxonomy): Bacteria > Chloroflexota > Dehalococcoidia > Dehalococcoidales > RBG-16-60-22 > RBG-13-51-18. The sequence continues at coordinate 6,100 of JAQTMM010000030.1, forward strand.
ACTGTTTTTTTAATAATGACAAATCCGCCAGAGGTCTTGCTGCCGGATATCATAATTACGGTTGTTCCCGGACTAAAGTTGTATTCCTCGATTGCTTCAGGCGGAATGACAATGCGTCCATCGTTATTTACCCTGGACCAACCAAAGACGTATTTGCCGCCTTTAACGAGCTGGGGCATTTTTTAAACTCCAAAATAATCGGTTTTTTAGTTGTTTTTGTACATCCTGCCCGCGCCTCTTATACCGCCACCACCACCTCTCATACCGCCACCGCGCCCCATGCCGCCGCCACGTCCCATTCCGCTGCCTGTGCCAAAGTGCCCGCCGACGTTGGGCTGTGAGTTGGGTTGCAGCTTGCCGGATTTGTAGTCCTCAATGATGGTCTTTATTTTGCCGGATACCCCGGTGACCACCTTAATACCGGCAGGCGTCAAGGTCTGGTAAGCGTTGGGACCGCAGTTGCCGGTGATTACTACCTCGACACCCTGACTGATGAGTGTTTGAGCGGTAGCGATGCCAGCTCCGCCACCCGCCGATGCGCTGGCGTTTTCTAAAGACGTTAATTCCATGGTAGCTGGGTCAATGATGACGAAATATGTGCAACGGCCGAAGCGCGGGTCAACATCGGCTTCGAGGTTGGGGGCGGTTGATGATATAGCAATTTTCATTGGTTACTCCTTTTTGTTCACTTCCAGGTCGCGAATACGGGATTCAATACCGTCAAGCGTTTTTTTGATATCCCCAGCCTGCTTCTTGAGTAAATCAATCTCCTGTTCGCTGGATATCGGAGGCTGATAGTTGGGGGATGATAAATCACGGTTATACAAGGTAAATCCCGGATAACTGCAGCGGGGTAGTCCGCCTCTGCCTCTACCCACATAAGGGTAGGGTGGAGAATTGCCTCTGAAGCCCAATCCAACGCCTCCTCTCTGACCTCTTCCTCTATAATTGTTACCAAACATCTTGCACCTCCTGGTGTTTTTTAAAAAAGGCTCACGGCCTTAAAACAAGCCTTATCAGCCGCAGTAAAGCGGCAGGGTCTTTGACCCCGTTATCAGGTGGAGGTGGCCGCTGTTGCATCTGGGGCACTTACGGCTTTTATCTTCTTCGGGGCTCTTGGGGATGGGCATTCTGAACTGGTATTTACATTCCTGGCATTCGTATGCCCATTCATCGCCCATAACGATGTTGGCACCCGAACCGAGCGGCGCCCAGGGAGGAGCGTCCGTCACTTTATCGGTGCCGCAATCCGGGCAGGTTATTTTAATATCCTTAATATCGTCGGGTAATGAAATGTCGAAAATAGCCGAACACTTGGTACATAATAACCGGCGTTCCATGGGCTAACTCTCCCTCTTCATGGTCAGCAGCCTGTCTTTTGCGTCAAGGGTGACGGAAGCAACCGGCACAAGGCTGGGTTCGTGGCATTGGGGGCATAATGTGGGGAGGGCAGAAACAGAGGCTTCCTGCTTCCATTCATGTCCCTGGTGGCAACGGAGACGGCGACACTTAATCTCGAAGTAACCGCCGTCAATCCTGATAGCCTTGCCATTAAGCATAGCGTCGGACACCTTACGCCGCGCCGAAGCCAGTATGCGCTGAAAGGTAGGGCGGGAAACATTCATCTTTTTGGCCCCGGCTTCCTGCTCCAAGCCTTCCAAGTCCTTAAGGCGCAGTGCTTCGATTTCTTCAATGGACATGCGCACTTCTTCGAGTTCTCTTAGAGGCTTTCCTGCCGGTTTAAAGTAGGTGGTGTCGGGTAAAAACTCAACGCGGCGGCATTTATGGGGCCTGGGCATGCTTCCTCCTAAATTATGAGCATATGCTCATAATACATAATACAGACATAAAAACAATATTGTCAAGCCGTGAGGATAAGTTTGGGGCAAAGACGCATCATCTTTACAATAGATGAAGGTAACCATATAATTGAAGGGAAGCTTTTTGCAGGCCAGCGTAGCTCAGTGGTAGAGCGGCGGTTTCGTAAACCGCGGGTCGTAGGTTCAAGTCCTATCGCTGGCTCCAGTTATTTTCCGCAATGATTTCCGGTTAGGGCTTTTCCAGTATTTCTTCTATTTCTTTACGAGTGCGGGAGACTACTTCTCTGATTTTCGCCCACTTATCGGCGCCGAGGTTACAGGCTTTGCTGCCCAGTATGCGCCCGACGGTTTTAAGCTCGTGAATCGTGTCATGAAAGTCGGTGATATTGCGCGGGCCCCACCAATCCTTCATCTGGCACTCGATTTTCTCAATCATGTCCTGCTGTTCTTCGAGGAACTTTTTGCCTTCTTCGGTAATGGTGTAAACCTTTTTGCCGTCATGTTCCGAGACGCTGACGTAACTCATGTCCTCCAGCATCTGGAGGGTGGGGTAAACACTGCCGGCGCTGGGGGTGTAAAAACCGTGGAAAAGCTCTTCCATGTCACGGATAATTTCATAGCCGTGGCTGGATTTTTCCTTCAGCAGGTTAAGGATAACATATTTAAGGTCGCCCTTTTCAAAGAGGCGTGACTGTCGCTCGAAATGGAAGAACGGTCTGTTAAACATGGTCGTTTCCCTTCGTACTAACGATATGTCATTATAACAGTCTGGGTGTAATTATGGCAACTGGCACGCTAAACAAGCGATTTGCGTTAAACAATAGAAAATAATATAATTAGTATCAATTTGACATCATAACGTGATATAACGGTATAATTGTGTAAGTATTTCCGGCCAATTTTATCTAGTTATTTTAAGCCAGCTTGAAAGGACACGACAATAAACCAACCGAGTAAAGAGACTATTTACGGGGGCTCAAAGAAGCCCTCTTCTTTTATGCGGACAGGCCTGCCGTGGTTTATCATGGCGCACTTTGGGCATCATCTGCTGACGGCGTTGCCGGGTCCGCTGCTGCCGGCTATCCGTACCGCTTTTGGATTGAACAATTTCCAGGCTACACTGGTCACTACTATCTATGCCTTTTCCAGCGGCGCGGGAAATATTCCTGCCGGCCGGCTGGTGGATAAAATCGGGCCAACAGTTCTACTAACAATCGGCACACTGGGCGTGGCGATAGGCGGCATGCTGACAGGATTATCTAACTCCTACATCATGTTCATGATTTTCCTGGCTGTTATGGGTTTTATGACGGCAGGTTATCACCCTGCTTCCACTCCGATGATTCTTTCCGCCGTGGAGCCGGAAAAACGCGGCCGCGCCGTAGGTTTACATCTGGTAGGAGGCAACGCAAGTTTCTTCATCGCCCCACTGATTGCCGGCGGCGTTATGTGGCTCTGGCCTTCAATGGGCTTCCGTGGCCCGTTTATCGTACTATCCATCCCCACGGCAATATTCGGCATTATTTTCTTCATTTATCTGACCAAACGCGGCGGTCTGACCCATGTAGCCGCCGCCAGAAAGGCAGCCGCCGAAGAAAAACCGCCGCAACCCGGCTACAAACGGCGCTTATGGGCATACCTTGTCCAGATGGTCGTGGGCGGCGGCGCCGGTATGTCCGTCCAGGCTCTAATGGCTTTGTTTATCGTGGATAAACTGGGCGCTACTGATACGTCTGTGACCTGGATAATGTCGGTGTCATTCCTCCCGGCAATTATCGGCGGGACAGTTGTCGGCGGGTGGATTTCCGACCGTATTGGGTCGGTGAAAGTAATAATCGTTACCGGTATACTCAGCGGTTTACTTATTTTCTGGTTACGGTGGTCTACCGCAGTCAATTTCTGGTTCTTCCTGTTGCTCTTTATCATGGGCGTCAACCAGGCTATCCGCATGCCGGTGACCGAAGTCTTTATCATGGGGCAAACGCCGGCGAAGAGTAGAGCAACGATTTATGGAATATATTACTTTACAATGCAATATACCGGGGCGATATTCGCACCTATTTACGGCTGGCTGATAACAGAATACCCCGTGGCTTGTTCCTTTGAAAATCTGTTTTTCTATTCAGCCATCGCTGTAACTATAGTTTCTATTGTTACGTCCTTCTTTATCTGGGATGCCAAGAACTAATTTTCCTGTTCTTTAATTAGCTTTTCCCCGTATTCAAGCAGGGTCTTTTGTCTTTCTCCGGTGATTTGCTGTGTTTCCAGGTAGGCTTTAAGGGCGTCGAGGGGGGCGATTTCCTCAACCGATTGCGTGCCCAGGCGGGTGCGTGATTCGCGCTGAATGTCCCGGGCGATGGTGAAGTTCTGAGTGTCCTTTAAAGCGTCCTTGATGTCATTATTGCGTAACTGGCTCTCCAGCGATGAGGGGAGGCTGATATTGAGGCGGACAATCGCATCGTTGACTTTTTCTTGCTGGCTCTTGATAACTCCCAGGATAATGGCCGTGGGGTCGGGCTCCTCATCTTTAATGTCAACATTAACGGTTAAAAAGCGGCGGGAATTAACGGGGTGGAATTCATATGTGGTCTTTCTTTTACCGTCGGCACTAGTCTGGATATCCACCAAGTAAAAACCCTTGTCTTCTTTTTCTTCTCCAAAATCAATACGCTCAAGGCTGCCGGAATAAACAATCGGAGGAGTCCCTTCAATTTCTTGGTGCTTGTGAATGTGACCCAAAGCAACATAATCGTAGGCGGGTAGGGCGACGGAGCTTTGCAGTAAAATGGGCTCTTGACCGATGGACATCATACTTTCTGAACCGGCTTTAGCCGAGCCGATTGATAAATGTGCTGCTAAAATTGAGGGGAAAGCGGGGTCTAATTCGTCGGTTTTTTTACTGATGATTTCAGTGATAGCTTCCTGCATTTTTTGGTTTAGTTGTTCCATATTTAGGTTCTTCGTGTCCTCGCGGGCAAGCAGGGCGCTGCGCCTTAGCCAGGGGATGGCGACTACCTGGACATCACCGGCTGGCGTGGTGATTTTAAACGTTTCCGGCTTGTTGGCGACATAGACGTTGTTTATTGATAAAGTATCGAATATCTCAATAGCGGTGGCGCGCCCGATGGCGTTAGGGAGGTCGTGGTTGCCGGTGAGAAGGACGACGGGGATACCGGCGGTGGCAAGGCGGCTAATACGCCGGGCAAATTCGCGCTGCTGGGTTTGGGTAGGCTCGCGGGATTTATAGGCGTCTCCGCAAAAGAGCACGAGGTCAACTTTTGTATCAAGGGCGTAGTCAACCAGCTCATCGAAGACCTTAAGAAAATCGTTAAGGCGGGTGGATAAACCGGTGGCGGGGTCAATGCGTCCGTAGTTCTCAACGCCCAGGTGCAAATCGGCAAAATGGATAATTTTCATTCCGGTTTTATTTTAACAGATTGAGTACTTGTTGCAATGCAGTGATTTTGGGACAAGGGTAATCGTCTATCTTTGCGCTCCGGATTTCCGTGTCGCCTTTTTCATTAGCCGATTGAATGAGGACGGGATGCATTCCTGTTGTGGCTGCTCCTTTAAGCTCCTCGTCATCACCGTCACCAACATACAGGCAGTCATTAGCGTTAACGCCAAGTTGCTCGTAAGCCAACCGGTAAATCCGTGGGTCGGGTTTTTGCAGTCCCACTACGCTGGAAAATACTGTGATGTCAAAAAACGGCGCAAAAGACGTGTGCGGCCAGATTACCGGCGGCGCACTCGAACAATTGCTGACCAGCCCGATTTTGAGTCCCGCATTCTTAATTTGAGATAGTGTTTCTAAAGAACCTGGACTGGGCGTTAATGCCAAGGCAACATAGTCAAACCGGACCCATTTAGCCAGGTCCAATTGTCGGCGGGTAACGGTGACATCCAGTTCTTTACAGATATGTTCCAGGTTTTCTTCCAGAGATTTGAACTGTCCGGTGGTGCGTCTTTCCGCCGTCCCGTGCCATAACTTAATGAAGTCGTCTTTAGGGGCTTTAAGAATAGAAATCATTTCTGAGAGGACGCTGTAATAGCTTTCCTGTGTATAGATATCTACCAGCGTACCGAATAAATCAAATATTACAGCTTTATATTTCATTACTTGCGACTTCATTTTACCAGATTCAGCACTTCTTTCAATGACGCGATGACCGGACCCTGCCAGTTTTCTTCGCGGTCAACAAAGTGGGTGTCAACAGTTTCATTGGGGTCGCGGATAAGGATGGGGGTCATTCCTACCTCTAAAGCACCAGTCAGTTCGTGACTGCTGCCGTCACCAACGTAAAGGCAGTCCTGCGGTATTACGCCGAGTTGTTCCGTAGCCATGAGGTAGATTTTAGGGTCGGGTTTTTTGGTGCCAACGACGCAGGAAAAAATGGTGACGTGGAAAAGCCCGTTGAAAGGCGTTTGCGGCCAGGCTGTAGGCGTTTCCGGCGAACAGTCAGAAATTAAGCCGACTTTATAACCCAGCGACTTGAGTTCTTTAATGGTTGAAATGGTGTCCGTCCGTGGTTTTAACGTTTCAATGGTATATTCGAGGCGGATTTCAGCGGATTTCTCGACTTGTTCCTTAGTCACCGTCACGCCGAGTTCATGGCAAATGTAGTTGATGCTTTCCTGGTGGGTTTTATGCGTACCGTTGGTGCGGAGATAAAATGAATCGCGCCACAATTTGGCAAAATCATCGGGGGGCGCTTTAAGCACGGCGGACATATCAGTAAGCACCTTATTATATTCGGAGGTTGTAAAATTATCCACTAAAGTGCCGAAAAGGTCGAAGATGATTGCTTTATATCTCACCCCGGACTAGCCGCCGTTTTCCTGTTTTTTCTCGACTAGTTTGCCGCCCTCTGGCAGTACCATGATGTCCTCACCAGCGAGCTTGGTAAGCAGGGTGTTCTTTAATGTGGCGACGGGTACGCGTATCTGATTCATGCTGTCGCGCTCCCTGATGGTCGCCATATTATCTTCCAGTGATTCGAAGTCAATCGTAACACAGTAAGGCGTCCCCAGTTCGTCCTGGCGGCGGTAGCGCCGCCCGATAGCCTGGGTATCATCATACTGGGTGGTGAAACAGGGGCGGAGGGTGTTATGGACATCTTTAGCGAGTGTTGCCAGGTTTTCCTTGCGGCTTAACGGTAGTACGGCTACCTTAATCGGGGCGATGTCCCGGTGGAAGTGGAATACAACGCGCGTCTCGTCGTTCACGGTTTCTTCATTATAAGCATCGCAAAGGAAGGTCAGCACGGCACGCCCAACGCCTAAGGAAGGTTCTACAACGTAAGGTACGTAATGCTCTTTAGTCTCGTCGTCAAAGTATTCCATGGATTTACCGCTGGCGGTTGCATGTTGTTTTAAATCATAGTCACTGCGGCTAGCAATGCCTTCCAGTTCACCCCAGCCCCAGGGGAAGTTGTACTCGATATCGGAGCCGGCGATGGCGTAATGCGCCAGGTCTTCTTTTTTCTTGTGGTGCAGTTGGAGATGGTCTTTATTGACGCCCATCTGCTGCCACCATTGGTAGCGTTCGTTGACCCAGTATTCGAACCATTTATCCTGGGTGCCGGGCTTGATGAAATATTCGAATTCCATGATTTCAAATTCACGGCTGCGGAAGATAAAGTTGCCGGTGGTAATCTCGTTACGGAAGGCGCGGCCCTGCTGGGCGATGCCGAAGGGCAGGCGTTTACGTGCAGTACCGACCACGTTCTGGAAGTTAACGAACATGCCCTGCGCTGTTTCCGGACGGAGGTAAATAACGGCGGCTTCTTCTTCCACTGGCCCGACGAAGGTTTTGAACATGGTGTTGAACATCCGCTCCTCGGTGAGTTCACCGCCGCAGGAGGGGCACTTATCGCCTTTAAGGTCGTCGGCTTTCCAACGCAAGTGGCATTTTTTACATTCCACCAAAGGGTCCTTAAAATTGTTTACGTGGCCGCTGGCTTCCCAGACCTTGGAATTCATTAAAACACTTGTGTCCACGCCGACGATATCGTCGCGCTGCTGGACGATGTTCTTCCACCAGGCGTCCATAACGTTACGCTTTAGTTCGATGCCGATGGGGCCGAAGTCCCAGCACCCGGAAAGGCCACCGTAAATATCACTGCTGGGAAAGATAAAGCCCCGCCGCTGGCACAGCGAAACGAGTTTATCCATAGTCAACTTGCTATTATCTGGCATTTAGTTTCTCCTGTTTGATTTTAGCCTGGCGGCGGCGCGCCCGGTGGATAGCCCGCATGAAGAGCAACGCTAATATAATTACACCGATGACCAAAACGATGACGATAAATATCCAAAGCGAAATCAGCCTGATTTCATAGACATCATAGACAAAGAAACTTACCATGGCAAAGATAATGACTATCTGCGGCAGAGCCAGCATGTTGCCCATTATCGGGAGGATGTCCTGAAGGGGCGAGTTTTCGGAAGTAAAGCTGGGTGAAGTCATACTCACCAGGCGGACGATAGCAATACCGATAATAGCAAAAACGAACTGGGGGATAATCATCCAGGCGACGAAGCCGACGCGCGTTAGGTATTTATCCGGCGTATCGCCGTTAAAGTGATAGGCTACCTCCGACGACATAAAGGGATAAAAACAAACAGCGAGGATAATAGTTACGATGAAAAGCGCTATCGGCAGGGCGATGTAAACCCAGCGAAAGCGGATTGGATTTTCTGATTTGAAGGAACTAATAACGACCACCTGCCTTACAAATAATTATATTAAAGATTAACAGCTTTCAGGCAGGGGTGTCAAAGGTTATGACGCGCAGGAAGAGCAGTTGCCGGAGGAACAGCTTGAACAGCCGCTGCTGGTGCCGGAAACCCTGGTCGGGACGCCGCTGACGGAAGTGGTGAAAGCGGAGAAGGAGGACATCTTGCGGGGGGAAGGTTTATGACATTTCGGGCACTGCGCGTCTTGCCCGGATTGGCTCAAAGGACGCATCTGCTCGAACTTCGTTTTACAGTGAGAACACATGTATTCATAAATAGGCATGACTAATCTCCTATATTTATAGTCTAACTTGTTTATTTCTTATGGTCAAGTTATAGTAGAATATAGATATAGAACTGTAATACGAGGTAAGACATGATACAGAAACTGGATATCAAAACACGTGAACAGGCGGAATTCCAGGAAATCACCCTAAAAGTCAGGGAGATAGTCAGAGACAGCGGCGTAGAGAACGGTGTATGCGTCGTTTATATACCGCACACAACAGCCGGTATAATGATTAATGAGCATGCCGACCCGGATGTTGTGAACGATATTTTAAACCGATTGGAAGAAATGGCGCCACGCCGGGGTGAATATAGACACTCGGAAGGGAATGCGGCGGCGCATATTAAAGCAGCTTTAATCGGCAGCTCGGTGACCCTGCCTATTACCTATGGCGAACTAGCGCTGGGGACCTGGCAGGGAATATTCTTTGGTGAATTCGATGGACCGAGGAACCGCCAGGTGCTGGTCAGGATTAGTGCGGATAAATAAACTCGGGCTTTTTCTTCTTCTTTTCCTTTATAACGAACAAAATCCCTAAACTTAGCAGCGATAAGAATGCCCAGAAGAGGAAGGGCATCCCCACACCGTACTGCTCCAAGCTGTTGCCTATCGGCGGCGCCAAAAAGGCGCCAATCATGGATATCGTATTGGCCATGCCTATAGCCGTGCCGCCGTAAGTGGCGCCAACCTCCGGGATTTCCAACAATATTACATTAAAGAGTGAATTGGTGCCGGCGCGTAAAAAGCTGCTGACAATGAGCAATATCCATATCCAGGTGGTGTTAACAAAAGGCATCAACGCCAAGAAGATAGTAACCGACGCAATACAGGCAACCAGTACCCATTTGCGTGTATGGAGCCTATCCGAGATAAGCACCATAGGTATGGAGCCGAGCATCATCATAAAGCTTAGAATAGTCATGGTGCTATCGGCGACGGTAGGCTCCCAGCCGATATTGCGCAAGTAGAGCGGCAGATAGCCGATATAGCCCATCGAAGCGCCCCAGAGCATCATCGTCACCAACCCGACTATCCAGACCTCTTTAATACGCATCACGTGCAATATTGCTTCCCGGAAGGGGACCTTTGCGACCTTGGGTTCAAAACCTTTGGGTTTACTGGTGGGTTCGCGGCCGGTAAACACCCAGAGCAAGCCCAGCAGCAAAGCCGGGGCGCCATAGAGGAACATGACGTTGCGCCAGCCGCCGAGGGCGGGTGAAAAAGTGGTAGCGCTGAACTGGGTGGCAATCATCGAGCCGATGGCCCAGAGGACATTGAGCAGAGCGTTGGCAATCCCCAGATATTTACCGGAAAACCATTCCGCCGTAACTTTAGGCACTACACTGGGGAGGGCGGCCGACATCAGGCCAAAAAGGAACATCGTTGCCGCCAGGGATAAAAAGTTGGTCGAAAATCCGCGTAGAGCGCCTAAGAACCCAGCCATTATACAAAGGAAAGCAATGGTGCGCTTGGTGCCGAAGCGGTCCGCCAGTAAGCCGCTGGGCAAACCGACGAATACACCGGCGAGGGGATCCATGCCCCATACCGTGCCGAGGGCTACAACGTCCAAAGAAAGATTGTCGCCGATTTCTTTGAAAAGCACCGGCATACACATCCTGGCCGATCCGGCGATGACGGCGTATGCCAGCATAGACAGGAACAGGATGTACCACCGGTAATTGGAACTAGATTTTTTTATCATAGAACAATAAAATGAACGTCTGGGGAAATCCGATATATCGGATATTGTATTAATCGTATCATTTTTATACTATGTCTGACAATCTTGTGGAAAAGATTTTGGCTATACCTAGCCTTTCTATGTTATAATGTGTTTCAATGAAAGTAGCCGTAACCGGCGCTACCGGGCATATCGGAGCCAACCTGGTACACGCCTTAATCAAACAAAATACTTCTACACGTTGTCTGGTGCATAAACACCACAAGGCGATAGACGGGCTTGATGTAGAACAAGTCCATGGTGATTTACGTGACGTTGAGTCTTTGTCCAACGCCTTTAAAGGAGTGGATACCGTTTACCACCTGGCAGCGACGATATCGCTTTCCATGGGTGGCTGGCAGCAACTGGAGGAGATTAACGTAAGTGGTACAGCTAACGTCATCGAGGCGTGCAAGCGACAAGGCGTCAAACGCCTGGTTCACTTTAGCTCGATACACGCACTGACGCAGGAGCCGTTAGATACCCCGGTTAATGAAGAACGGCCGCCAGCTAATGGAAATAGTTTACCGCCTTACGACCGCTCTAAAGCCATCGGTGAGAGGATAGTGCGGCAGGCGATTGAACAGGGGCTGAACGCCGTGATTATTTATCCAACCGCCGCCTTTGGGCCTTACGATTACCAGCCATCATTCTTCGGCGAAGCGCTAATAATGATTGCCCAACGCAGATTACCGGCTTTAGTCAACGGCGGATTTGACTGGGTGGATGCCCGCGACGTTGCCAAGGGGGCGATGTTGGCGGCGGAAAAAGCGCCGGCGGGTTCGCGCTACCTGATATCCGGACACTGGTTGTCTATGTGCGATATAGCCAAAGTCATCGCGGAGATTACTGGCGCCAACACCGAAAAGTGGGTTTGTCCGTTATGGCTGGCGCATGTCAGCGCGCCTTTCATCGAGGGATACTGTAATATCAGTCACAAGCGCCCGCTGTATACCAGGATGTCCCTGCGCACTTTAAATAGCAATAAACACATCAGCCACGAAAAAGCCACGCGAGAACTGGGCTATCAGCCGCGGGCTTTCCGTGAAACGCTGGCGGATACATTACAGTGGTTTGAAAAGAACGGTAAAATAAACCTGCCAAAAAAATTATAACCGGAGAACAGAATTGAACGAGTCAACTATTTATAACAGCCTGCTGATTACCTGGTTCGTCATAGCCGCTATTGTATTTGTTGTTTTGTTTTTTATTGCAGCTCCATACGGACGCCACACCCGCAAGGGCTGGGGATATGCAGTGGGGAATAAGTTGGGATGGGTATTAATGGAAGCCGCCTCCCCGATAGCCTTTGCCGTTTTCTTCTTTATGGGTGAATGGAGGAGTAATCCCGTAGCCATTATTTTTCTGGTACTCTGGGAGTTGCACTACGTCCACCGGGCGTTTATTTATCCCTTCAGTCTACGCGGTATAGCCCACCGCATGCCGTTATCCATTATCAGCTTCGGCCTGTTGTTTAACCTGATGAACGGTTACCTTAACGGGCGTTACGTATCGTATTTTTCCGGTGGTTATGCTAACAGCTGGTTGACCGACCCCCGTTTTATCATTGGCGTGGCTCTTTTCATTACCGGCTATATCATCAACCGCCAGGCTGACCTGGCTTTACGCGAATTGAGGAAATCGGGAGAATCCGGATATAAAATATCCAACCACCGCCTCTACCGCTGGGTAAGCAGCCCCAACTACCTTGGTGAAATCACTATCTGGGTAGGGTGGGCCATCGCCACGTGGTCAATAGCAGGGTTGGCATTCGCTTTCTGGACGGTAGCGAACCTAATGCCACGCGCTAGAGCGAACCACACCTGGTACCGCGAAACCTTTGACGACTACCCGCAGGAGCGTAAGGCACTGATACCCAAAGTGTGGTAAAAATTGCGGCGGTACACTAATTGCCTCAACGCTAACGGTAATGTGCTTCAGAATTAAGACTAATTACTATCTCTATTAAGTAGAACAGCCTATTGACTTTTTAGATACTTCGTAATAGAATTATATCAGCAGTCAACCAACAAGACTGCTAAAAACGTAAAGGAGCAGATTTTAGAAAGAAGGCAGAATATGGGAAAGGTAAAGACTGGCGGAAGATGCCCTAAATGCGGCGGCAACCTGTATATGGACCGTGATTACAACGGCTGGTACGAACAGTGCCTGCAGTGCGCTTACATGAA
>JAQTMM010000031.1 GCA_028714335.1 Dehalococcoidales bacterium
GGTAAAAGTTAAGCTCGTCGGCGCGTGCGCCGGCTGTCCGCATTCCACAATGACTTTAAAGAACGGCATCGAGAGGATATTAAAGCAGGAAGTGCCGGAGGTTAAAGAGGTCATAGCGGTCTAGCAAAGCTTTCTTACGCTTTTACGCCATTACTCATTTGCGCAATTGCGCATATACTCCGAATCCCCACCCACGAGATTCTTCGCTATGCTCAGAATGACAAGATGAGGATTTACGCTCAATAAACAACGAGGGGCAGGCTGTTCAGCCTGCCCCATCTTTTTTCCAGTTAAAAACAAAGATTAGTTCTTTTTGTCTAATTCGAAGGCCTGGTGTAAAACAGTCACCGCTTCTTTGACCTTAACCCGCTCAATGATACAGGTAATCCTGATTTCCGACGTGGTAATCAACTGGATGTTGACGCCGGCTTTACTCAACGTATCGAACATACGGGCGGCATAACCCGGGGTGTTCTGCATCCCGGAGCCGACAATGCTGACCTTGCCCCACTGGGGGTCGCCGATGCACTGGCGGGCGCCGACGGCTTTGGCAATAGGCTGGACAACCTTCATAGCGGCTTCGAGGTCGCTCTTGGCGACGGTGAAGGTAAGGTCGGTGATGTTTTTAACGCTGGCGTTCTGGACGATGGTGTCAACGCTAACGCCGGCTTTGGCCAGAGGCACGAAAATTTTGGCGGCGACGCCGGGCTTATCGGGCACGCCGAGGATGGTTATCTTGGCGACATCAAGGTCGTAGGCGATACTGCGGACTTTATTTACAATTTCCATACTCACCTCTTTGTGAATCAACGTACCGGGGTTGGAGTTAAAGCTGGACGCCACCAGGAATGGGATGTTATAAACCTCGGCTAATTCTACAGCGCGGGGCTGGACGGCTTTAGAGCCATAGGAGACCATCTCCAGCATCTCGTCATAGCTGATATCGCGCAGTTTGCGGGCTTTGGGGAGAAGGCGGGGGTCGGTGGAGTAGATGCCGTCAACGTCGGTGTAGCGCTCGCAGCGCTCAGCCTTAAGCGCCGCCGCCAGAGCCACCGCGGTGGTATCGGAGCCGCCGCGCCCCAATGTGGTGGTATCAGAGTCCTTATTAATGCCCTGAAAACCGGCGACAATGACGATGTTGCCTTTGTTCAGTTCTTTTAAAATGCGGGAGGGGTCAATATCGGTAATGCGCGCCATACTGTAAGCATCGTCGGTCCTGATGCCGGCCTGGGCGCCGCTTAAGCTGATGGAGTGCTGCCCCATGCCGTGCAGCGCCATGGCGAGCAGGGTGCTAGCCACTAATTCTCCGGTGGAGAGGAGAACGTCGAGTTCCCGCTCTTCCGGGTCTTTGTTGACCTGGAATGCCAGCTTAATCAGGTCGTCAGTGGTGTCACCCATGGCGGAGACAACGACCACGACCTTATTGCCCGCCTTGCGGGTTTTGGCGATGCGCCGGGCGACGTTTTTTATTTTAGCGGCGTCGGCTAAAGAAGAGCCGCCGTATTTCTGCACGATTAAGGACATATTCTCAATTCCTCAATTACTCTATTGCGCAATTACGCATACACTCATATGAGTAAGTGCGCTTTAGTCACCGATTAATTTACTCATTATTTTATACCCATCGCCGATAAAAACGCCAGTGGCTTTAGCTGCGGCCTCGGTAAAGCGCGCGGCGCCATTGGGGCTGACGCCCTTGCCCCAGAGCAGGAACGGGACGGGGTCGGGGGTGTGGGTGCGGATGGCGACGGGGGTGGGATGGTCGGGCATTACGAGGACGCGGAGGTCTCTTCCGTAATTACGCAGTTGCGCAATTACGTCACGGTCAATGTCCTCGATGGCTTTTATTTTTTCTTCAACGCTGCCGCCGTGGGCCGCTTCGTCGGGGGCTTCTATATGGACAACGACAAGGTCGTGCTTCTTTAAAGCCTCTAAAGCGCCGCGAGCCTGGGCGGCGTGGTCGCTATCAGGGGCATCAGTAACGCCCTTAATGTTCAGTATGGCCATGTCCGCCATCATAGCTAAGCCACGAAGGAGGTCAACTCCAGAGGTTAAAGCGGCGGAGAGTCCGTAAGCCTGTTTGAAGGGAGGCATCACAGGAACCACGCCGGTGCCCCAAAACAGCCAAATAGTAGTTACAGGTGTATTGCCGCGGCTGACGCGTTTCTCGTTGATTTTATGGCTTTTCAGCAGTATTTCAGAGCGGCTCATGAGGTCCAAAAGCAGTCCGGCGCCGGGGCCCTGGGGGAGGTAGTCTTTAACGGGCTTACCGGGGATATCATGGGGCGGGGTACACTTGGCTTGTAAGACCTCCTCATGGCCCTTTATTTTCAAAATGTGACGGTAGCCGACTCCTTGATAGAATTGGACGTCAGGACCACCCAGATTTTGATTAAGCGACGCCACAATAGGCGCTGCTTCTTCGCTAGTGACATGGCCGGCGGAGTAGTCGAACATTTTGCCGTCCTTGACGGTGACAAGGTTGCAGCGGAAGACAGCCTCGCCGGGGGCAACTTCAATGCCGAGGCTCTTTGCCTCGATGGAGGCGCGGCCCTTGTAATAGACGGTGGGGTCGTAGCCCATGACGGACATGCAGGCGCAGGCGCTGGAAGGCTCCATGCCGGGCGGGACGGTGCGGGCAAGCCCTAAAGCGCCCCCAGCCGCTAAAGCATCGAGGTTGGGGGTACGCGCCAGCTCGAGGCTGGTTTTACCGCCGCGGTCAGCGATGGGGAATCCAGCGGCGCCGTCGATGATTAATACGATGTATTTCATGTTATTTCTCATTTACGCAATTGCGCAATTACTCTTTTCCTCAATTACTCTCAAATCCGCCGCCTTGCTATAAAGACAGCGGTGGCTTTATAATATGTGGCGGCGGGGCGTAGCGCAGCCTGGTTAGCGCGCAGCGTTCGGGACGCTGAGGCCGGTGGTTCAAATCCACTCGCCCCGACCATTCCCTTAAGCAACCCCCTTCTTGGCCTCCTCCCAGAGGTCGTCTTTTTCTTTATACGAGAGCTTGGAGAAATTTATACCGCGTTGACGACAGAGTTCTTCCATATGACTAAAGCGTTTATAGAACTTTTTGTTGGCCGACCTTAAAGCGGCCTCGGCGTCAATGCCTTCCCAGCGGGCGACGTTGACCAGCGTGAAAAGCAGGTCGCCGTACTCCTGCTCCTTTTCCTCGCGGCTGGCGGTTTCTTTAATTTCGCGTATTTCCTCAACCAGCTTATCAAGGACGCCCTCCAGACTCTCCCACTCAAAGCCAACGCGGACGGCACGGCGGGAAATCTCGCGGGCATAGGCGAGCGCCGGCATTTCTTTGGGCACCCCTTCCAGGATAGAAACGCCTTCGTCGCGCTCCTCTTTCTTAAGCTCCTCCCAGTTGTGCATGACTTCTTTAGAGTCCTTGACCTTGGAGTTGCCAAAGATATGGGGGTGGCGGTGAATAAGTTTCTCGTTGATGCTCCGGATAACGTTATCAATCTGGAACTCGCCGTCGTCCTTGGCAATCTGGGAATGGAGCATAATCTGCAGGAGGAGGTCGCCCAGCTCCTCACAGAGCTTATCTTTGGCGCCATCGTCTAAAGCGGCGAGGACCTCGTAGGCTTCGGATATAAGGTTCTCCCGGAGGCTCCGGTGGGTCTGCTCTTTATCCCAGGGGCAGCCTTCCGGCCCGCGCAGTTTAGCGATGATGGCCACCAAAGTATCGAACTTGTGGAGATTCTCTTTTGAGGTTAAGGGCTTTTCCATAACCTGATTATAGCGATGGCGATGCGGGGAAGCAACAGTCAGGGAGGCTGAGAAAGGGAAAGGGGTACGCTTTTACGCACTTACTCATTTGCGCATTTGCGCAGTTGCGCTAGTTGGGAAGGGCAGCGCCGATAAAGTCCCGCTGGCCCCTTAAGAACTCGGGGGCGGTCATGGCGCGCTTGCCGGCGTACTGAATGTTCTTAACGACCAGGATACCATCGCCGGTAGTAATGCCCAGGTCGCCCTGCTCTTTAGGTAAAGCGATTACCCTGCCGGATTCTTTAGTCCCATCGCCGGGGAGGCAAGAAGCCTCGTTGATTTTTAACTGTTTGCCCTGCCAGGAGGTAAAACAGCCGGGCCAGGGGTAGTAAGCCCTAACGCGCCGCCATATTTCCACAGCGGGGAGTTTCCAGTCAACCTCGCCGTCCTCTTTTTTAACCTGCCCGAAGTAGGTGGATTTGGCTTCGTCTTGCGGCAAGGGTGAAACTGTGCCGTTAAGCCAGTTAATTAAAGCCTCCTGCAGGAGATGCGCGCCGACGACGCTCAACTTATCCATAAGCGAACCGGTGTTATCCATTGGCTGGATGGGAATCGAGGCGGCAGCCAAGACGGGCCCGGTATCCAGCTTGAACCTGACCAGCTGGATGCTGACGCCGGCATATTCATCGCCGGCGAGGATAGCCGCCGCTACCGGTGAAGCGCCGCGGTGACGCGGCAGTAAAGAAAAGTGCACGTTGAGGCACTGGCGGGGCGGCATTTCTATCAGTTCCCTGGGCAGTATTTGACCGAAGGCGCAAACGATGATTACGTCCGGCTTAAGCGCCGCCAATTCTTTTAAAGCGGCGGGGTCTTTAAGGGCTGGAGGCTGGTAAACGGGTAGTTTCCACTTAAGCGCCGCCTCCTTAACCGGGGACACCGCTAAAGCGCGTCCGCGGCCGGATGGGCGGTCTGGCTGGGTGTATACAGCCACAACGTCATAGTTATTAAGTATCAGCTGCTCCAGAGACGGCACAGAGAACCGTGGGGAGCCCATAAAAACGATGCGCAACGTTCACCTCCGGACGACAAAATTTTAACACTAAAATATTTTTTTTTCCAGCACATGCTGTTACGCATGATGATATAGAAAACGCGTAATAAACAGAGGATTCGTGAGCATTTGCCGTTAGGTAGCAGCGATATACGCCTTAGCTTTTGTCCCAAATTATTTGCCATTTTGTGGGTTTCATTTTATGCTGTTTTTTGTTAGTTAAATAACCGCCTAAAAACGGTTGAGACTACAGAGCCGCCCTACCGGGCGGGGTGCCCAAGCGCCATTTTAACCTGGGGGAGAACTTTTGTCTATTTTTGGAGAATTATTTGCCTGCTACGGAGAAATCCGGCAGGCATTTTGTGTGTAATTTATGAGTTCGATTAACCGAAGAACACCACAAGAAATATGGGACATAGCGCTGGGGGACTTACAGGTCCAGGTCAGCAAGCCGAACTTTCGCACGTGGTTCAGCAAGACCGTGGGGATAAGCTACCAGGACAACCAGTTCGTCATTGGTGTGCCGAACACCTTTGCGGCGGAATATTTAGAAAAGAATCAGCGTTCTTTAATTGAAAAGTCTCTGGTGGGATTAACCTCACCGCAGGTAAAGGTAGTCTTCCGCGTCAACGGCAAGTTGCACCAGCCCCTGCCTGACAAAGACGATACAGTCATGACGCCACCACCACCGGCTTTTACGCGTCTCAACCCCAACTATGTCTTCGATTCATTCGTCGAAGGCAACGCTAACCGGCTGGCGCGCGCGGCGGCATTATCCGTAGCCCAGACGCCCGGCCAGGTTTACAATCCGCTCTTCATCTACGGCGGGGCTGGATTGGGCAAAACCCACCTGATTCACGCCATCGGCCAGCAGGCAGCCGCCAACCACTTTAACGTTATCTGCACCAGCGCCGAGCAGTTCACCAACGAATTCGTAGCGTCGGTGCGGGAAAGGAACACCGAGGATTTCCGCAACAAGTACCGCAGCATCGGGATGCTGTTAATTGACGATATCCAGTTCATCGGCGGCAAAGAGCAGACGGAAGAGAGCTTCTTCCACACCTTCAACGAACTGCACAACACCAACCGTCAGATTGTAATTACCAGCGACTGCCCACCCAAGACGATGCCCCTTTTAGAAGAACGGTTACGTTCCAGGTTCGAGTGGGGCCTGATTGTAGATATCCAACCACCGGACTACGAGATGCGCCTGGCAATTTTACAGTCCAAAGCCCGTCGGAAGGGCGTTAACGTTCCTAAAGAAGTGCTGGAATACATCGCCAGGGAAGCGCAAAACAACATCAGGGCGTTGGAAGGCTCATTGAACCGGGTTTGCGCCTTCGCCAAACTGCTGCAGACGACACCGACACTGGAGATTGCCGTCAAAGCACTAGAGGATATCGGCGGCAAAGATACGGCGACACCCGACGACGTTACGCCGACGATGATAATCGAGGCTGTGGCCGATTCTTTCCAGCTTTCCCGCGATGCTTTAGTGGGGCGGGAGAGGGATAAAGACACCGCTTTAGCCCGCCGCCTGGCCATGTACCTCATCCGGCAGGAGACCAACTACTCCCTCGATCAGATAGGACAAGCGTTAGGCAACCGGGACGCCGCCGCCGTAACCAACGCCTGCAAAAAGGTCGGCAACGACATCAATGTCAGCCCTTTCTTAAAGCGCAAACTGCACGATATTCAACGTCACATCCGTCCTAAAGCCGGTTCCGCCAGCCTTGCTTAGGCTTATTTCCCCTTATTCCTTAGTGTTATTATTATTAATAGCAACGCACTTGCGTACATTCGTATTTACGCCGTTGCGCAATTACGCAAGTCCTCAATAGTAAATTTGAGTTTTATTTGTGTTTAGATTGTGGTTATTTTGTGAATATTCTGTTGGTGGGTTTGTAGTGTATTTGGTACTCCTGATATCAGACACTAACATATCTTCTTTCTGTTATTAGTGTTAATCTTACTGTAAATCCTTTATATAACAAGTTGTTGTATAATCTTATTGTTATTTTAATTTTGTGAATATACTATGATTGACCAAATAGAGATACGAATTAAAGCCGGTGACGGCGGCAACGGAGCGGTAAGCTTCCGCCGGGAGATGTATGTACCCTTTGGGGGGCCGGACGGCGGCAACGGAGGAAAAGGCGGCGACGTCATTATCCAGGCGGATAATTCAACGGACACATTAAGAGAGTTCAAGCACCACCGGCTGTATAAAGCGGAGAACGGGCATAACGGCGCTGGTCGGAAGAAGTACGGCAGGAACGGGCAGGACCTGATTCTCAACGTGCCGGCGGGGACGATAATCACCACCGAGGAAGACGGCGTCGAAGTAACTGTTGCCGATCTGGAGAACGCGGGGGACAAGATAATTATAGCGGAGGGGGGAAAAGGTGGCTGGGGCAACGTCCACTTTAAATCGTCCACCAACCAGGTGCCGCGGCTGGCGCAAAAAGGCGAAAAAGGCGAAGAAAAGACGCTAAAGCTGGAGATGAGGGTAATTGCCGATGTGGGGGTTATCGGGTACCCCAATGCGGGCAAGTCCACTCTTCTCACAGCGGCATCGGCGGCCAAACCTAAAGTGGCGGATTACCCATTTACGACGCTGGAGCCGGAACTGGGGGTGGTGGACATCGGGATGGAAAGATTTGTCCTGGCGGAGATACCGGGATTGATAGAGGGGGCGCATCTGGGTAAAGGGCTGGGGCATGACTTTTTACGCCATACCAAGCGCACCAAAATTTTAATACATATTATTAGCGGCGCGTCCGATACACCGACTGAAGACTTGGTGAGGGTAAACAATGAGCTGGCGATGTTCGACACGGCGCTGGCGCAAAAACCACAGATAGTCGCCGTGAACAAGATAGACCTACCTGAGGTGCAGGAAAACCTGGAAATTATAAATAGCGAGTTTGAGGGGGCGGGGATTAAGGCGAGGTATATATCGGCGGCGACGGGCGAGGGCGTGAAAGAGCTGATGGAAGCGGCGTTCGAGCTATTGAAGAAACAAGCCGCCGTAAAGAAACCCGAGGCGCCCGGCAAGGTGTTCCATCCCCAGCCGAAAGAAGCACGCGTCACCGTTACCAAAGAAGAGGATACATGGGTCATCCACGCGCCGGGGCTGGACAGGCTATACGCCGGCAACGGCGTCACCAAGGGGGAACTACGCTGGCAATTGAATTACCAGCTGGATAAATACAACGTGAACAGCACGCTGGAAAAGGCGGGGGTCAAGGCGGGGGACAAGGTGCGCTGCGGCGATTTGATATGGGAGTGGGATAAACCGGGGCGGAAGTCCAAGAGGATAGGGATATTGGGCGGCACCTTCGACCCGATACACATGGGGCATTTGATGATAGCCGAAGAGGCTAAAGCAGCACTGGACTTAAGCGAAGTGCTATTGATACCGGCCGGGCAGCCGATGACGCACCCCAACGAATTCGTGACAGCGGCAAAACACCGGCTGGAAATGGCTAAGCTGGCTGCCGAGGAAAAGCCTTATTTAAGAGTTTCGACGGTGGAGATTGAGCGGGACGGGCCGTCATACACGGCGGACACCCTTGCTGCTTTAAGGAAAAAGTTTGGCGAGGACGAATTATACTTTATACTGGGTTGGGACAGCCTGGCGCAGTTGCCGAACTGGCACCAGCCCGAAAGAATCGTCGGCCAGTGCACGCTGGTGGCGGTGCCGCGGCCGGGCTACGAAAAGCCCAGCATCAGGGCGCTGGAAAACGCGCTGCCGGGGATAGAGAGAAAAGTGATATTCCTGGATAAACCCAATGTGGACATCAGCGCTACGGAGGTTCGAAAAAAAGCGGGGCGGGGCGAATCTATAGACCAGCTGGTGCCGGAGACGGTGGCGAAATACATCAGCAGGCACAAATTGTATCAAGAAACGTAATGGCGTACCTGCGCAGTTGAGTAATTGCGCAAAAACCCCAGTGAAAATATGTATTGCGAGGTAAAGAATGAAAGCGATAGGCATCGTGGGGAGTCCGAGGAAAGAAGGCAACACCGAGATATTTGTGAACCATTGCCTTAAAGCGATAGCGGAGGAAGGCATCGAGACGGAACTGATACCGCTGGCGGGGCTGGACGTCCACGGCTGTAAGCACTGCGGGTACTGCCACGAGCACCCGGCCGAGTGTTCCATCAAGGACGACCTGCAACCGATACACCAGAAAATGCTGGCGGCGGACATATTAATCGTTGGGTCGCCGGTTTACTACAGCTCGGCGACGGCGTTAATCAAAGGATTGCTGGAGAGGGCGGGTTTTTCTTCCCGCGGCATGTACGCGGGCAAGGTCGGCGGACCTTTAGTGGTGGCGAGGAGGGCCGGGCAGGACTTCACTTTTGCCGAACTGCTCTACTGGTACCACATCCAGCAGATTGTAAATCCGGGCTCGACGTACTGGAACATGGCCTTCGGGATGGGAAAAGGGGAGGTAACAAAGGACGAAGAGGGGATGAACACCGCCTGGAACTTTGGGAAGAACTGCGCCGCGGTAGCGAAAAAGCTGCAGGGATATAAACCGACGCCATTGCCGCCGTTAAAGAAATAGTGGCGTCAAACAAGCGTACAGGTTATAATAAAACGTTTTTACTTAAGCGGAGGGAAATTTGGCCGGCGAATCGGTAATAACCGAAGAATTGAACAGCCTGCTCAACGTAGAGTTCGGGCCGGAAGTCTATGAGATTGAGAAGGGGATGCTAAAGCGTTTTGCCGAGGCGATTGATGACCCCAATCCAAAATGGCTCGAGGAAGCGCCGCCGACCTTTGCCGCCGCTTTAGTCCCTCACGATTTACTACACAAACTGTTCAACATCGACATTCCCCTAAAGCGACTCCTCAACGGGAGCAGTGATTTGGAATATCTGCAGCCCATCAAGGCAGGGGACGTGATATCCATCACCTCAAAGCTAACGCGCTTACGGCAGGTGCCGGGCGCGGAGGGGCCGACGCTTTTCATGTTCACAGAAATGACCTACACCAACCAGCGCGGCGAGGTAGTCGTTAAAGGGAAGAACACGTATATAAAATATTAGGACCCCCTCACCTCGGTCCTCTCCCGCGAGGGGAGAGGAAGAAATTAGGAAAAAGAATTTTATGGCACAGGTTTATTACGAAGACATCGCGGAAGGCACGGAAATACCGGCGCTGGTGAAGTACCCCACCACCATGCAGCTGGTGAAGTACGCCGGCGCCTCCGGTGATTTTTACCAGATACATTACGATAAAGACTTTGCGCAGGCCAACGGGCTGCCGGGGGTTATCGTACACGGGTGGCTGACGCTTTCGTTCCTGGGGCAGATGGTGACGGACTGGCTGGGCGAAAAGGGGAGGCTCCTAAAGCTTAACGGGAGCTACCGGGGGATGAATAAAGTCCACGAGGACATCATCTGCAACGGCAAGGTGACAAAAAAGTACGAAGAGGACGGCAAGAACCTGGCGCGGGTGGAAATCTGGGCGGAGAACCCGCAGGGCGAAAAGACCGTCACCGGCACGGCGATTGTGGCATTACCTTCTAAGGTGTAGTATTACCAAGTTCAAGAGTGGATTCCAGCCTTCGCTGGAATGACAATTAAGATAATGCGCAACTGCGCAATTACCGCACGCCCCACCCCGAAACGAGATTCTTCGCTACCCCTTCGCTCCGCTCGAGGGCTTCGGCTCAGAATGACAATTCTACTCTAACGCTGCCGCCAGTAATTCGCTAAGGTCTACGGCTTTAACGGTTTCCTCGGCGTTTTTAGCTTTGATGCCGTCTTCCAGCATGGTCAGGCAGTAAGGACATGCCGTTGCCACGCACTTAACATCGGCTTTCAGGATTTCTTCAACGCGGCGTTCGTTAACACGTTTATCCGCGTCTTCCTCCATCCATATATGACCGCCCCCACCCCCGCAGCAAAAGCTATCGGACAGGCGGCGCGGAAGCTCGACGTTTTTACTATTGACGGCATGTAAAATTTGCCGCGGCTCGCTGTAGACGTCGTTATAACGCCCGAGGTAGCAGGAATCGTGGTAGGCGGTCTTTAAAGCGGCGGGGTTCTTGATTTTAAGCTTTCCGTCCTTAAGCAGTCCGGCAAGGAACTGGGTGTGATGCACCACCTCGAAGTTGCCGCCGAACTGGGGATACTCGAACTTAAAGCTGTTAAAGCAGTGGGGGCAGGAGGTGAGAATCTTTTTAACGTTGTGCCCCTTAAGAATTTCAATGTTCTGTTTGCAAAGCGTCTGGAAAAGATATTCATCGCCGATGCGCCGGGCAGGGTCGCCACAACAGACTTCTTCATCGCCAAGGATGGCGAACTTAACGCCGGCGGCCTGTAAAACTTTAACGGTAGCCCGGGCGACCTTCATGTTACGGTCGTCTAAAGCGGCGGAACAGCCCACCCAGTAAAGGACGTCAATATCAGCAGCGTCGGCCACGGTGCTTATGTCAAGCCCTTCGCACCAGGTGGTGCGGGTGGCGGTGGTGCCGCGGTAGGGGTGGAAGCGAGTGTTGAGGCTCTTTAAAGCCTCCTGGGCGGCTTCGGGGAAACGGGATTTTTCCATAGCGAGGTTGCGGCGCATATCAATTATCTTGTCCACGTGCTCCACATAAATGGGGCAAGCCTGCATGCAGGCGCGGCAGGTAGTGCAGTCCCAGAGTGCCTCGTCGGTAATAACGCCGCCAAGCATCTCTTTGCGCTCCGCGGCGGGCTTAAGAGAGAACTTGCCGGGATAGACTTCATACAGGTGATTTTTTAAGTCCTGAATAATCTGCTTGGGGTTGAGGGACTTGCCGGAGGCGTAAGCAGGGCAGGCATCCTGACAGCGCCCGCAGCGGGTACAGGCGTCTAAATCAAAGAGCTGTTTCCAGGTGAACTCCTCGATTTTGCTGACGCCGAACTGCTCAGTCTTTTCAAAGTCGATAGGAGTTAAAGCGCCCTTATGCCCCAGATTCCGGAAGAAGATATTTACCGGGTCCCAGACAATGTGGAAGAGGCGCGAATTGACCAAAGCGAGGTAGGCGAACAGGCCGTAGGCGAGGACGACGTGGAACCACCAGATGCCGACGTGCCAGTTAAGTAAAGCGCTTGGGCTGGCGCCTTCGAAGGCTTTAGCGAAGACCCAGCCGCCCGGCGAAAACACCGCCCAGTCAGCGTGGGTGGGGAGTTCAGAAACAGCGATGCGCAGACCCTCGACGATGAAGCCGCTGACGATGATGACCAGAATAATTAAAAGCGTGGAGAGGTCTTCCCACTTGTTATCAATGCGTTTGCACTTCCAGATATAGCGGCGGAAAAGCGCCATTAAGATACCGACAACCGCGAGGATGCCGAAAGCATCCACGATAACGGAAAAAGCGAGGTAAACAGGACCGGTTAAATAAGCTTCCCAGATGCCGACGATGGTGGCGAGGAGGAAAACGATAAAGCCCCAAAAGATAAAGAAGTGCATGGCGCCCGCGAAAAGCTCGCGGCGGCGGTAGGGCCTCTCGATGCCCAGGAACTTGCGGTGGATGAGCCCCTCGACGACGGCGAGGTATAAAAAGTCTTTAGTACGCTGCCACCAGTTGTTGGCGCGGTTGGCGGGCTGGCCGACCAGCCACCTCTTGTAGTGGATATAGACGCCGTAGCAAAGCACGACCATCGCCAAAGCGAGAACCACATACATGGGCCAGGAGACGCTGATGTTCCAAAATACTTCACGGGAAGCTTCAGTCATGATTAATACCTCTTTCCATAGGCAAATGTGCTGGAAAGATTATAACATAAATAGGGTTTTTTACGCTTTGACTTACAGCGGGGTTGGGGATATGATAAAAATCTGTGGGGGAGGGAAAAGGGGAGGCACATATACTTATTTATGAAGAAGTTTGAACTAATCGAACATACAGCGGACATGGGTGTGGCGGCTTACGGCAAGGATTTAGCCGAAGCCTATGCTAACGCCGCCTATGGCATGTTCAGCATCATTGCGGAGGTGGGGGGCTTTAAAGAAAAAGAGACGCGGCGGGTGGAGATTGAGAGCGACGATAAAGAGAGTCTGCTTTTTGAGTGGCTGAATACCCTGCTTTATTACTTCGATGTGGAGGGGCTGGTGTTTAAGAGGTTCGATATTATAGAGTTTGGAGAAAAGAAGCTAACGGCGGACTGCACCGGAGAAAAATACGACCCAAAGCGCCACCAGATAAAGCGGGGGGTAAAGTCGGCGACGTTTCACATGCTGGAAGTGGACGAGAAGAAAAACCGGGTGCAGGTGATTTTTGATGTTTAGAAACCTCACCCCCTTTAACTCCCCCTCCTTCGGCTTCACTCAGGACAAGTCTCCGTGCACAGAGAGGGGGAGTAATAAGTACCCTAGATTACACCCTCACCTAACCTCTCCCGTCAAGGGAGAGGAATGTAGCGGAGGAACAATAAATGCCTAAATGGGGCGGCAAGCTGGAAAAGGTTGACGAGTTCCGCTGGCGGATACCGAAAAATTATAAAGTGGGTATGCGGGTGGACGGGCTGGTTTATGCCGACGAGGGCATGCTGCCGCACCTTTTGGATGAGCAGGCGCTGGAGCAGGTGGCGAATGTGGCTTTCCTGCCGGGGATAGTCGGTCAGTCTTTAGCGATGCCGGACATTCACTGGGGTTACGGCTTCGCCATTGGCGGGGTGGCGGCAACGCGCGTTAGCGACGGCGTGATATCGCCGGGTGGGGTGGGCTTCGACATCAACTGCGGCGTGAGAATAATGCGCACCAACCTCACTAAAGAGGACGTCGCTCCCAAAATAAAAACACTGATTGACGCGCTTTTTAACGCCGTGCCGTCAGGGGTGGGGTCTAAAGGCGTGATTAAACTGCGCGCCGGAGAAATAGATGAGGTTTTGGTCAAAGGGTCGCGGTGGGCGGTAGAAAAAGGCTACGGCGTCGGGGAAGATTTGGAAACGACCGAAGAACACGGCGAGATGAAAAACGTCGACACAACTAAAGTAAGCGGGCGGGCGAAAGAGCGGGGCATCCCGCAGTTGGGGACGCTCGGCTCGGGGAATCATTTTCTAGAAGTAGGGGTAGTGGACGAGATTTATGATGAAAACGCCGCTAAAGCGATGGGCATCGAGAGGGTGGGGCAAATAATGCTCTACGTCCACTGCGGCTCACGGGGGCTGGGGCACCAGGTGGCGGACGATTATATTAAATCAATGATGCAGGCGATGCCGAAGTACGGCATCCAGGTGCCGGACCGCCAACTGGTCTGCGTACCGGTCTCCAGCAACGAAGGCAGCGCCTACTTAAGCGCCATGCGCGGGGCGGCCAATTACGCCTGGGCGAACCGCCAGTGCATCACTCACTGGGTGCGAGAGGCTTTCTGCCGGGTGATGGGATTAAGCCCTAAAGAAGCGGGGCTGGAACTGATTTACGACGTGACGCATAACATCGCCAAGCTGGAAGAGCATGAGGTAGCAGGCAAAAACGAACGGCTGTGCGTTCATCGCAAAGGGGCGACGCGCGCCTTCCCGGCGGGGCATAAAGACGTACCGGAGAAATATAAAGCGGTGGGGCAGCCGATACTGATACCGGGGGATATGGGGAGGATGTCTTATATTTTAGTCGGCACCGAGCAGGCGATGCGGGAGACCTTCGGGTCAACATGCCACGGGGCGGGGCGGCTGCAGAGCCGGGCGGCGTTAAAACGCAAGTTGAGCGGGCAGGATGTTTTAAAAGATTTAGAGGCGCGGGGCATCGCCGTAAGGGCGGGGAGTTTAAGCGGACTGGCGGAAGAAGCCCCGGAGGCTTATAAAGACGTGGCAGACGTAGTGCGCGTAGCGGACGGGGCGGGGATATCCAAAAAAGTAGCACGAACGCGTCCGCTGGCGGTGGTGAAGGGATAATCGGCTGATTAGTCTTTAATAATCTTGCTTTCTTCTTTAACGTACTTTTCCGCCAGCGTGCAATGCACGAAAAGAATGGGCTTGGTCACCTTTTTAAACTCCAGCGGGCAGTGAATCATCCCGGCGGGTATATAAACGGTGGTGGGGGTGGTTATCTTATGGATTTCACGCTCCTCCCCCAGCCCGATTTCAATATCAGCGCCTAAATCGCCCATGTTGTCCGGGTCGAAGGACATGAAGTAGAGATACATATCGAAGTCGTGGGAGTGGGGGTACTCCTCCATAAGTGTGGGCTCGGTGATGCGCAGGAACATGATGGTGAAGTTGGACTTGTATTCGCGGTCACCCACGTAAACGAACTCCGGGCCATAGCCGCCGGTGGCCACCGGTTTGCTGATTACGTAATTATCGTATTTCATTAAATAAACTCCAAGATTTTTCTCACATCATAAGCGACCCGGCTAAGCGCGTCAAGCCGAGGAGGTATGGTATGATGGACGGTGAAAATGAACGGGATTATTGACACCCACGCGCACCTGGACGAGATAGAGAGTCTAGAGGCGGTGATGGCGCAGGCGAAAGCAGCAGGGGTTGTGGCAATCATTGCCGTGGGGCAGGACCTAGCGTCAAATAAAAAGACGCTGGAGATTGCCGCAAAATACCCCGGCTTTGTTTACCCTGCCCTCGGCTACCACCCCTGGAATATTAAAGAACCGGAGATAGCCGCGAACCTGGATTTTATCCGTTCAAATATTTCTAAAGCGGTGGCAATAGGCGAGGTGGGGCTGGACTATCATAAGCGAGTGCGGGCGGTGGCGGATAAGGACCTGCAGAAAAGGGTACTCGCGGAAGTACTACAAATAGCCAAAGAGCATAACAAACCGGCGCTGATACACTCGCGCTACGCCTGGAGGGATGCGTTTGACATGGTGAAGGGGGCGGGGATTACTAAAGCGGTCTTCCACTGGTACACGGGGACGTCCAGCGTTTTAAGGGACATTATTGACGGCGGGTACTACATATCGGTGACGCCGGCGGTGGAATATCACGAGGAGCACAGGAGGGCGGTGAAGGAAACGCCGCTGGGGCAGCTGCTACTGGAGACGGACAGCCCGGTGACTTATGCGCGGGGGCGGGAGGGCGAGTTTAAAGCGACTCCGGCGGAAGCGGTGAGGTCATTAAAAGGGGCGGCGGCTTTGAAGGGCTTAAGCGAGGGGGAGGCGGCTAAAGCGACGACGGAGAATGCGGTACAGCTTTTTAATCTAGATATCAAATAGTAAGGGCGGGGATAAATTACTCCACCCTTTTTTACTTCTGCATAAGCGGCAATGGGCCGGATTTGCCGTGATACTTTCTGTATTCCCACCAGATAAAGATAAACGAGACCACGGCGCTAAGCGCATCGGCAATGGGCCAGGAAATCCACACGCCGGTTAGGCCCCACAGGTAGCGGCAGAGGTAAAGCGCCGGAAGGAACACGATGAACTGCCTGGTGAAGGAAAGGAACAAAGCCATCATGCCCTTGGAGAGGCCCTGCAGCGTGGTGGTCACCAGGACGCTAAAGCCAATCAGCACCATAGAAATCATGGAGATGCGCATGGCGGTAACGGCGATATCGAGGAGTTCCCGCTCCTGGGTAAAGATGCCGATTAGGTTCGGGGCGAATATCTCTATCAAAACGGTAACCCCCACCAGTAGGATGGTGATATAAAGCGTCGCTTTCTTAAGAGCGTCCCAGAGCCGTTTATAGTTGCCCTCCCCGAAGCAGTAACCGATGATAGGCAGCAGCCCGTGAGAAACGCCCATAATCGGCATATAGGCTAAATCGGAAATACGCATGATGAGGCCCAAAGCCGCCAGCGCCACCGAACCGAACATGGAGATGATGGTGTTCAGCAGCAGGAAAATAATGCTTTCCACGAACTGGAACACCGCCGTAGGGGCGCCGACGCGGTAGATGTCCTTGATTATCTGCCAGTTGGGGAGGATATGGGAAAACTTAATGCGATAGGCGGTCTTGCGGGCAAAGAAGAAGTACATCCCCAGCAACATCGCGCAAGCCTGCGAGATAAACGTCGCCCAGGCGGCGCCGGCCACACCCATTTCCGGGAAGGGCCCGATACCGAGAATCATAAAGGGGTCGAGGATGATGTTAATCACGGTGCCGACCACCATAATGACCATCGGTTTAACGGCGTCGCCGGAACCGCGGAAGAGGCTGCTCATACATAGAGCAAGGATAATCATCGGCGCGGCGTAAGACGTCACGATGAAGTAGATGCGGCTGTAGTCAAAGATGTCCGGCGTAGCGCCCATCAGGGGCAATAACCTATCGGCGAAGCAGACGGCAATCGTCAAGAAGATTAATCCCCAGAAAGCCGAGAGGAAGAAAATCTGGCCGGCGGCGTGGTTGGTGGCGCTAAGATTCTTCTCGCCAAAGCGCCGCGAGACCAGCGCGCTGATGCCGATGCCCGTGCCGCCGCCGATGGCGTAAAAGAGTATCTGGTAGGGGAAGGAAATCGTCAACGCGGCAATAGCCTCGTGGCCAATCCTGGCTACCCAGATGGTATCTATTATGTTGTAGAGGCTCGTGGTGATAGTGGAGATAATACCGGGCAAGCTCAAAGCAATAATCAGCTTGCCGAGTGGAGCCTCACCTAGTCTTTTTGTATAGTCCTGCATAAAAAATCCTATAACGATATGCCGTTTTAACGGCATAGTAATGCCATGATGCTGCGGATGGGTCGCTTTGATGCTGCAAAGAAGCGAATGCTCTTGCAACTACAGCCGCGGCGGCGCTAACGGGTATGGACGGCGCCCATGTTATGAAGAACAGCGAGGGTTTGGCAGGCTATTCTTTGTTGTGCTTATCACGGTCCCTGTCATCCCAGGGAGGATAGCCCCAGAACCAGCGCTGACGCCGGAATCTGCCGATGATAAAGGATAAACCGATTATGATTAAAACGGTGGGCCAGGTGTAATCCCAGATTGAGCCGGATACCGTTCCCGTCGTTACCAGTATAGCGATGACGCCAACAGCTAAAATAATTGCCCCAATTACCATCAGAAACCACCTCCTCAAGAAATAACAGGCAGCAAACCATTATCTTACCGTAACAGAATATTTAAGTCAATAGTATTAACTTAAAACCTTGGCTTCAATAAGGCGGCGGATTTCGTCGGACGGCAGGCCGAGCAGTTTACCGAAAACGTAGTTGTTATGCTCGCCGAGGAGGGGCGGGGTTTGATAGTCGCCTTCAGGATAACCGCTGAACTTGATAGGCAATCCGGCTAAGACCTTTTCGCCCAGCACGGAGTGGCGGGGATTTTTAAAAAAGCCGCGCTCGTTGATGTGCGCATCGTGGGTGAGTTGCTTAGTGCTGAAAGAAGGCGTGGCGGCGATGCCGTTTTTCTGCAAAATGGCGGTTAATTCGTAAGCGTCGTATTGGCGCGTCCATGCAGACAGGTGATTATCCAATTCTACCTGGTTTTCCCAGCGCGATAACTCGTCGCTGAAGGCGTGTTCCTTTGTCCAGTCGGGGTTGCCCATCAGTTTACAAAGCGCTTCCCATTCCTTTTTATTAGCAACCGCCAGAGCAATCCACTCGTCTTCATCGCCGGTGGTTTTGCAAGGGTAACAGCCGTGGGGCGCCATGTAAGCGTCGCGGTTGCCGATGCGCTCGCCAATAATGCCGTTGATGATGTAGCCCATGACCATCTCCGACTGGAAATTCGCGTGCCCCTCAATCATGGCGGCGTCGATGTATTGCCCCTCGCCGGAGTTTTGCTTGTAATAAAGCGCCGTCATCATAGCCACCGCGCCGTGGATAGCCTGGGCGCCGTCCGTCCAGGGCGAAACGCCAATGACGTTAGGTTCGCCGCCGGGGAAGCCGTTGGAATAGGTAACGCCAGTAAAGGCGTCGACAATTTCGGCGTAAGCGGGGCGTTCCTTGTGGGGCCCGCTGCGCCCGTAGCCCGAACCGGCGTAATAGATAATGTCCGGCTTAATCTTTTTCATTTCCTCGTAGCTTAAGCCCCAGCGCTCTAAAACGCCGCCGCCGAAGTTTTCGGAAACAACGTCGCAGATAGCAATCAGCTTTTTAGCCAGTTCGCGGCCTTTTTCCGTAGTCATATTAAGGGTAATACT
>JAQTMM010000032.1 GCA_028714335.1 Dehalococcoidales bacterium
AAGCGCACCGGATGCCAGTAATAGCCGTCCTTCAGGACTCTGTGGCCGGGTATCTCATGCAGCCAGCTTGAATTTGCGTCGTGGTGCGTGTGGAAAGTGTATCTGGGGTGGGGTGAAATGAACTGGAGGGGGTATTTCTTCACATCCGCCGAGTTATACCCTTCCCACGAAGGTATATAGCGCGGCAGGGGTGGCCTCTCTTCGTCATCGGGGAGGTGCTGTTTTAAGCTCTGGGAGACGAACTCCAGTTTGCCGGAGTAAGTTCCCAGCTCTTTAGCCTTTTCCGTCTGGCGCTTGGGATTAAAGTAGTCGGGGGTATCGCACTCGCGCCCCTCATAGAACCAGCGCAGCCCGGGAGTGAACTTATGCCCGTTACTGAATGGGACAATGAAGTAGCCTTTCTTCTTAAAATCTTCAAAGGAGACGTGCTTGGGCAGGTCGGAGGCGTGGTAAACCTTCTCCACCCAGTCCTCCTCGGTATTGCCATCGGTAAAGTCTTCTTTAACGCCCAGACGGTCTGCCAGCTCGACGAATATTTGATAATCTGATTTTGATTCGTATAACGGCTCGATGCATTTTTTTTGATAGACGATAACGCGGTGGTTACAGGCGATGGAGCCGTGGTGTGTGTAGCCGCCGGTGTTTGCCCACTCCCCGATGTCCGGGCGCTCAAAGTTGGTGCAGGCAGGCAAGATAATGTCGGCAAACCCAGTTTCGGTGCACCACCAGCAGTCCTGGTTAACGACGAATTCCAGCTTGGGGCTCTGGTACATTTTAACGTAGCGGTTCGTCTCCGTCATCGTCCCGATGTATGAGCCGCCGTAGCGGTAGAACATCTTGACCTCGGAGCAGCCGGGGGAGGGGTAAGTAAAGGGTATGAACTGCTGGTCCAACGATTGCCCGCAGAACGTTTCGCCCAGCCACTTGATGGGGGGATTTAATATCGCTTCTGGCATCAGCAGTCGGTAAACGCGCTGTTTGACCGGATTGTCCGTCTTTTTATCCGTCAGCCCGTTTAGAAAACCGGGGCCAAATGTTGCATAACCAGGGAAGTCGAAATCGGCGTTATAGGGCGCGCCCATCGTTGTGCCCCAGATGTTTACGCCTGGCTTGCCCAGTCCCTGCATTGCCTGCAATAGCACCATCAGGCGCGTGCATTCGGTGCCGTAAGCCTGCCGGCAGATGCCCGACTCGCCGCCGCGTGAGCCACCCGCCAGCATTGTCCGCGATCTTGCCCATTCCCGCGCCAGGCTCTTAATAACGTAAACCGGTATATCACAAATTTCCGCCGCCCATTCCGGCGTGCACTTATCATTCAAAATATGGTTCTTAAATTCCTCAAACCCGACGGTGCGGTTGGCGACGTATTTTTTATCATAAGTGCCTTCCGTCAGCCAGACGTAGGCAATCGCTTCCGCCAGTGCGGCGTCCGTGCCGGGGCGGGGGGCAATCCATTTGTCGCCCAGAATCGTGGCGGTGTAGTTGCAGAACGGGTCAATGAAAATCTGTTTCTTGCCCAACTCGCGCAGCCATAAACGCCACTGCGCGCTTTCCTGCCCGCCATAGATGCCCCGTGTTGTATCCGGGTCGTTGCCCCAGTGGATAATCAGGTCGGTGTTCTTTAAGGCGTCCTCCAGCAGGTCGTACTGCTCCGGCATGCCGAGCCGCCAGTAAAAGCCGTAGGTGTGTGTGGCGCCCCAGTGCCACCCTTCCCAGCTGTCTGGGTTGTCCATCACGTCTGTGAAACCTATGAGATTGAAAAACCGCGACCATGTGGAAGTGCGGTAGCCCACGTTCCCCCAGTTGTGGTGGGAAGAGGCGCGGGACATTACAGCCTCGGGGCCGTAGGTGGAACGGATTCTTTTCATCTCGCCGCCGACGATGTCTAAAGCCTCGTCCCAGCTAATGCGTTTGTAGCCGGACTTGCCGCGGTTCTGCGGGTTGCGCTCGCCTTTGGGGTCAAAGTCCTCACGTATCAATGGATACTTTAAGCGCAGGTCGGAATATATCCTCGCCTTCTCAACTGAAGTATATGGTGAGACGCACGCTTTACGGAACGGCGAAAATTTCTTACCTCCCGCCTTAATCGTCCAGGAAGCGGCGTCGCTATCGTCCAAAACCAGCGGGCGTATGCGCACGATTTTCCCGTCGCGTACATAAACTTGCACAGGGCCGCCGTTGGTGAGATTGGTTAAGATTTTTTCCAAAATAATCCCTCTCCGATTAATGATAGCATTATGTCAAGTACAATGCAATAGAGACCGGGGAACGGGCGTGTGTGGTATTTTTCCCCTACTGAAAGTATAATAAAAAAACACCTGTATTGGCAACCGAGGTAACTTTTTATGACGGAATTACATTTATTCAGTTGGAATGTTAACGGCATCCGGGCGATAAAGAACAAAGGCTTTTTGGAGTGGTTTGAAAAAGCGTCGCCGGACGTGCTTTGCCTCCAGGAAACCAAAGCCCGCCCCGAACAGCTCGACAGCGACCTTAAGGAGATACCGGGTTATAACGTTTACTGGAACTACCCGGAGAAAAAGGGCTACGCTGGCGTAGCGGTCTATACCAGAGAAAAACCGCGGGACGTTAGATACGACTTCGGCAAAAACAAATTGGACACCGAGGGACGGGCTATCGTAGTTGAGTACCCCGCCTTTACCCTGTTTAACATCTACTTCCCCAACGGCGGCGCGGGCAACAAACGCGTGCCCTACAAAATGGATTTCTACGACGTCTTCCTGAAGTACACCAACGCTTTGGTGAAGTCTGGCCAGAAAATTGTCATCTGCGGCGATGTTAATACCGCCCACAAAGAAATCGACCTCGCACGCCCTAAAGAAAACGTTAAAAATACCGGCTTCCTCCCCGAGGAACGCGCCTGGATGGATAAGCTGGTGAGTCACGGTTATATTGATACTTTCCGCTACTTTCATAAAGAACCGGGGCAATACACCTACTGGGACCAGAAGACCGGCGCGCGCGCCCGTAACGTGGGCTGGCGCATTGATTACTTTTTCGTTAGTGAAAACCTGCTGACGCAGGTTATAGATTCTTACATCCTGCCGGACGTGATGGGCTCCGACCACTGCCCCATCGGGCTGACGCTTAAGATAGACTAATCCAGCTTTAAGTTCTCCACTATCTTTATCGCGTCAAAAAAGTCGTTGAAGGGATAGCACTTAACCTTTTCTTTATTGCAAATTTCCAACAAGTCCGCGGTGGCGCAAACGTGCCGCGCTTTACGCGCCGGGTAGATGTCCGACGTGCCGTTGCCTATATATATCACCTGATATCCCTTTTGACATAGGTAATCGGTATAAACCTCTTTAAAGCCGGATTCTACCTCTTGGCTGTCCGGTCCCAGGTACCGCACCTGCACGCCAGTTTCGTAAAAGGCGTTCTCCGCCGCATGTATCTCCAGCCCTGTAATGCCCTGCTGTTTTAGTAAAGCCTCGATGTAAAAAATCAGCCCGTTGCTGACAATCACTACCTCTATATCTTTACTCCTGCAGTATTCAACGAACTCCTTTAAACCCGGCCGCACTTGAACGCGCGGGTCGCTCAAGACGAAGTTAGTCAGCGTTTTTTCATCCTGCTTCATCCTGCCAAAGACGATTTTGTTGAAAGCGCCCACGGTAATATCGCCGGTTTTATATTCGTCCAAGTGCTTGCGCCAGTCCTTGCCGACATATTCATCCAGCATTAAAAAGCTGACGTCATCCTCCGTCACCGTGCCGTCAAAGTCCAGCTGAACTACGGTTTTGGGCATCTTGAGTCGTTCCTCTCTTGAAAACAAAATACAATTCCACTATATTGGATACATCTTTTACGGTCAAGCGTAACATAATTCTATAGTAAAGACCGCTGGAAGTACGACATGACTTTCAGGTCGTTGTTGATACTGAAATACGCAGGGATGCTTTAACCTACACATGCAGTTCTATAATATCCCCGTCCTGTAAAACGTGGTCGCGTTTAACCATCATCCCGTCGAACTTGCCGGAGCCCCAAACGCGCGCGTACTTCATCTTTTGCGCCAGCGACTTGTGAATCTGCATTGCCGCCATGCCCAGCGTGCTGCCCGTCTCTAAAACAATGGGGTCGGTCATATCAGCCTTTTGCCCCGGCGTCTTGGTGTAAACGCGGATGACGTCCAGCATCTCAAAAATGCGCTTCTTAAGCTCGTCCAAATTACTCGTGGCGTTGGTGGCGATGGTGGGCAAAGCGCCGAACATTTCCTGCAAATCGCGGTATTTCCTGCCGTCCATATCGAGGTCGGCCTTGTTGCCGACGAGGAGGACTTTTTTATACGTTATCGGTGAATCTTCGTCCTCTTCTTCCGGTTTTTTGCCCAGTACGATGTTCTTTTCCTTTAGCAGGTTTATCAGCTCGTCCGCCTGCGTCATGGCGTCCACGCTTAAATCCACCATGATGAGTAAAGCGTCCGCCCGCCTGATGATGTTGATGAGCCACCATTCCGGCGGCTGTTCCCCGAAGGGCGGCGTGTCTATGAGTTGAATCTGGACGTTCTCATAGTGCATCATACCCGGCGTGGCGCTCTGGGTGGTGTAAGGATACGCGGCGACGTTTGGTTTAGCATTGGTGATGCTGGCCACGATTTGCGACTTGCCGCTGTTGGGCGGCCCGATGACGGCTATCTGCGCCGCCCCGGCTTTTTCTATCTTCATGCTGACGTGGGCGGTGGCCGCCTTCTTCCCCATGGAGTTAGTCAGGTTAGCGATTTTCGTCCGCAGTTCGGCGCGGAGGTGGTCGGTGCCTTTGTGTTTGGGCATGACCGCCAGCATCTCTTCCAGCCAGGCTATTTTCTCCTGCGTGGTCTTGGCCTCGCGGTAGTTCTTTTCCGCCTCGTGGTACTGCGGCGTCAGGTTAGCCGGCATGACTACAGGTACTCCTTTATCTTTTTCGCCTGCGCGGACGATACCCCCGCCGCCGCTACCAGCTCATCTACGGTAGCTTCTCTAATGCGCTGAACGGACCCGAACTGGCGCAGTAAAGCGCTCTTGCGCCGCGGCCCGATGCCCGGTATCCCGTCCATGACGGAAGCGAAGGACTTTTTGCGGTGCAGGCTGGAAAAATAACTGATGGCGAAGCGGTGGGCTTCGTCTCTTAATTGCTGTAACAATTGCAGCCCCGCTGAAGACCTCGATAGAATAATCGGTTTGGGCCTCTTGGGGAC
Source organism: Dehalococcoidales bacterium (assembly GCA_028714335.1). Lineage (GTDB taxonomy): Bacteria > Chloroflexota > Dehalococcoidia > Dehalococcoidales > RBG-16-60-22 > RBG-13-51-18. The sequence continues at coordinate 5,201 of JAQTMM010000032.1, forward strand.
GAATATTTCTTCATTCTCTTTAGCCAGGCTGGCTAAAGGCACGGTTACATTCAGTTCTTCAAATACCTCCCGCGCCGCGTTGAGCTGCCCCTTCCCCCCATCAATCAAGACTAAATCGGGTTTAATGCTCCAGGTGTCACCGGCATTATCGCCGTGCTTAAAGCGCCGCCGCAGCACCTCCTGCAGCATAGCGTAGTCGTTAGCCCCTTCCACCGTCTTAATCCTGAAGCGCCGGTAATGCGCTGTCTTGGGCCTGCCCTTTTCAAAGACTACCATACTCCCCACCGCCGACGTTCCCTGTATGTTGGAGATATCGTACGCTTCCATGCGTTCCGGCGGTCCCGGCAGCTTTAGAACTGTTTCCAGTTCGGTTAATGCGTCGTCTACCGACTTTCCGGAGGTGATTTCTTTTATCTTGATTTGCTCCAGACCCAGCCGCGCGTTTTCCGTCGCCGTATCTATGAGTTGTTTTTTAACGCCCTTGCGCGGCACCTCGATATTTACCGCCCCGCCCCTTTTTCCCTTAAGCCACTCGCGTAGGACTTCTTTATCCTCCACCGGATACTGGAGGAGCAACAGCGGCGGTATCTGCGGCGATGATGAATAATACTGCTGGATGAAGCCGGTCATAATCTTGGACGGCTCTTCCTGCCGTGCGCCCTGCATTAAGAAGCCCTCCCGTCCCGTCAATTTGTTCTCCCGCACAAAGAACACCTGCACGTAAGCCCTGTCCCCTTCCTCCACAAAAGCGATGACATCTTCGTCGCCGCGTATCACGGCAGCGATTCTCTCCCCCTCGATGACCTGATGCATGGACTGTATCTGGTCGCGGATGCGGGCGGCGCCTTCGTAATCCATAGCGTCCGAGGCGCGGTTCATTTTCTCATGCAATTCTTTAATAACGTTGTCCCGTTTCCCCTCAAGGAACAGCGTGACTTCTTTAATAACCTGGGCATAATCATCCGGTTTAACCTCGCTGGTGCAGGGCGCCAGGCAATGCCCCAGATGATATTCCAGGCACGGCCTCGATGGTTTATTCAGGTCGCGGGAGCAAAAGCGCAAAGGAAAAAGTCTTTTAACGATGCGCAGGGTTTGCTTCACCGACCCGCCATTGGAAAACGGTCCAAAGTAACGCCCCCCGTCCTGTTCAAAACGCCGCGTGACGTAAACCCGCGGCCATTTTTCATTTAAATCTATCTTTAAGTAAGGAAAGCTCTTATCGTCCTTGAGCATGATGTTGTAGTGGGGACGGTACTGCTTAATGAAATTGAGCTCCATGATAAGGGCTTCCTGCTCGGAGTTGGCGATGAAGAAGTCAATGTTGTCAATATGCTCTACCAGGCTCTGCGTCTTGGGCGTCAGCTTGGCCGGCGACTGGAAGTACGAACGTACGCGGTTGTGCAGGTCTTTAGCCTTGCCCACGTAAATGACTTTTTTAGCGGCGTCGCGGTAGATGTAAACGCCGGGACGGTGGGGCAAACGCTTTAACTGCTCGGCGATGGTAGGGCTCTTGGCTTCTGCTATCTTGTTCATTCCTACGCATATTCTAACATAGGCAGAAATGAGAGCAAAGAGATTAAATTAAATGTTCCACCAGTATCTTGATGCCGATAGCGCCGATTTTTTAAGTCAACTTTATCAGGCCCTGCTTGATGGCCACCACCACTGCTTCGGTGCGGGCGTTGGCGTTGAGTTTCCGCAGGATGGACGTCACGTGGTTCTTAATCGTTTGCTCGCTGATGCCCAGTTCGGCGGCAATCTGCTTGTTCAAATAGCCCTGGGCGATGTACTCCAGAATCTCGATTTCCCGCGGCGTCAGAGGCGATATAAAAGGTAAGGCTTCATTTTTGGAGGTCAGCTCCTGGAACTGCTGCAGCACGTGTTCCGCTACCTTGGGCCGGTTGGTCAGGCTTTCGTTAATGGGGTGTTCGCCTCTAGCCACACGTCGTATTGTGTCAATAAGCTGCTGCGCCGTGACTTCTTTATTGAGGTACGCCACTGCTTGAGCCTTAATTGCCAGGAACAGTTGATTGTCGTCAGGATTGGAGGTGAGTAGTACCACCCCTATGTTCGGCGAACGCTGCCTTATCTTGCGCGCCAAATCCAATCCGTTCTCCGTCTGCCCGTCAAGGTCGAGCAATACCACGTCCGGCGGCAGATTATCAATAGTCTTGAGTACGTCGTTGTTGATGCTTATCGTTCCCAGAACAACGATATCACTCACTCCGTCAAAGGCTTGTTCTAAAGCCTGGAGGAAAAGCGACTGTTGGCTAATTATGAATATCTGGATTTTACTGCTGTTATTCATCGTACTGTTTTTATTCGGAGGATTTTGCATCACTTTGTCCGTTTGCTTTCTTTGCCTTCTTTTCATTGGCTTTTTCCTTTATTTCAAATATTGAAGCAAAACGTTCCACCAGATAAGGGTCATAATATGTGCCGGAGCGTTTCTTTATTTCCTTGATGGCGTTTTCATGCGTAATCGCCTCGGAGTACGACCTGTCTGAAGTAATTACAGCGAATGAGTTGGCAATCGCCAGTATACGAGATATTAGGGGTATCTCTTCGCCTTTCAGCCCGTTGGGATAACCGCTGCCGTCATAATTTTCATGATGATGTAAAATAGGTTCAACGCAATAAGTTAGCTGTGGTATCTGTTTAACCAGATTCGCTCCCTGCGCGGAGTGTTTTTTCATTATTTCCCATTCTTTATCGGTTAGTTCACCGGTCTTATTTAATATGTCGCTGCTGATAGCCATTTTGCCGACGTCGTGGAGCATGGCACAGGTTTCTATCTTCCTAATCTCTTCCTTACTCATCTCTAAAACCTTAGCCAGAGCTACAGAATAATTGGCTACCTTCTTGGAATGTTTAGATGTATAATAGCTCCTCGAATCCACCAGTTCCGCGAAAGAGTTGATGATACCGGACAGCTTGCTATCCAGGCTGTCACCGTCTGGAGATGTTTCTCCCGTAGTTTCCAGCCCGGATAAAGGACCGGAAGCACACAAGGTCTGGTTGCGGCCGCCGCGTTTGGCGCGGTAGAGCGTAACATCCGCTGCGGCAATGATGTCCGTATGGGAAATGCCGTCATCCGGCCAGCAGGCAACACCGATGCTTGCCGTGACCTTCATCTTGCCGGCATCTACTCCGTCACCGATTCTTTTCCGAACCCTTTCCAGCACCATCAAGGCGTCGTCAATTTCTGTCTGCGGTAAAAGTAAGCCGAATTCATCACCGCCATAGCGGAAGGCAAAATCGGAATTTCTTAGAGCCGCTTTGATATTGACGCCTACGGTTTTCAGCAGGCTGTCGCCGGCCAAATGCCCGTAAGTATCGTTGTACGACTTCAAACCATCAAGGTCGAGAATAGCCAGCGAGAAGGTGCCGCCGTAACGTGAATGACGGCTGATTTCACTGTCAAGCATTTCATCGAGTGAACGGCGGTTAAACAGCCCGGTCAGTTCATCGATGCGCGCTTTCTTTTCTGCCCTGGCGTATAGCTGGGAGTTCTCTAGAGGCATCGCTATCTGCGAAGCCAACTGCTCCAACAGCCTGACATGCCGTTGACCGAAGGCGTGCGGCACCTTGCTGCCAAGAATGAAGCTGCCGATTATTTTACCCTTCGCAATCAGCGGAAGGTAGGCCGTTGACCGCAGCCCGTTCTTATAGAAGAAATCGCTGGTTGTAAAGTATCTTTCCTGGGCCAGGTCGTGCTCGATGAACGGTCTCTTCTGTGATACAACCCAGGCCGTGCCGGTCCTCTCCATCGGCACCCGGTCACCGATCTGATACGCCGATGTTTCCGGCGCCGATAATGCTATACAAACGAATTCCTCTTCGTCAATCAGTACGATGGTCGCCCAGGTAATCTCAACTACCTTCTTCAACTCTTCAATAAAATTACCAAATATTTCCTGGATATCCAGGCTGGATGCTAAAATTACGCTGGAATTATTAATTACCGACAGTTCTTCTTCACGCTCTCTAAGCTGTTCGCGCAGGTATTCTTTCTCCAGGCTTACCGCCACACGGCTGGTCACGTTTTCCAGAACACTTAGTTCTTCCAGCGAATACCGTCCGGAACGCTTTTCGCCTAGCACTAAAACAGCGATAAGCCGGTCACGGCTGATTAGGGGAACGAACATCGAGATACTTTTAGATTCGATTTCTTCTCTTTCCTGTGGCCATAGGTTTAAAAACGCCGGTAAAACAGCGAGGTTTTCTTTAGTGAGGTATTTCTTTTCCTTTTCCAGGTACTTAATTATCGGATTATTGGACCTGATTCTAAAATCCCCAAGTTGGTTGGTTTCATCTCTGGATTCACAGAATTTAGCCACCAAGTCTCCGGTATCAATTTCAGGGAAGAGTAAACACACCTGCTTCACGTTAATGGCGTCAGCTAGCAACGATAACAACTCACCACCCTGTTCCTGCAGGCTAAAGACGTTATGTATGCCGTCGGTAAATTTTTGGAGTTTCTCCTGAACCTGATAACTCGCTCCCTGGAAAACACGGGTTAACAAGTGATAGACACGCGCCCGCATGAAAAAGGTAATGCCTATGCAGATTAAGGCCAATACAGTTGCAGCAATAATGCCATAATTATCCATTTGTAGATTGAAAATATGAACAGCGGCTGTTAATATTCCTCCATAGATAGCCATTGCGCTGACACCCAATATTACCCAGGCTGTGCCCCGCCTTATCACCAGCCTGATATCCACCAGTTTATGCCGGATAACAGCATAACTTAAGATGAAAGCGTTGATAAGGCTGCCGTAATGAGGGATTGGGAAAACCTCACCCATGGGTAAAAAGCCGGCCAACGTAAATACGGTGAGTACACAAATTGAAAAAATCAGGGTAACAACCTGGTTATATAAAACAGGATTTTCCAGTTTTTTGAGCATCTTGATAAAGACGAAGAGATTCCTTGCAACAATCACCAATAACGGCACCGTAACGATTATGATACCCTTGCCATAGTTGACTGCTGTATTACCATCAACTCCTACTACGTTCTCCGGGAGCCATCCAAGGATAACACTCACAATGACTGCAGCAAGAGATCCATACGCGAACGGCAGCCAACGTCCCGTGCCTTTAGGAAAGTAGGAAGAGGTGAAAACATGGAGTTGAACAGCCATCAATATGAAGCTGACGATAATGCACTGGAAGAAAAAGAACCGGGACTCCGGATAAAAGTCAGCGCGTAGTATTATGTCGAAAATGCTCCAGAGAATTGCAGACGCAAGGAATAAAATAAACAGGGTGTGCCGTCTTTGCCACGGACGACTAACCGCCGTTGTGATTAACAGCGGCACATATAATATCACCGCAACTAATGGTGCAATCGCATGTGGATTCATATAAGCGCATTATAAACCATATGTACCAAGTGTCAAGGTGCCACTAAAGTAACTAGCCCAAGGTAAGGAGCACTAAAGTACTATGTGTTTCTAACCATATCTCCAGTTTTGGCTTCAGTTTCAATGCCTTTCTTAGTTTTTTCTACAACAATTGTCTCTTCTTCTTGACCGAGTAATAGCGCTAGAACCCTATCAGAGGGGTTGATATGCGGCGGCTTTAAATGAGCCAGGTCGGCGCCTTGAGCTTGTCTCAGGGCTGTATAGTTATCAAAAGCGCCCTTAGGAAGATAGGATACGTTGACTTTAAAGTCAATCACCCTCGCATACTCGTCGGGGATTAATGATTTTGCCTGATCATCTACTTGAGTAAGTTCGCGATAGATGGTCTCCGATAAAACTGATTCATCGAACGTTGTGTCGTTCTTGGGTTCGATGAGAATACGTAATTCAGTTTCTCCCAGGTTTTTAAAAGCAATCCAGTCGTTATACTCCACCCCTGATTTTTCAATCGCCTGCCATATAGCCTTCTCGTTCAACCTGACGAATGCGAAGTTAATAACATCGTCAACACGGCGCTCAAAATCCAACTGCGGTATATTTATACCGAGTTTTTCGTTGCCTAACGATGTTATTTTAATCATATCACCGATTCTATAGCGCATTAGAGGCATGCCGTGCAAGCCTGAAATTACAATCTCGTAGCTTTTGCCAACCTCCACTTCATCCATCAATACGGTTTTCATCCGGTAGCTGCGGTCCATCTGCCATTTGAGCAACTCGTCTTCAGGAATAAATTCAAAGAAGTTAAGAGTGGGAATGAAGGTCAAGTCGCCGTAATCCCAGGTTTGGGTGGCCAAAACACCGCCTTCGGTGCTAGTGTATAAATCCAGCGTTTGCCTGCCCCAGAGCTCTTTGATTTTTTCTTTGTAAATACCGCTGTCCACACCACTGCCGAGCATCCCTTTAATAGACCAGAGGTCTTTAGGCAATATAGGTCTGCCGGCAATCTTGCTTTTTACCAGAGCCCTTACCAATCGCCACAGCGCCCTTGGCTGTCCGAGGTATTCACGGATATCTACTTTGCTGGAAGAATCGCGCAGTTTCTCCCCCACTTTCACTAAAACCAGTGAAAGCCCGAAGAAATAGTCCACGCCTTCATTCAATGCCTGTTTAAATCCAGTAGCGATTCTTTTTTCGTAAGGCAGATTTTCCGCCGTCTCCAGGTCTGGTAAATATTTAAAGGGTGATTGTAATCTTAATACGTCCGCAAAAGTGCCGGAGATATAGGGCCGTGGGGCAACGCCGTAAAGCAGCTTAATATTATCGGGGATCTTTGAAACATCACCCCAGTAATCGGCGCAAGACATCATGCCAAGTCCGTATAAAACCTTGCTCATTTCCATCACATAATCTTTAGGCAGCGGTATCCATTTACAAGCATAATCGCCAGACCTGCCGGAGGTATGCGCCCACATCTCGGGTTTTTCTGGCAGTACGTCTTCTCTTTGCTCTAATAACTCGGGGCAATAATCCTTATAATCGGTAAGTGGTACCAACCGGCGGAATTCATCTACTGTTTTCGGTTTAGCTCCACGCATTATCTTCTTTCCAATGGGCGAATTCCAGAGTATTTCTATTTGTTGTAACAACAAATTGTTCTGCAATTCCATAAATTCCGGCATGCTCAATTTCAGGTATCCGCAGCACATCTGCCACAATTCTTCGTGATGTCCTTGTTTCAACAGTTCTATCGCTTTGGGCAATTTGCACCTCTCAAGTCAGGTATTACGAGTAAAGTAACCTTTTAGATTAGCCTAAGTGATAGCTGTTAGCTTGGGAAGTGCTTAAGTTCTAGAACATAGTTCTATGTATTGTTAGGTTACGGAAGCCCTAGACGGCAAATAACTAAGAAAAAAGCCGGTTTTTAACCCGGCTTTTTCATTCTAATTCTGGAACGATTCCAGTTGCTTGCTAAATGTCTGGATGGTTTCTTCCTGCTGGGCCTTGTCCATGGACATGCCGTAGCTGACGAAGAACTCCAAGAAGTTGTGCATCAACGCCAGCACCTGGCAACGGAACTGTTGAAACTCTTCGTTAGAAACGCCGTTTTTCTGATTCAGCTGTTCCTTGAGTTGACACTGAATGAGATAGTTGACGAATTCCGTGCGGTTCATCTCGCCGCGGTGCTCGTCAATCTGTTCAACGACATCTTCTTTGACCACCATGATTAAGTCGTTTTCTTCAAGTAAAAGTGTTCTGCGCATTATCGTTTATACCTCTTTGCTGTTTCCGTTTCTGTACGGTTATTTCGTTTTTACATTTAAAAGTCTAGCATCGAGGTATAAATATTCTCGTAAATTTCATAACGTTATTATAAATATTACCTTAAAGTTTCATTAACAGCGGAAAATCAGGTAAAAAAAAGCCCGGGGACGCTTTGTCTCCGGGCTTATATTATATATAGGTATATATATTAGTCGTTTTTGGGGGTAGCCTTCATCATCTCCATTAAGGTATCAATGGTTCTTAAAAGCTTAAGCCCGGTATCGGTCACCTGGTAGGCTACCATAGTATTATCAATGTTCACTTTATTGATAAAACCCTGGTTCACCAGGTACTGGAGGTATTTTTGTATCTGGCTGTAACTCATGTTGGCGGTGTACATTATTTCGGTCTTTCCGGCACCATTTTCACCAACACGGAGCATATCCGCGATTATCTCAATATTGGAACGTCGCTGCCCGGTTATGGACTTCTGCTTCCTGCCAATACCGGCGACGACGTCCCCTTTTAGTCCTGTATTCATTTGGTACTATTGTACCCTTCATCTGCCCAACTGTCAATTATGTCACTTTCTTACACTCATTTTACAAAAACCATATCTTCATATGTTATAATTGTTTATACTTAGTTTGGGATAAAAAATGACGGGAAAACAACAAGACTCATCCACTTTAAATTACCAGCGTATTGTGGTGAAACTAGGCACCGGATTATTAACCGGCGGCGGCGACCAGTTAAACCTGGAAGTAATGGGGAAACTGGCAGCGCAGGTTGCCCAATTAATGAAACGTGGCGCCGAGGTTGTCATCGTGACTTCCGGGGCGGCAGCAGCCGGCAGACATAAGCTAGGCCTGACGAAGAAAATTAGAGACATCCCCTATAAACAGGTGCTGGCATCGGTCGGGCAAAGCCGGTTGATGCACGTTTATGAGGAATTGTTTGAAGAGCATAAAATCAGCGTAGCCCAGGCGCTATTGACCAAAGCCGACATCGCTGACCGCGCCGGTTACCTTAACGCCCGCAATACCCTGCTGGCTTTAATGGAGCTTAAAGTCGTCTGCATCGTAAACGAGAATGACGTGGTGTCCACTGATGAAATCAAGGAAGTCAAATTCGGGCAAAACGATATCCTTTCGGCGATGGTGGCTAACCTGATAGATGCCGATATCCTCATGATGCTGACCGATACTAAAGGGCTTTATACCGCCGACCCCAACACCGACCCCAAAGCCCAATTCATCCCGTTAATTGAAAAGATTGATGATACAATTAAGCGCATCGGGGCGGACACGACCAACACCGTCGGTACCGGCGGCTCGAGGACCAAGATTGAAGCCGCCAAACTGGCTACCGAATCGGGAGTGCGTGTGGTAATCGCCAACGGCAGAGAGCCCGATGTTATCATAAAGCTCGCGCAGGGCGAAGCCATCGGCACTCATTTTCTGGCTGCCGTTGATCATCTGGAAAGCCGGCAGCGCTGGATACTCTCCGGGCTGTGCAACAAAGGCAAACTAACAGTTGACGACGGCGCAGCTCTAGCCCTGTTAAAACAGAACCGCAGTCTGCTGGCCGCCGGCATCAAATCGGCGGAGGGCAAGTTCCAGCGCGGCGATGTTGTGGAAATTTTTGACGCCAGGGGAACACAAATCGCCTGCGGCATTACTAACTATAGTGCCTCCGATATCGATATAATAAAGGGGACACAATCCGATAAAATAGGCAGCCTCCTCCATTTTGATTACGGCCCGGAGGTTGTCCACCGCAACAATTTAGCATTACTAGAAAGGGAGAAACCAAGTGCAAGCAGGTAAACTCTATTTTTCCGCCAACGATGAATTCATCGCCAACGTCAGTTATCAGTTCCAGCACCAAGATGACGGCCACTGGTGGGGCGAACTCACCCTGGTCGAATACCAAAAAGTGAGGGACGGGGGAGGTTATGTCATCGAGCTGGAGGACGGTAAAAAGTGCAGTTGCTCCTTGAAAAAACGGGTCAACCGCGCGGTAACAAGCCTGCCGCCGCGTTACGTTTACCACTTTACCGGCAACGGCAAGTTTGTTTAAAACATTTACCCTGAACCATCCAACTGCCCAAAAGTGTGTTAAAATATTACATTACTAACGAGCAGGATAAGTCTATGAAAAACGCAGTTGATGATTTGAAAGCTAAAGCGGGAGCCGCCAAACTGGCTTCACGCCGGCTGGCGTATACCTCTACCGATATTAAGAACAAGGCGTTGACTTTTATCGCCGACGACATCCTCCGGCGTAAGGACGAGATTCTTGCCGCCAATGAGCGCGATTATAAAGAGGCTCAGTCTTCCGGCATGGGTACTGCTTTACTGGACAGGTTGATGCTTGATGAAAGCCGCCTGGAAGGCATCGCCGGAGATACTAGAGCCGTCGCCGCTTTACCTGACCCCGTCGGTGACGTTTATGAAATGCGCACCATGCCCAACGGGCTGCAAATCGGCAAGAAGCGCGTGCCCATCGGCGTTATCGGCGCGATTTATGAAAGCCGCCCCAACGTTACGGTGGACATCGCCTCCCTCTGCCTTAAATCCGGCAACGCTGTTATCCTGCGCGGCGGTAAGGAGACGATTAACTCCAATACCGCCATCGTTAAAATTATTCAGGAAGCCTGCAAGCGCGCCGGCATGCCCGTCGGCTGCGTCCAGTTCATTGATAACACCGACCGCGCGTTAGTGGACGAGATGCTCAAAATGAATGACGTCATCGATTTGATTATTCCCCGCGGCGGGGCCGGGCTTATCCGCTCCGTGGCGTCTAAAGCTTCGATGCCCGTCCTCACCGGCGGCATCGGCGTCTGCCACACTTACGTTGATAAAACCGCCGATGTTAACAGCGCGGTGGCTATTGTCTATAACGCCAAGGTGCAGCGTCCCACCGTCTGTAACGCTTTAGATACCGTCCTCGTTCACGCGGATATCGCCGCCGACTACCTGCCTGAAATGGCAACTGAACTTAACAAAGCCAAGGTGGAACTCCACTGCGACGCCCGTGCGCTGGATGTTGTTAAAGATATCAAGGGACTTAAACTCCTCCCCTCCGAAGAAGCGGACTGGGGCAGGGAATTTTTGGGCTTGACCGCCGCTATCAAGGTAGTAGATTCGCTGGACGAAGCTCTGCAGCACATCGAAAAATACGGCTCAGGGCACTCAGAGGCTATCATTACCGAAGACTATGAGAATGCTATGCGCTTTCTTAATGAGGTTGACGCCGCGGCGGTTTACGTTAACGCCTCCACCAGGTTCACCGACGGTGCTCAATTCGGGTTGGGTGCGGAGGTGGGCATCAGCACGCAAAAGATGCACGCCCGCGGTCCCATGGGGCTTAAAGAACTGACGACGTACAAGTGGATTATCTTCGGACACGGCCACGTCCGGCCGTAAACTATTTCTGAACCTTTAACGCTTCCTGCTGTGCTTTGAAGAGTTGCTGTATGCCTTTTTCGCCTAATGCCAGCAAATCATCCACCGCCTGTTTGGTAAATGGCTTGCCCTCGGCGGTGCCCTGCACCTCCACGAACTCCCCTTTACTGGTCATCACAATATTGAAGTCCACTCCCGCCTGCGAATCTTCGTCGTAGCAAAGGTCTAACATCATGTAGCTGTTGACGATGCCCACGCTGGTGGCGGCCACGGCGCATTTGAGAGGGATTTTGGAGATTATGCCCATCTGCGTTAGTTTTTCCATCGCTTTATACAGCGCCACGTAAGCTCCGGTAATGGAAGCGGTGCGCGTTCCGCCGTCCGCCTGAATAACGTCGCAATCAACGATTAAGGTCCTCTCTCCCAGAGCCTCCGTGTCCGTTACCGCCCTTAAAGACCGCCCGATGAGGCGTTGGATTTCCTGGTTGCGCCCGCCCACTCGCCCGGCAACCGAATCACGCTGGGAGCGGGTGACGGTGGCGCGGGGGAGCATGGCGTATTCGGCGGTGACCCAGCCGGTGCCGCTGCCCTTAAGGAATGGGGGCACTCTGTCTTCCATACTTACCGCGCAAAGGACGTGCGTCTTGCCCAGCTTTATCAACGCCGAGCCTTCGGCAAAGCTCTGGTACCCGGGGATTATTTTTATGGGTCTTAACTCGTCGTAATTACGCCCGTCAACTCTCTTCACAAACAAAATCTCCCATCTAAAACAGATTATTCAGAGTATAACAGACCAGGATAACTGTGGCAATAAAATGGAGTTAAATAGAAATAAGGTATTCCTTAAGCCACTCCAGCGCCGCTTGCGCCACCTTTTGCTTTATCTCCACGCGGTCACCGGTCAGCTCTAGCTTGCGGCTGGACACGTCGTCTTTATTCGCCAGGCTCAGGTAAAAAAGCCCCACTGCTTTACTCGGCGTTGCTCCGCCCGGCCCGGCAATGCCTGTATCGGCAAGGCAAATATCCACGTTCAATACTTTTTTACCGCCCATTGCCATTTCCTCGGCAACCTGTGGACTGACCGCTCCGTAACGCTTTAGAGTCTCCTCCCCAACCCCCACCGCCTTCATCTTCGTCTCGTTAGCGTAGGAAACAACCGCACCTTTAAAGTACTCGGAGCTGCCCGGTACGTTAGTAATCAGATGAGAGATAAGTCCTCCCGTACCCGATTCCACCGCGCCAATGGTTAGTCCCTTTTGCTTTAGTAAGTCCCCTATTTCTTTTTCAATGTTCGCCATGATTCTTCCTTAAAGCCACGGGAAAACGTTAAACTTAATATAGCTGAAGTTCTCTTTCACTTTTTCCTTGCCCGCCACGATGCCCATATGGCCCGGCAAAAGATACTCTATGTCCAGTTGTGATAACCCCTCGATGGATTTTTTAAGCTCGTCGGCGTTACCGCCGGGTAAATCTACGCGCCCAGTGTTCATGTCGAACAGCACGTCGCCGCAGATAAGCACTTTATCGTTACGTATATAATAACAAATGCTGTCCGGCGAATGACCCGGACACGGTATCAAGTCTATCTCGGTGTCGCCGGTCTTTAATACTTTTTCATCCAAGAGGTAATCCTCTTTAAACTCCACCGGCTCTACCCCTAAAAGCCTGTCAGCTTCAATCACCACCAGTTGATAGTTTTTCTTCTGCATTGGGTGCAGCGCTATTTTCCCGCCGGATAGCTTCTTAAAAGCCTCGTTGGCGGTGCGGTGGTCTATATGCAGATGCGTATTAACGATTATCCCGATATCCTTAGGGTCTATCCCGTCCTGTTGCATCATGCCTATTTTATTTGCCAGGTACTGCGTGTTCCCGGGGTCGAAGATAATGCCGGGATTGCTTTTCAATATATAGGTGTTGCTGTCCAGCATCCCCTGTTCCGGGTAGGCATATAGATTATTTAGCAATTTCATGTTATATTATCTCCAAACGTATCTATATTAGACTTTACTATTATATATCATACTTATAAGGAGGCTAAAGTATGGGAATATTGACCGCCATTCTCGCCTTCCTGTCTATTATCTGTATGGGGTTAAGTATCGTTACCATTATCCAACTCTCCA
>JAQTMM010000033.1 GCA_028714335.1 Dehalococcoidales bacterium
CGTTCTCAATCATCTCCGCTTTGCCCTGCCAGATGAGGACGACGGCGCGGCGGGCGCGGCAGACGGTGAGAGGCTCGTAGCTCTGGTTTAGAACTAATACCGGATGGTTTATCATTGAGTGCCTCTTAAGGCGTACCTAGCCTCATTTTAGTACAATGGGATTAGGCGTGCAACCGGAGGCAAACGACCACTGCCCACGACACAATAACCAGGTGTTTAGGAGAAACGAATTGAGGCTGGTTAGCTTTGGATTAGTTTTAAGTGTTATGTGAAGTTGGGGGGTATGAACGTATTAATATCAATTCTGAGTTACTCTTTGATAAATACTTTAGTTAAAGCAGTTCTTAATTTATTTTTTAAAGAAACATTATCTCTGTATATGATCAAGTGTTTCGATTTAACATCAAAAAGAGCTTCAGATATAGATCTACTCACAATTATAATGGGTTTATCTATTGCATACGCAATACCTAATTCATAATAAACATTTGGGTTTCTACCTTCAATATTTGCGATAATTACACGCGCACGTACAATTTGCCGAATGATATGTGGTAAAAGTTCCCCTTTTACATATTCCTCATCACCTCTCATACATATAAGACCAACTTTATTACATACATCAACAATTGCGTCATATGTATCTCTTTTAGTCTCATTAAATGGTGTTAAAACAAAAACTAATTTTTTATCAATATACAGATCATTTTCTGTTAATCCAAAACCACGCAGGAAATCACTTAAGACTGGTACTTTTGTGGTTTTTAGTTGTTCTGGAAGTGCTTTTTGACTTGATAGTAATAAGTGATTGACATCCTTCCACCTTTCTTCAGTTGCCATTAAACGATTTTCAATATCATATAACTTATTTTCAAGTCTATCTCTCATAGAATCTAGAGATGATTTCATTTCTATTTCATCATAATGCTTTTCATTCTTTGACCTTCTATATATTTCAGAACCTACTAACAACGAGGTAATTGCAACAACCATAATTGTCAAAATAATGGCAACAAGTGTATTTATTGAAAAATCCCCAATAGTTATTAAGACGATAATAATACTAGCTAAGACAAGTACTGCAGCGATTATTTGAACCCACTTTAAATTAAACATATGTTTATCCCACCCGTAACAAGTTTTATACCTATGATCAATCCAGTAATACAAATAATGTAACTAATAAATGAAAAAAATATTGTTGTTTTTATTTTATGTTCATCTAATGAGCTCTCTGCAATACGGCTAAAAATCACGACAAATAACATAGCTAAAATATATATAACGATTATCACCAGCCCTGAATAAATGTCATTACCTTCAGCAGTGATAGTGTACGCTACAACAAAAGAAATCCCTAAAAAAATGATGTTGATAGGAAAGTCTATTAAAGAATAAATTAAGTTTAAAAGGCGTGGTGTTCTATTAAGATATGTTTTGAGTACAAAACAAATAATGAGTAATACAAGAATTACTGACCATCTGATTGATGCCAATTAGTCCTCAATAGCTAGCAATTACATGGTGTGTATTAATAAAAAATACTCTACTGTTTAATATTTGTCAAGATATCAATAAACAGATATTCATATTTAGGAAACGATGTCAATAATAGATTACCGGTCAGGTCGGGAATGACGGGGTGGGGTTAAGGACTAAACTCCACCCCCTGCTCCGGGGTCTCCCAGACGCTTACGCTAACCAGTTTAACCTCTTTGCCTAGTCTTTTCTTAAGCTCGTCGTATATCGTGGAGGCGATGTTCTCGGAGGAGGGGTTTATTTTATCAAAGGGTTTAACGTCGTTGAGGCAGGTGTGGTCGTAGCGGTCTAAAATCTTACCCAGGTGCTTTTTTAAGTCGGTGAAGTCATAAGCGAGGCCGATTTTATCCAGCTTTTGCGCGGAGACCTTAACGACAACCTTATAGCGGTGTCCGTGGAGGTTCTCGCACTTGCCCTTATAGCCCCGCAGGTAATGCGCGGCGTCAAAGTGTTTTTCTACGGTGATTTCATACGTCATGTTATCCCACCAACTGCAGAGAGCCCACCATGTGCAATACCCAGGAGCTAAGGGTGTCTTTATCGCCCTGCGGGGCGCCATCATCTATATATTCGTTAATCAATAAAGTATACTGTTCCCCTAACTTACACATATAAAGCCGGGAAAATGTTATGCCGATGGTTTGGGTAAACGTAGAATAAGTTATGCCGTTGACTATCAGGTCCTGGTTTTCCAGGGTGATATCCGCTGATACGGCGTTTTTGTATTCATCGAACTTTTCCTGATAAGGTATGTCCTTGGTAACTACGGAAACGTGGACTTCGCTATCGCCGATATAGCCGGCGAAAAGCAGGCGGACAAATGAAAATTCGGTGTTGTAATCCGGTTCCCAATCTACAGGATAATCAATGGTGTACACCAGTTCGGGATGGCTGTATGTGGTATAGTCCGTACCCGGGATACCGCATGAAGTTAACGGCAGCAAGATGGCGGCAACCAGCAATAAAGAGATTCGTAAAAGGTTTGTTTTTAATTTATTATGAAATTTCATGTGACTCCGCTTAAGGTAAACAAAATTTAACTATCGAACTTAAGGACGCCCTGAACCTCGACGACGGCTTTGTCCAGCTCCTTAATCGTCTTATGCAAAACGGGGTGGACGACGTCCGGGGCAATTTCTTTAAGGGGGACGAGGACAAAAGCGCGCTCGTGCATGCGGGGGTGGGGAATAATGAGATTGGGGGTATTAATAACCTGGTCGCCGAAGAGGACGACATCAATATCTATAATGCGCGGCTCGCCGGTGCGGCTGTAGCGTCCCATTTTAAGCTCGATGCCCTTGATTAAAGCCAGCAGGCCATCCGGTGTCAGGTTGGTGAACACCTCGCAGGCCAAGTTAAGAAAGCGCGGCTGGTTGGTCAGCCCTATCGGCTCGGTATCGTATATCGAAGACACCTTGCCCAAGCGCATCCGTTCCGAAATCAGCTTTAATGCCTGGTCGAGGTTGACCTGGCGGTTACCCAGGTTCGAGCCAAGCGAAAGATAAACCGTATGCATATTATTCACCGATAAACCCCCTCCTTATTATAGCATCACTCATCCGGCAGACAAGGGCCGTTTCCTTAACATCATGAACGCGGACGATATCAGCGCCGTTGGCGATGCCGATAGCCGTCACCGCCAGATTCCCCTCCAGCCGCTGGTCGGCCGGGCGGTCTAAAATTAAGCCAATCATACTCTTGCGCGAGGTGCCCAGCAAGATGGGCTTGCCCAGCTTTTTAAGCTCGCCGAGGCGGTTGACCAGTTCCAGATTCTGCTCCAGAGTCTTGCCGAAGCCGCAGCCTGGGTCAACGATAATATTCTCCGGGTGGACGCCGGCCTTTAAAGCTACTTTGATGCCGCTCTCTAAATCCGCCATGACTTTAGCGACGATGCCGGTTTTTAGCGGAGCATCGCGCTCGTTGGCCATTAAGATAATGGGTACGCCCCGTTCGGCGGCGAGCTGGGCAAGGGAGGGGTCGCGCTTTAGTCCCCAGATATCGTTAATAATGCTCGCGCCGGCGTCCAGCGCCTCTTTGGCGACGCGATTTTTATAGGAATCAATGCTGATGGGAACGGAGATTTCTTTAACGAGGCGGGTAATGGCGGGGATAACGAGCCGCAGTTCGTCTTCAATGTCGTCTATAGATATAGGTTCGGTGCCGGGGCGGGTGGACTCGCCGCCGACGTCTATAATGTCCGCCCCCTCCGCCACCATACGCTGCGCCTGCTCAACCGTCCGCTTAAGGTCGGCGCCGATGCCGTCGCCGGAAAAAGAATCCGGCGAGAGGTTGACGATACCCATAACATAGGTCTTTTCGCCCCAGCGGAATTCGGTTTTGCCACACTTGGTAGGAGGTAAAACAGATTTCATCGTAAATTTATTGTAGCACCTCCATGAAATATAGAAAACCCCGAATGGTGTAAAATGTGATATATTTAAGACAGGCAGATATATATGAAGAAAAAAATATTAATGCCATTTCTGGCGGTGCTGATGCTTTCAACGAGTTGTGTTTTTAGTTCCTGCAACTCGCCGGGTGGACTCCCGGAAATGACGGCAGAGGAAACGGAATTCATCTCACAGTACGAAATCCTTTTTGAGGAAGAACTTAACGAGAGCCAGACAGCCGGACTAGTCAATCTCTATCGCTTTATCGCCAACGACGTCAACATCACCGATATACGCTGGGCGGCTTACATGTTCGCCACGGTGAAACTGGAGACTGTCTCCACCTTCCAGCCGATTTACGAATACTTCCCGGAGGGCGCAGACGAATACACCCACTTCGAGGAAAGATACGGCATGAACAAGAACTACGGCAATGATGTGGCGGGCGACGGGTACACCTACCGCGGGCGCGGCTACGTACAAATCACCGGCAAGCGCAACTACCGGGTGCTCGGGGAGGCTTTAGGGTACGACCTGCTGAATAACCCGGATTTAGCGCTCGACGCGGAAGTTGCTTACAGCATCATATCTTACGGGATGCGTACCGGCGCTTTTACGGGGCACAACCTGGAGGAATACCTCAATGACGAGTTGACGGATTACTACCACGCGCGCCGGATTGTCTATAAACTCGATAAGGCGCACACGACGGAAGACTATGCCGAGAATTTCTATGCCATACTGCAGCAAATGTGGCAGACAGATTTGACGATTTACGTTTATGACAGCGACGAAGACGGTATATACATTGGGAGAGCGGAAATTAGCGGCACGGACGGGCTGGGCAATGAATTCAAGTTTACCACCAACGCGGAGGGCTACGCCACCATCAGCGGCGCATCGGGCACGTGGAGTTTTACGGTGTCC
Source organism: Dehalococcoidales bacterium (assembly GCA_028714335.1). Taxonomy (GTDB): domain Bacteria; phylum Chloroflexota; class Dehalococcoidia; order Dehalococcoidales; family RBG-16-60-22; genus RBG-13-51-18. The sequence continues at coordinate 4,857 of JAQTMM010000033.1, forward strand.
GCAACCGGCTACGCCATTGAAGCATGGTCGGAGGAGATATACGATATCTCCGGCATACAGAAAGACATTTTCCTGAATAAAAGCGGGTGATGAAACTATGATAAAGCGCATCGTCAGCCCCGACACGTTAAGGGAGAACCGGGTGCCGCCGGGGCAGTACCTGTCCGAGAAGTGGCCGGTGCTGCACCACGGAAACGTCCACCATATTGATACTAAAACGTGGACATTCAAGATAACCGGACTGGTGGCTAAAGAACGCACCCTCACTTATGAAGAATTCACGGCGCTGCCGATGGTAGAGGTTTTTTCCGATATCCACTGCGTCACCACGTGGTCGCGGCTAAATAACACGTGGGAGGGAGTCAGCACCGCTATCATAAATGAACTTGTTACGTTAAATAAAGAGGCGAGGTTCGTGATGGTGGAGGGGGCAGGAGGCTTTACGACCAACCTGCCACTGGACGACTTCTTCCAGGAGGACGCGCTATTCGCGCTAAAGCACGACGGGCAGGCGCTAACGGCGGAGCACGGCGGGCCGGTAAGGCTGGTGGTGCCGCGGCTGTATTTCTGGAAAAGCGCCAAGTGGGTAACCGGCTTAAGGTTCATGGCTAAAGACGCGCCGGGGTTCTGGGAAAGCGGCCTCTATCATATGCACGGCGACCCGTGGAAGGAAGAAAGGTACGGGCAAAGATAGACCGAATAGCCGGCAAAATGCTATAATAATAATGTACAACATATGTAAGGTATTTGAATAAGACACAATTAAAGGGCGCTCATGGCAGCGTCCTTAACTTTTGAGGAAAAACGGCATGAAATCTACCCGCTGGAACAAATTTTTACACGAACTACTGCTCTATTTCTGGATACCGATTATCCTATCGATGTGCTCCTACATATTTTTCTGGCTGCACGACCCGACGCTGGGAATATCGGTGCTGGTGGGCGCGACGGCGATATACGCCATGGCGCGGCTGTTCGTCACCTATAGAAAATGGTGGCTGCTGGCTATTATGGCGTTACTCGTGGCGGGGGCAATAGGAATTTACTTTTTAAGAGCTCCGTCAGGCGCGCTGACGATTAACGGCATGGAGGCAACCGGCACTTACATCACCACGCCGCAAGGGACGGTAACGGTTAATCCGGCGCCGCAGGTAAACGGGCAATATACGAAGAACACCGTGGTGACTCTGACCGCGGAGCCCGGCAGCGGCTATGACTGGGCGGGCTGGACCGGTACCGACGACGACACCATCAATCCCACTACGGTGACGATGAACAGCGACAGGGCCGTCACGGTTAACTTTGAGGAACGTTATTCGTTAATCATTAACAATCAGCTGGTAATCGGGTCGGTGGTGAGTTTCACCGAGGGGCAGGTAACGATAAATCCGGCGCCATCGGGACTCGACGGTAAATATCACAGCGGCACCGTAGTAACTTTAACGGTGCAGACCAACCCCGGCTACGAATGGAAGAACTGGACGGGGACGGACGACGATACTGCGAATCCCACCACACTGACGATGGACAGCGGCAAGCAAATCACGCTGGCATTCATGGGGCGCTACGAACTAACAATTAACGGCCAAACGGTCACCAGCAACATCCTCACCTTTGAAGAAGGCTCGATAACGATTGACCCGGCGCCCGGCCCGGACGGCAAGTTTGCTTTGAATACCGAGGTAACGCTTTTGGCCCAGCCCAACACCGGCAACAGCTGGCAAAGCTGGTCGGGGGTGACCGACTATACGTCAAACCCAACGACGGTGTTGATGAACAGCAATAAAAACATCACGGTGAACTGGGGGCAGGCTTACGTAGTTACGATTAACAATCTGCAGTTATACAACTCCAGTTTAAGCTTTGTCGGGGGAGATGTTACGGCATCGCCGGCACCGATGGACAGCGGCATGTACGCCAAAAACACAAGGTTGACGCTGACCGCCATACCGAAAGACGGCTACCGCTTCGACCATTGGGGAGGCGAAATCAGCAGCTCGACAAACCCGATAACCATTACGATAAACAGCGATAAATATATCACCGCGGTTTTTGTAAAAACATACGAATTAGTCGTTACGATAGACCCCGAGGGCGTAGGGACAGTTTCGCCGGGGAGCGGCAACTATGATGAAGGCCGCCGGTTAACCATCACCGCTACCGCGGCGGACGGCTACCGCTTCGACCACTGGGAGGGCGCTGTATCCGGCACTAACGCTACGGTTACCATCACCATGAGCGAAGATAGAGCGGTCACCGCCGTTTTTGTGAAAACCTACGAACTGACCACGGACGTCAGCCCAACGGACGGCGGAACGGTAACGCCAGCGAACGGCACTTACGACAGCGGTACATCGGTTACGCTGACGGCTACCGCTGGCACGGACTACATCTTCGACCACTGGGAACTGGACGGTGTCTTTTTTAGCGCCGACATCTCGATAATCATCACCATGGACGGTGACAAACACCTCACCGCCGTGTTCGTTCATATCTAGCCGTCGTTAACGGGAGGCGGCGTTCAACGCATCAATAGACCTCAAAGACACGCCTTTTTCATTTGCCCCCTATTTGCCTGTATGATATCATTAACTTGTTTTCAAGCTACAACTGCGAGGTGAGTTAACTTGAACGAAAAAAGCGAAAAATTAAGCAAATTAGAAGCTGAACTTAAGGGGCAGGGTGGGGAAAAGAGCATCCAGAAGCAGCACGAAAGCGGCAAGCTGACGGCGCGGGAGAGGCTCGACCTGTTCTATGACAAAGGGACGTTCCAGGAGACCGACCTTTACGTGCAGCACCGCTCCAGCAACTTCGGGCTGGATAAGGTGAACATACCCGCCGACGGCGTGATAACCGGCTTCGGGAAGGTGAACGGGCGGACGGTTTGCGCCTACGCCCAGGACTTCACGGCACGGGGCGGCACGCTGGGTGAAATGCACGCCAGGAAAATCTGCCGCATCATGGATTTAGCGATGAAAATGAAGGTTCCGATGGTGGGCTTCATTGACAGCGGCGGGGCGCGCATCCAGGAAGGCATTAACGCCCTCGACGGCTACAGCAATATCTTCTTCCGCAACTCCTGCGCATCCGGCGTGATACCCCAGATATCAGCCGTGATGGGCCCGGCGGCGGGGGGCGCGGTATATTCACCAGCAATGACGGATTTTGTCTTCATGGTGAAAAAAACCAGCTATATGTTCATTACCGGGCCGGGGGTGGTAAAGAGCGTCACCAGCGAGGAAATCACCAACGAGGAGCTGGGCGGGGCTTTAACCCACAGCACCAAAAGCGGCGTGACGCAGTTCGCCTGCGAGAACGACCAGGAAGCAATCGAAGAAATAAAGAAGCTGTTGAGCTACCTGCCGTCCAATAACGAAGAAAAACCCCCTTATACTCCGACTAAAGATACCCCAACCCGCGCGGATAAGGCGCTGGACACCATATTGCCGGAAAACTCGAACAAGACCTATAACATGAAGGATGTTATTAAAGCGATAGTGGACAACGGCGAGTTTTTAGAGCCTTCACGCCAGTGGGCGCAGAATATGATTACCGCCCTGGCGCGGATGAACGGGCAGGTTATCGGCATCATCGCCAACCAGCCCAGCTATCTTGCCGGGTGCCTGGATATCAACGCCTCGGATAAGGCGACGCGGTTCATCAGGTTCTGCGACGCTTTTAATATTCCCCTACTCACGATAGCGGACGTACCGGGCTTTTTGCCGGGGAGCCACCAGGAGTGGGGCGGCATCATCCGCCACGGCGCCAAACTATTGTGGTGCTACGCCGAGGCGACCGTGCCGAAAATCACGCTGATAACGCGCAAAGCTTACGGCGGGGCGTATATTGCCATGTGCAGCCAGGGGCTGGGGGCGGATTATACGCTGGCGTGGCCGCAGGCGGAGATTGCGGTAATGGGGGCGGAAGCGGCGACGCCGATTATCTTCCGGGCGGAGCTGGAAAAAGCGGAGGATAAAGCAGCCAAAGAGCAGGAACTGATAGAGAACTACCGCGAGCTGCTGTACAACCCTTACGTGGCGGCAAAGATGGGCTACATTAACGCCGTCATCCAGCCGGGCGAGACGCGCGCTAAAGTCATTGCGGCACTGGAGGCCCTAAAGGATAAACAGGAAAGCCGCCCGCATAAGAAACACGGCAACATACCGATGTAGGCGCCACGCTTCACGTAATAAGACGGTGCGGAATATTCCGTTTTCACAATGAGAGAGACATATGGTAAAGAAAATATTATTGCTGGCAAGCATTTTAATACTGGTGGTAGCTGCCTGTTCATGTGCGGTCGATCCCACCACGTTAACAACGGTGGTCACCAAGACCACCTGGACGACGAAAACTGCGACGACCACACAGACCGAGACGGCTACGATTACCGAAACGGCTACGGTCACCGAGACCTTTATTGCTACCGCGATAACGATTAAAGTAAAAACGTCCCAGCATGGCGATGGGACGGTTGCTACGCTGGACATGGAAAGCGAATACCTGCCGGTGGTGGTAGCCAGCGAAAACCCCGAAGCCCCTTATGAATCGTTTAAAGCGCAGGCAATAGCGGCGCGGACGTTCGCGTTTTTCAAAAAGGTATACGAGCCGAGATCAACTCTATTTGATGTATATGACTACGAAACCGACCAGGTGTACGACCCGGCAAGGTGGGATAACCTGACGCCGCAAAAACAGGAGGAAATCAGGCGGGCAGTCCGGGAAACAAATGGCATAATTCTAAGGTACGCCAACGTCATCGTTTGCAGCTGCTACGTAAGCGGTAAACCCAGCACCGCACAATACGTCACCTATAACGAGGGTAAAAGCGGCAACGACATTACGCAAACAACGCTGCTTAACCACTCTTATCCCCCTTCGCGGACCCCGCATAACCGGGGGTGCATGGGACAAATCCAGGCTAACGCCCTGGCGGCGGAGCAGGGTTACACTTGCGAGCAGATAATCAGGTATTTTTACGGCGAAGATATAATCATCGAGAAATACAGCGCGTATTATTAAGATTCTGCTCCTTTTAAAAGAGAGACCAGAGAGGATATACTGTGTGATATATGGGTAAGACATTAGCAGAAAAAATACTAAGCGCAAAAAGCGGCACCGACGCTAAAGCCGGCGATATCGTCATTGCCAGCGTGGATTTAGCATTTGTGCAAGACACCACCGGGCCTTTAACAGTGCGGCAGTTCCAGAGCAGCGGCATGAGCAAGCTGGCGAACCCGGAGCGGACAGTGCTGTTCATCGACCACGCGGTACCCAGCCCCAACGCCAACCAGTCCAACGACCACATGCTGTTACGCGAATTCGCCGACCAATGCGGGTGCAAGCTATCGGATATCGGGGAAGGAGTCTGCCACCAGGTAGTGCAGGAGGATTTCACGCGGCCGGGCGACGTGGTGGTGGGAGCGGATTCGCACACGACGACGGCGGGGGCTTTAGGCGCCTTCGCCACCGGCATGGGCTCGAGCGATGTTGCAGTAGCGATGGGGCTCGGCAAGAACTGGTTCCGCGTGCCGGAATCGTTCAAGGTGCAGGTGGACGGCAACTTCCCGAAATGGGTTAGCGCCAAAGACCTGATTTTGCACCTGATAGGCACGATAGGCGCCGATGGCGCGACTTATAAATCGTTGGAGTTCCACGGCGGCACCATTAAAAAAATGAGCATGACCGGGCGTTTCACCATCGCCAATATGGCGGTGGAAGCCGGAGCCAAAGCGGGCATCTTCGCCGCAGACGAAACGACGAAGCAATTTTTAAAATCGGTGGAGCGGGGCAATGATTATAAAGCGTTAGAGGCCGACGCCGATGCTGTTTATGAAAAAACGATTAAGATAGACGCCAATAAGCTGGAGCCGACGGTATCCAAGCCGCACCGGGTGGACAACACAGCGCTGGCTAAAGACTTAAAAGACACCAAGATACAGCAGGTAGTCATCGGCACGTGTACCAACGGCCGGATGGAAGACCTGGCGGTTGCCGTATCCATTTTAAAGGGCAAAAAGCCCGCCAAAGGCGTCAGGCTGATTGTGGGACCGGCGTCACGGAGGATAATGACGGCGGCGATAGAAAAGGGTTATATAACGAGTTTGATAGAATCCGGAGCAACAATACTGCCGCCCGGCTGCGGGCCCTGCATGGGGCTGCACCAGGGGGCTTTGGGCGACGGCGAGGCCTGCCTTTCCACCGCCAACAGGAACTTCGAAGGGCGGATGGGCAATCCCAAGAGCTTTATCTACCTTGCCAGCCCGGCAACAGCGGCGGCTTCGGCGCTAACGGGTGAAATTACCGACCCGCGGGAGGTGATGTAATGCTTAAAGGCAAAGCGCACAAATTCGGGGACAGTATATCCACCGACCATATCATACCAGGGCGCTATGCACCCCTGCGGAGCAATCTGCCGGAGCTGGCCAAGCATGTTCTGGAAGACGCCGACGTGAATTTTGTGAAAAAGGTAAAAGCGGGGGATTTTGTGGTGGGAGGCAATAACTTCGGGCTGGGGTCCAGTCGCGAACACGCGCCGCTGGTCATCAAGATGGCGGGCGTCAGCGCCATACTGGCGAAAAGCGTGGCAAGGATTTTCTACCGCAACGCCATCAACCTGGGGCTGCCGGTTTTGATTTGCGACACGGATAAAATCAGCGACGGCGACGAGTTAGAGGTTGACCTGACGGCGGGGACGGTAAAAGACATTACCAACGGCAATAAGCTGACCTTTGGGAAGATGCCGGAAGTTATGCTGAAGATTCTCAACGAGGGCGGTATAATCAATTACGTAAAGAAACACGGGGACATTGTAGTTTAAGGGGTTAAAGTGGCATATAAAGTAACGTTAATACCGGGAGACGGGGTGGGGCCGGAAATCACCGAGGCAACGCGGCGGGTGCTGGAAGCCACGGGCGTTAAGTTTGACTGGGAAGTGGTGAATGCCGGGGCGGACGTCATGGAAAAAGAAGGGACGCCCCTGCCGGAATCGGTGCTGGCATCCATCAGGAAGAATAAAGTGGCGCTAAAGGGGCCCATTACCACGCCCATCGGGACGGGTTTTAGAAGCGTCAACGTGGCTTTACGCAAGTCGCTGGACCTATACGCCTGCTTGCGCCCCTGTAAGAGCTATACTGGTGCGCCCACGCATTATAAAGATATTGATATCGTCATCGTCAGGGAAAACACCGAAGACCTTTACGCCGGTGTGGAGTATGAAAAAGACACGCCGGAAGCTATAGACCTGATTGCGTTTATCAATAAACAAAAGGGTAATGTCATTAAAGCCGATTCCGGCATCAGCATCAAGATGATTACCGAAAGCGGCACGCGACGCATCGTGAAGTACGCCTTTGAATACGCTAAAAAGTACGGGCGTAAAAAGGTAACGGCGGTGACCAAAGCCAATATCATGAAGTTCTCCGACGGGTTGTTCTTGAGCACGGCGCGGGAAGTCGCTAAAGACTACCCGGGCATCGAGTTCGGGGAGGCGCTGATAGACAATCTGTGCATGCAGCTGGTGCGCCGCCCGCAGGAATACGACGTGATAGTTCTGCCGAATTTATACGGGGACATCGTCTCCGACCTGTGCGCGGGGCTGGTGGGGGGCTTGGGCTTAGCGCCGGGGGCAAACATTGGGGAGGGGATAAGCCTCTTCGAGCCGACCCACGGCAGCGCGCCCAAGTACACCGGGCAAAACAAAGTCAACCCGATGGCGATGATGCTCTCCGGGGTGCTGATGCTAAGGCACATCGGGGAGGTAAAAGCGGCGGACCGTTTGGAAAGCACTATTGCCGCCGTGATTAAAGAAGGCAAAAGCGTCACCTACGACATGAAAGAGCGGCGCGACGACCCCGGCTCGGTGGGGACATCGCAGGTGGCGGACGCCGTAATAAAGAAAATGGGGTAAAGAAAATGGATAAAAAGGAAATTTTAGAGTTCATTACAGCTAATCCCATCAGCTTTATGGCGACGGTAGACGGCACGGCCGCAAGGGTACGCGGTATGGACACCTTCCGCGCCGACGAAAAAGGGCTAATCTTCTATACCGGTAAAAATAAAGACGTCTTTAAACAACTGGCTAAAAACCCCGAGATTGAAGCCTGTTATTATGCCAAGGGAACCCAGGTAAGAGTCAGGGGTAAGGTGGAAATTGTGGAAGACGAAGCGCTGAAAAAGGAAATCGTGTCAAAACGCCCCTTCCTGCAACCAGTCTATGAAAAGACAAGCCTGGATAATATGGGCGTTATGCGGCTCAAGGGCAAAGCCACCACCTGGACGATGCAGGATGTTTACAACCAGCCGACATGGACTGACCTTTAGTATTAAACACCCTCACCCTGCCCTCTCCCGTCGAGGGAGAGGGATTAAGAGAAAATAAAAGGGGGGTATTCATATGAACCCTCAAAACAATGATTGTATTTTCTGTAAGATTATCGCCGGGGAGATACCGTCCAAGTTTGCCTACCGCGACGATGACGTAGCCGTCTTTGCGGACATCAACCCGGCGGCTCCGGTTCACCTGCTGGTGGTTCCCATTAAGCATATAGCGTCGCTGACAACGATGACAGACGCCGATGCACTGCTGGTGGGGAAAATGGTGGCGGCGGCGAACAAAGTCGCTAAAGAACAGGGGCTGGCGGAGCGGGGCTACAGGCTAACGATTAACTGCGGGGAGGACGGGGGGCAACTGGTACAGCACCTGCACATTCACCTGCTGGGCGGACGTCCGCTTAAGTGGGAAAATTGACCTCTGCAGAGGTCATCCCAGCGTAGGCTGGGATCCATCTCGATGAACATTGAGATTGCCACGTCCTTCTGTGGAAGGACTCGCAATAACGGTTATTTCTTCTTAAGATACTCCAGCGTTAATAACAAGCCCGCGATGCTCTTGGCGTCCTGAATCTCGCCGGAGAATATCATTTCCCTGATTTTAGCTAATGGTACGCGTATAACCTCAATGCCGGCGGTGTCTTCGGCTTCAAGGCGGGAGGGCTTCAGGTCCATCGCCAGATAACAGTGCAAGTATTCATTGGTGAAGCCGGGGGCAGAATGGAAGCCGGCTAAAAACACCACTTTACGCGGCATATAACCGGTCTCTTCCTGCATTTCCCTGATAACAGCGGCTTCGGCGTCCTCGCCTTTATCAATGCCGCCGGCGGGAACCTCTAAAAGATTCTTGCCTAAAGGCGTGCGGAACTGGCTGACCAGCAGAACGTTATCTTTAGAATCAATGGGCACGATAACTACGGCGTCCTCATGCTCAACGATTTCCCGGGTGGTATGACGCCCGTCGCCTGTCCTGACGGCATCGAGCCGCAGGTTAATGGCTGCGCCTTTAAAGATATATTTACTCGAAAGCGTCTTTTCCGGTTTTATTTCAGTTTTCCTATTCGGCATGGTAAATCAGCGCAATTTCGTCGCAGTTGGGGAACTTGGGGCAACGCAGACAGTCCGACCACACCTTGCGCGGCAATTCCATTTTTTCAACATCAACGAACTTCTGGGTTTTAAAGAACTCCGGCTGGTAGGTGAAACAGAAAATTGTCTTGATGCCAAGAGCGGCGGCTTCTTTAAGGCAAGCCTCGACGAGTTTTGCGCCGCAGCCCTTACGCTGGTTGGCTTCCGCCACAGCGGCAGACCTGATTTCCGCCAGGTCTTCCCAGCTGACGTGCAAAGCGGCGCAGGCGATAACCTTATCATTCTCCCGGACCACAAAAAAGTCGCGGAGACTTTCATATATTTCACTTAACGGCCTGGGGAGCATCAGGCCTTTATCGGCAAAGCCGTTAATCAGCTTGTGTATCTGGGGGGCATCGGCTATTTTAGCTTTTTCTATCTGAATCACCTTGTTTTCCTTTCAATTTGTCTTCCAGATTTTGATAGAAACAATCACGGGGGCGGATGCGGTAAAACCGCGCTATATTGGGGCTGCGCCTGAGGAACAGCCTATCGCCGTCGGACAGAGGGGTATTGATATGCCCGTCAATGCTCAAGGTGGCGGCGTGATAGGTATTTAAGGTCAATACGACCTCGGAGTTTTCTTCCAGGACGAGGGGATGGGCAAAGCAAAGATGCGGCGCCACCGGCATCATTAGAAAGTCGCGGGACTGGGGGCGCATGACGGGACCCCCGGCCGCTAAAGCGTAACCGGTGCTGCCCGTGGCGGTAGCGACAATAACCGCGTCCGCCCGGTAGGTGGTTAGAGTCTGCCCGTCCACCGCAGCCTCGATGCGGATAATGCGGGCAACGCCGCCGCGCCCGACAACAGCGTCGTTCAGGGCGTGAAAGACGCGGGGTTTTTTACCCTTTGACTTAAGTTCGACCTGCAGCATGGCACGTTCTTCCAGCCAGCCCTTACCGGAAAGCAGGTGGGGCAGTTTAGCGGTGGTTTCATCGGCGTCAAGCTCGGTAAGAAAGCCCAGTTTGCCCAGATTGATGCCGGTGACCGGCGTCGCCTCGGGGGTGACCGACTGCACGGCACGGAGAATCGTGCCATCACCGCCAACCGTCAGGACTAAATCGGTGCCCTTAAGAAGGTCGCGGATTTTTTCTTTTTCCCAGGCGGAACATATCCAGGCGCTGATGCCCTGTTGTTTGATAAAGCCAATTACTTCATTGGCTTTCTTACGGGTAATCTCCACCCGGGGGTGATATAAAATGCCGACATTTTTTATTTTCATTTTGTGTTGTCCAGTTTATTGTACCAAAAACATGCAAGAAAAGTGTAGCGTCGGGGCAGGAGAGGCATTAGGAAAGAAGGTAAATAACGTCATTTTTATTGCATTAGCGTGGATTGGAAAAAGGGAGATTTACGTACAAAATACATGCCATATGGCTGATACCGCATTACCGGTTTGACACTTGACAACGTGTTCAGTATAAATATAAACTTTAGAACCAAAACCCATCACAAAAATATTAAGCCAGCGGAAACAGTGACTTTTTATTTTATGGTATCCGGTAAGAAAATACTTCAGGAGAGGTACCAGAAATATGAGCACCAAGAAACCGACATACGAAGAGCTGAAAGGTAAGCTGGAAAAAACCGAGGCTCTTCTGACCAAGCTACAAAAAGCCAAAAATAATGCCTTGAATTCCGTATCGGAAAATAAAGAGTATCTGGAAGCCTATAAAGCCTCTGAACAAAACTTCAAGAACCTGATAGACGCCAGCCCCTTGGGCGTACGCATCATTACCGCAGAAGGCTCTCTGATTTATGCCAACCAGGCGATTTTGGACATATGCGGCTATAAAACCCCACAGGAACTGGCGGCAGTGCCCCGCGATAAACTCTACACACCGGAAAGTTATGAAGCCCACCAGCAAAGAAAGAAAAAAAGGACGCTTAAGGAATTCGTCCCATCTGAATATGAAGTCAGTATCAAACGGCCGGATGGTGAAGTCAGGCACCTGCAGGTGTTCCGGCGGGAGGTAATGTGGGGCGGAGAACGGCAATTCATGGCGCTTTACCAGGACATCACCGAGCGGAAACGGGCGGAGGAGGCGTTAAGGGAAAGTGAGGAGAGATTCCGGGGGATTTTCCAGCAGGGGCCGATTGGCATCATGTTTTCCGGATTAGATTACAAAGTAATATTTGTCAATGATCAATTATGCCAGATGCTGGGCTACACCGAAAAAGAATTACGCTCGATGGATTTGAAGGATATCAATTACCCTGGAGAAACCGATGATGATGCGAATCTGGAAAAATTGGCGAAAGGTAAAATCAAGTATTTTAACCGAGAAAAGCGGGGTTACAGGAAAAACAGGGAGATAATCTGGCAAAACCTGATAGTAACAATAGTGCGTGATAAAAACGACAAACCATTGGGTTACTTGACCATGATTGAAGATATTACCGAACGCAAGCGGGCGGAAGAGGGAGAAAAGGAAAGCGAAGAGAGGTTCCACAGCATCGTAGAACACGGCAATGACGGCATAGTGTTCGTACAGCAAGGATTAATCCAATACTGTAATACCAAGATGCTGGAAATGGTTGATTACACAGAAGCAGAGGCAATCGGTAAACCCTTCCTAGATTTCGTTTCCCCAGAATCTAAAAAGAAAATGGCCGATATCTACAAAAAGAGGGTTTCCGGGGGGAAGGCGCAAGAAAGATACGAAGCCATCCTGGTAGCGAAAAATGGCAGCAATATTAGTGTTGAAATCAGCGCCAGCCTGATGAACTTAAGGGGGGAGACAGTTGATATCGCTATTGTCCGCGATATGACCAGCCGGAAAAATGTTGAGCAGACATTAGAGGACGAAGTAACCCGCAAGCGCATACTTATCGAGCAGTCCAGCGACGGCATTGTAGTCCTTGACCAGGACGGCAAGGTATATGAAGCCAACCAGCGTTTTTGCGACATGCTGGGTTATACGTCCGAGGAAGTAAAAGGCCTGTACGTGTTCGACTGGGAGTTCTTGTACCCCAAAGAGCAAGTGGTCGAGATGATACGGACGGTGGATGCAAAGGGCGACCATTTTGAAACACAGCACCGGCGTAAAGACGGGACTACCATCGACGTAGGAATCAGCTCCAATGGGGCGGTTTTCGGGGGGCAGAAACTAGTCTTCTGCGTTTGCCGCGATATCACCGAGCGTAAACGGTTGATATCTCAACAAGATCTAATGATAAAAATCCTGGAAATACTAAATAAGCCGGAACAGCGCACGGATATTCTGCAGGAAATATTGTTGGTGATAAAGGGTTTTGCTTCAGTTGAGGCAGTGGGCATCCGGTTAAAAGAAGGCGAAGATTATCCCTATATCTCAACCAACGGGTTCGTGGATGGGCATGTAGAGACAGAGAACAGACTCTGCGCTTTGGACCTTAACGGCCAGTTATTGAGGGATGACAAAGGCAATCCTATTCTAGAATGCATGTGCGGTAATATAATTTCCGGGCGGTTCGACCCGAAAAAACCCTTCTTTACCAAGAGAGGAAGCTTTTGGACAAACAATACAACCGAGCTTCTTGCCAGTACCACTGAAAAAGATCGTCAGGCGCGCACACGGAACAAATGCAATAGCGAAGGCTATGAGTCAGTAGCCCTTATACCAATCCGCTCAGGGGATACCATCGTTGGGCTGATTCAGCTAAATGATACCAGAAAGAATAAGTTCACACTGGAGATAATTCAGTTCTTTGAAGA
>JAQTMM010000034.1 GCA_028714335.1 Dehalococcoidales bacterium
GTCGGCCCGGCTAGCCCGGGAGTCCTGGATTCAATTACTTGTTTAAATTCCGCTACTGTCATCTTATCCTGTCCCACTTTAACTAAACAACCTATCATATTACGAACCTGATGGGGTAAGAACGAATTGGCTGTGATGTCGAACATCACCATTTCCCCATCCTGGGTTATTGCCGCTCTAAAAACATCCCGGACTGTCCGTTTTTCCTTGGCGACTGTCTCGCTCCCGACGAAGGAAGTGAAGTCGTGCCGTCCGACTAAAGCTTCGCAGGCTTCCTGCATTGCCGCGATGTTTAGCTTGCCGCCGAGTCTCCAGGCTGTGCCCTCTTTAAGAGGGGAGCGCGTCGGGCTGTTGTGAATGCAGTACCGGTACTCCCGGCTGACTGCCCGTCGCCTCACGTCGAAGTCCGCCTCCGCCTTATATGCCCCTCTCACCGCTATATCCTCCGGCAGGTGGTAGTTCATCCCGTCGATGAACGACTTTAACGGGAGTTTTTTTTCCGTGTCAAAGCCTATTACCTGCCCTCGGGCATGGACTCCGGCGTCCGTCCGGCTGGCTATTTTAATTCTAATCCTTTCCCTTGTTAGTTTTTTTAACGCTTTTTCCAGCTCCCCCTGCACCGTCGGTGCGTTAGCCTGGTACTGAGAGCCGTGATAATTCGTGCCGTTATATTCAATTATTAAAATGATTCTAGCGCCGGCTTTTGCGTCTGCCGCCATTGGTGCTTCCAACAGCCTATTTTACCAGCTCCAGCTGCACCATCGGCGCGTTGTCACCCAGCCTTGCCTCAAGTTTAGTAATGCGGGTGTAGCCGCCGCTGCGTTCCTGATAGCGCGGGCCAAGTTCAGAAAAGACCTTTTCCGTTACTTTTTTGTCCATGATAAACGTTAGCGCCTGGCGGTAGGAACTTAAACCGCTTTTCTTGCCTAATGTAATCATTTTTTCCGCCATGCTGCGTACCTCTTTGGCTTTAGCCTCGGTGGTAACGATTTTTTCCTGCCGCAGCAGCGACGTAACCAAATTGCGATACATCGCCCGGCGGTGGCCGGAACTGCGGCCTAAACTTTTTCCTGCAATATTATGCCTCATATTTCAAGTACTCCGTGTTTATTCCGTATCTGCTTTTCTCTTTTTACTCTTGGCCTTAGGTTTTACTTCTTCCTCTTCTTCTTCCACTTCATCTTCGATTATTTCGTCGTCCAACGGTTCCATCTTGGGGTTGAGCGACAGCCCCATTGAGGCGAGTTTGTCATCAATTTCCTGGTACGACTTTTGCCCGAAGTTGCGCAGCTTTAAAAGCTCTTTAGGCCCTTTGGCGATAAGCTCGCCGACGGTGGCGATATTGCTGCGCCTTAAGCAGTTCATCGTCCGCACCGAGAGGTCCAGCTGGTCAACGGGCATATTATATTTCTCATCCGGGATGGAGAGGCGGATTAACCGCTCCTCGTCCTTCATTTGCGATATCTTAACGTAATCCACAAAGGGCGTCAGCTGCTCGATTAAAAGATCGGCGGCGTTGCTAACCGCGTCCACCGGTAATATCGTGCCGTCCGTCCAGACGTCTATCACCAGTCTTTCACGGCTCGTTTCCCGCCCGAAGTGCATCGGCTCAACGTTGTAGTTGACCTTGCGTATCGGCGAGAAGATGGCGTCCACCGGAATCGTGCCTACCGGCATGTTGTCTGTCGATTCCGCCGCCTGGAAACCAGCCCCCAGCTCGACGTCCAGCTCAACATAGAGCTTGGCTTTCGAGCTGTTGAGGGTAATTAAGCAAAGCTCCGGGTTGGTTATTTCAAAATCCGTTGATTGTTTAATATCGGAAGCGCAAACTCTTCCCTCGCCCGTTTTTTCCAGTATCAGTGTGCTGCCGTGGTCGGATAAAGGCTTTAGCCTGATTTCTTTAACATTAAGCAGGAATTCAATTACATCTTCTTTGGCGTTGGGGATAACCGTGAACTCGTGCTGTACGCCGTCAATCCTGACTTGAGTTACAGCCGCCCCGGGGAGATAGCCAAGTAATACGCGGCGTAAGGAATTACCCAGCGTAATTCCAAACCCCTTCTCCAGCGGTTCAGCAACGAACCGTCCGAACTTTTCTGCCTGTTCGGTGCATTCGATTTTTGGGACTAATAGTCCAGCCAATGCACTACCTCCTTTTTTGCTGTGCTACCGCGAGTAGTACTCGATTACAGCCTTGCCGTCGAACTTGGCATCGACCTGGTCGGGAGTGGGTAATGACACCACCTGGCCGACCATGCTTTGTTTGTTAAGACTTAACCAGCTTAAAACTTCCTTGGCTTCGATGGACTCTGCCAGGATTTTGTAATATTCACTGTTCTTACTGCCTTCGCGCCAGCTTATCGTATCGCCCTCTTTAATGAGGGTCGAGGGAATATCAACCTTTTTTTCATTGAGCAGGATATGGCCGTGCATTACTAACTGCCGTGCCTGCGCGCGTGAATCCGCGAAGCCCAGCCGGTAAACTACATTATCCAGCCGCCGCTCCAGGAGCACCAGCAGGTTCTCGCCGGTGATGCCGGCCTGTTTTTCCGCCAGTTTGAAGGTACGTTTGAACTGGCGTTCCAGCATCCCGTAGGAATAACGTGCCTTCTGCTTTTCACGCAGCTGTAAAGCGCGGTCGGAAAATCTGCGGCGCCGTCGGCTGGTGGCCTGCCCCGGTGCTTTAGGACGCTTGTCCATCGCGCACTTGGGAGTGAAGCACCGTGCGCCCTTTAAAAAGAGCTTCTCGTTATTACGCCGGCATAACCGACAGACTGCATCTGTATATCTAGCCATAAACTTCCCCTTTTATACCCTTCTCCGTTTCGGCGGGCGGCAGCCGGCGTGGGGTATCGGTGTGATATCCTTAATGCCGGTGATGTAAAGCCCCGAGCCCTGCAGCGAGCGTATTGCCGCTTCGCGGCCGCTGCCCGGACCTTTCACATAAACCTCCACCTGCCGTAAACCATGCACCATCGCCTTGCGGGCCGCGTCGCGCGCCGCCATCTGGGCGGCGTAGGGCGTGCCCTTGCGCGAGCCTTTGAACCCCGCTGTGCCGGAGCTTCCCCAGCCCAGCGCGTTGCCCTGCGGATCGGTCAGGGTTACGATGGTATTATTAAAACTCGATTGTACATAAGCCCTGCCGGTAGGAACTGCCTTGCGTTCCCGCTTTCTGGACTTGGTTTTTCTTTTCTGTGGCACCCTATCCTCCTTGTTCCGCTCTCAACTTTATTTCTTGGTAGCGCCGCGCTTTTGTCCACGGCCGGCTACCGTCTTGCGTTGGCCGCGCTTGGTGCGGGCGTTAGTGCGCGTTCGTTGACCCCGTGCAGGCAGGCCGCGGCGATGTCTTGCACCACGGTAACTCCCGATTTCCGTCAGGCGTTTGATGTTTAAGGTTATCTCTTTCCTCAGTTCGCCCTCTACGCGGTACGTCTTGTCAATGATTTCTCTTACTTTATTGACTTCCGCCTCGGTGAGGTCTTTAACCTTGGTCTCCGGGGTAATCCCCGCCTGCGTTAATATCGCATAGCTGGTTTTCGGCCCGATGCCGTAAATATACTGCAGCGAGACCCACGCCTGCTTATTGACCGGTATGTCTATACCAGAAATACGTGGCATATGCCCTCCTTAACCCTGCCTCTGCTTATGCTTGGGGTTGTCGCAGATAATTCTTACAATGCCGTGTCTTTTCACGACTTTGCACTTTTCACATCTGACTTTTACTGATGCTTTTACCTTCATTATATCAACCTTTTCCTTATTTTAGCCGATAGGTGATTCTACCACGTTTCAGGTCGTATGGCGATAGCTCTATCAGCACTTTATCTCCGGGCAGCACCCTGATGTAGTGCATTCTTATCTTGCCGGAGATATGCGCCAGCACCTCGTGCTTGTTGGGCAACTCCACGCGGAACATAGCGTTGGGCAGTGCCTCAACTACCGTTCCCTCGACCTCTATGGCTTCTTTCTTAGTCATAAGTGCCCTTTGTTAATACCTCTGCATGGTCATCATCTATTACTATTGTATGTTCAAAATGCGCCGAGAGGCTGCCGTCGGCAGTCAGCACGGTCCACTGGTCTTCCGCCACTTTGGTGTGCCAGTCCCCGATGTTCAGCATCGGCTCCAGCGCTATCGTCATTCCTTTTTTTAAAACCGGGCCGGTCCCTGCCGGCAGTCCGTAAGGTGGCTGGGTGCTGTTTGGTATCTGCGGCTCTTCGTGCATCTTGCGTCCGATGCCGTGCCCCGTGTATTCCCGCACCAGCGAATAACCTTTCGATTCGGCATAAGCTTCTATAGCGGCGGAAATGTCGCCCAGCCTGCCCCCGGCTTTAGCTGCGGCGATGCCTACTTCCAGCGATTCCCGCGTGGTGTCGAGCAGCCGCTGCGCTTCCGGTGTTACCTTGCCGACGGGTACGGTCAGCGCGGCGTCGCCGTGGAAGCCCTTATACTTAGCGCCAAAATCCAGCGAAACTATGTCGCCCTCTTTAAAGACCCTGTTGCCCGGTATCCCGTGCACTATCTGGTCGTTAATAGAAACGCAGATAGTAGCCGGGTAGCCGCGATATCCCTTAAAAGAGGATTCGGCGCCTCGTTTCTTTAATTCCTGTTCCGCTATGATGTCCATTTCCTTTGTCTTCATGCCCGGTTCTATATGTTTTACTAATATTCTAAGTACTTCTGCGACAATCCTATTGGACTCCCGCATTACCACTATTTCCTCGTTCGACTTTACTTCAATGGTCATTAATGAGTATTCCCTTAACTCAAGGCAGCTAAAAGTCTCTTGTTTACCTCCGCCGCGCTGCCTTCGCCGTTTACTTCCAGCAGTTTTCCCGCTTTGGTGTAGTACTCAATCAGCGGGGCCGTCTCGGCGAAGTAAACCTCCAGCCTTTTTCTCACCGTTTCCGGTTTATCGTCGTCGCGCTGGTACAATTCACCGCCGCAACGGTCGCACTTGCCGGTGACTTTAGGAGGATTCTCCGTCTCATGGTAGGACGTCTGGCAATTGCGGCAAACCCAGCGCCCGCCCAGCCTCTTTATTAGTTCTCCTTCTGTTACCTTTATATATACCGCTTTATCTATTCCCTCGGACTGCTCGTCTAGAGCTTTATCCAGGGCCATTGCCTGTTTTATGTTCCTTGGGAAGCCGTCCAGAATTACTCCCTTTTTGCAATCCGGCTCTCCCAGCCTCTCCAAAACCATCTTAATGGTAATTTCGTCCGGGACAAGCTGTCCCTTTTCCATATACAGCTTGGCGGTTTTACCAAGCTCTGTCTCCTGCTGGAGCGCCTTGCGGAAGAGGTCGCCGGAAGCTACCTGAACCAGCCCCATTGCCTCCACGAGCATCGCTGCTTGTGTTCCCTTGCCTGCCCCTGGAGCTCCCAGGAGAACAATATACACCCTTGCTCCTATTACTTAATAAACCCTTCGTAACGCCGCATCACCAGCTGGGCTTCGAGCTGCTTCATGGTATCAAGCACTACACCCACCACGATTAACAGGCCCAGCGATGAAAGCTGGATTTGTTGTACGTTGGTCACGGTGCGCGCCAAGAAGGGCATTACCGCCACAAAAGCCAGGAAGAGCGCGCCCGCCCAGGTTATGCGGTTGATTACGCCGTTTATGTAAGACTCTGTATTCTTGCCCGGCCTGATGCCGGGAATAAACCCGCCCTGCCTTTGCAGCGTGCCGGGCAGGTCTTGCTGCTGATATGTGATGATGGTATAGAAGAACGTAAATGCCACCGACAATAAGAAGTACATCGCCCAGTAGAAGATGCCTATCGGTAAATCGGTGTTAGGACTAAACCACTGCACAATCGAATGGGCAAACCCCGACCCGGTATCGAAGTAGCTTGCCACGATGCCCGGGAACAGCATCAGTGACATGGAAAAGATTAACGGGATCATGCCGGAGGCGTTAACACGCAGGGGTATGTGCGTGGAGCCGGATTGACGGTACATCTTGCCGCCGCGGAAGACGCTCCGCGCATATTGAACCGGTACTCTGCGGTGCGCCTCGGTAAAGATTACGATTAATATAATAGTCGCCAGTACTATGGCAATATACACCGCCAGCCCTATCGGGTTGTCTTTAGCCAGGAAGCCTTCCTGAATAAGCGTAGGATAACCGGCAACAATGCCGCCGAAGATGATGATGGATATACCGTTGCCGATGCCGTACTCGGTGATGAGCTCACCCAGCCACACCAGGAACATCGTCCCTGCTATGAGTGAAAACACAATCGTAACGGTAAGCATTGGAGAACTGGCGTCTACCGCGCCGCTGCGCTGCAGAATCACCAGTTGTCCGTAACCGGAGAGACCCGCCAGCGGTACCGTCAGCCAGTGGGTTATCATATTGATTTTATTCTTGCCGGCTTCCCCTTCCTGCGATAGCGCCTGCAGCTTGGGAATAACCGGTACCAGCAAAATCATAATAATGGATGCCGTAATGTATGGATACACACCCATTGAAGCCACGCTGAACTGCTTCATTGCGCCGCCGCTGAACAGGTCAAGCATGCCCAGCAGGGCATTGCTTTCAAAGAGGGTCTTCAGGTTGTCGGGGTTCAGGCCCGGCAGCGGAACGTGGCAGATAAAACGGAACGCCACCAGAATACCAATGGTAATCAGTATTCTTTTCCGGAGGTCGGGCAAGCTGAAAGCATCCAGCATTGCCTGGAGAAGTCTGGGACGGCTAGACTTTTGCTGCATCCTTAACCTCCTCAACTTTGCCACCGGCGGCTTCTATCTTCGCCTTGGCGGAAACTGAACATTTATTTGCTTTAATCGTGACGGCATGGTCGATTTTTCCACCCGCCAGAATTTTAATCGGTTTTACCAGCGTCTTAATAATCCCCGCCTCTTTTAGTTCCTTGGCGCTAATGGTGCTGCCGTCTTTAAATGTATTAAGGTCGTCAATGCTGACCAGGCTGTATTCTACGCGGAAAATGTTGGTAAAGCCGCGTTTACGGGGCAGACGCTTGATTAAGGGCAGCTGACCGCCTTCAAAGCCGGGGCGTATCTTATAGCCTGCGCGCGACTTCTGACCTTTACAGCCGCGTCCGGAATAGGTGCCGCGATTACTGCCGTCGCCGCGGCCGACGCGTTTAGCAGGGCGTCTGGAGCCGGGGGACGGAGCTAATTCATTTTGTTTTACCAAGCTCTTCCTCCACTCTAACCAGGTGCCTGACTTTATTTATCATACCACGCACCGGGTTCGAATCTTCAACAACAACGCTCTCGTTCAGCCGGTGAAATCCCAGCGACTTTATAGTTCTTAGCTGGCGTTTTTCATAGCCGATGGCGCTTTTAATCCAGGTAACGCGTATCTTACTCATTGGCAGCCGCCTCCTTAGGGGCATCTGGCGCCCGCCGTCTGGCTAATTCTTCTTTGGGGTTCCGCAGTTGGGTCAGCGCCAGCATCGTCGCCCGCGCTACGTTGATGTGGTTGGAATTCCCCAACGATTTAGCTAAAATATCCTTCACGCCGCAGGCTTCGAGCACGGCGCGCACACTGCCGCCGGCAATTACGCCAGTGCCCTGCACGGCTGGTCTTAAAACAACCGTCGCCGCCCCAAAGCGCGTCGTAATCTCATGAGGAATCGTGCTGCCGGCTAAAGGCACTTTAATTAAATTCTTTCTCGCCTGCGCGCCGCCCTTGCTGATGGCGGCAGGAACTTCGTTGGCTTTGCCGATGCCCAGACCAACGTGCCCTTCGCCATCACCGGTGACGACTAGCGCGCTGAAACGCAGCCGCTTGCCGCCCTTCATAACCTTGGCAACGCGGTTGACGTTAATAAGCTTGTCATTAAGATTTAGTTCGGCCGAATCTATCCGGCTTAATGGTTGCTTCATCGTACCCTCTCTTAGAACTTAAGCCCTCCCTTGCGGGCTGCTTCTGCCAGGGCTTTTACCCGGCCGTGATACTTGAATCCTCCGCGGTCAAAGGCTACCTGGCTGATTTTCTTCTCGGTGGCGCGCTTGGCTAAAAGCGTCCCCACCGATTCCGCCTGGCTGGTTTTGTTCTTCTTGCTGTCCTTGACTACTTCTTCGTCCAGCGTCGAGGCAGCCACCAGCGTGCGCCCTTCGGTATCGTCAACCACCTGTGCATAGATGTGATTAGTGCTGCGGAAGACGCAGAGCCGCGGCTGCTCTTTGGTGCCGCTAACCTTTTCCCTGACCCGGTGGTGCCTTCTTATTCTTGCTTCTCTGGTTTGGGATTTTTTCATCTTATTGCCTGCCAACTACTTTACCGGCTTTGCCCGGTTTAATGCGTACTTTTTCTCCGGTATATTTAATACCCTTGCCTTTATAATGATCCGGGGGCCTCAGGGCGCGGATTTCCGCCGCCATTTGCCCGACGTCTTCTTTACTTATACCGCTTACCTTTATTTTATTCGTCCCCTCCACCGCTAGCTTAAGGCCCGGCATCGGTTTCACTTCAACCTGATGCGCAAAACCCAACCGCAGCATCAGTTTATCGCCGGTCAGTTCTGCTCTGTAGCCCACCCCCACGATGTCCAGCGATTTCTCAAAGCCCTTGGAGACGCCTTCCACCATGTTCGCCAGCAGGGCGCGGGTCAAACCGTGGAAAGCGCGGTGTTTTTTGTTATCGCTGGGCCTGGTCACCACCAGACGTTTGTCTTCCTTGGTGATTTTTATATCCGGGGGCATCGTTTGTTTAAGTTCCCCCTTGGGGCCCTTAACGGTAACTTCCGTCCCCGCTATATCCACCGTTACCCCGTCGGGTATCGTTATCGGTAATTTTCCTATTCTAGACATACAAATCGCTCCAGTATTTGTTTACCACACGTAGCATAATAGCTCTCCGCCGGACTTCTGATGCCAGGCCTGCTGCCCCGTCTTCAACCCCTGTGAGGTCGAAAGGATGGCAATGCCAAGCCCGCCGTAAACGCGCGGAATCTCCCGCTTATGCACATACATTCGCAGTCCCGGCTTGCTTATGCGCTTCAGGCCGGATATCGCCGGCTTATTGTTATCTAAGTAACGCAGTTGCACCTTAATCATCTTGTGAGTCTTGCCTTTAACTACCTCAAAGTCGCTGATAAAGCCTTCATCTTTGAGGATTTTAGCAATACCCATCTTAATTTTGGATGCAGGAACCTGTACGCTGTCATGGCGTACCATGATACCGTTTCGTATTCTGGTTAACATATCAGCTATTGGATCTGTCACAGTAACATCACCTACCAAAATAAACTTCTTTGGCTTACCAGCTGGATTTTCTCACGCCGGGTAGCTGTGCATCGAGCGCCAATCCCCGAAAGCATATCCGGCATATCCCAAACTTGCGTATGTAGGCGCGGGGCCTGCCGCAAATCTTGCAGCGGTTATGCTTGCGTGATTCAAATTTTGGCGTTCGCTGCGATTTTAATATTTGCGATTTTTTTACCATTAGTTCTCCCCATCCTTAGCAAAAGGCATCCCGAGCAGACTTAGCAGATTTTTGCCGTCTTCATCGGTTTTCGCCGTTGTGATTATCGAAATCTCCATGCCGCGTATCTTGTCCACTTTATCGTATTCGATTTCCGGGAACAGGATTTGTTCCTTAAGTCCCAGCGTATAATTGCCGCGGCCGTCAAAGGAATCCGTTGCCACACCCTGGAACTCGTGCATGCGGGGCAGAACGGCGTTAATCAATTTATCGAAGAAATGCCACATCCTCTCCCCCCGCAGCGTCACCTTAAGCCCGATGGGCATCCCCTCTCTCAAGCGGAAGTTGGCGATGGCTTTCTTGGAGCGCGTCGTCAATATGTGCTGTCCCGTAATCGCCATCAGGTCCGCCTCCGCCGATTCCAGCGCTTTAGCGTTGGCGATGGCTTCACCCATCCCAATGTTCACTACTATTTTCTCCAGGCGCGGCACCTGCATGACATTCTTGTAGCCGCTGGTTTCCATCATGCGCTGTATTACTTCCTTGCGGTATTTATCTTTTAATCTAGCCATTAATCAACCACCTCGTTGCAGTTGCGGCAGAATCTGACACTCCGTCCGTCTTCCAGTTTCTTAGAGCCGAGGCGCACCGGCTTGTTGCACTTACTGCACATGTACATCACCTTGGAAACGTGCATCGGCTCTTCGATGTCGATGATGCCGGCCTGTTTCGCCTGCCCCTTGGCTTTAGAGTGCTTCTTTATAAAATTGATGCCTTCGATTATCAATAGCCTTTCCTTAGGGTAGGAGAAGCGCACTTTGCCCTTTTTGCCTCTATCCTTCCCCGCTATGACCAGTACTGTATCGTCTTTTCTAATTTTCATTTCCTAATACTGCCTTTATAATACTTCCGGCGCCAGCGAAACGATTTTTGTGTATTGCTTGTCTCGCAGTTCGCGTGCAACCGGCCCGAAAATACGCGTCCCTCTGGGATTGTTCTTGTCGCTAAGGATAACCGCGGCGTTCTCGTCAAAGCGGATGTACGAACCGTCCGGCCTGCGGAAGGGATGAGCCGTCCGTACGACCACGGCGCGCACTACGTCGCCTTTTTTCGTCGCCGCATTAGGTATCGCTTTTTTCACCGAGGCGACGATGGTATCGCCCAGGTAGGCGTATTTCCGCTTGGTACCACCGAGGATGTTGATGCACATAATCTCGCGCGCCCCGGAATTATCCGCTACTTTTAACCTGCTGTTAGTCTGAATCATTCTAAGTCCACCAAAACCTTAATTCGTTATTTCTTCCGGTTTAATCTCGGCAACTTCGCCTTTTACTATTATTTCCACCACGCGCCACCTCTTTAGCTTGGAGAGGGGACGGGTCTCTTCTATTTTTACGGTATCGCCCACTTTACTCTTCTTCTCTTCGTCATGAGCGTAATACTTCACGATTCTGCGGACGGTCTTTCTATATAATGGATGGCGCTTGGGCGTGTCAACGGCCACGATGACCGTCTTGTCCATTTTGTCGCCTATCACTCTACCGATTCTGGTTTTACGTTTTGTTTCCATAACTTCCTACTTTATTTGGTTTCCAGTTCTTTTTCTCTAATGATTGTTTTGATGCGGGCTATATTCCGCCTTACCCGCCGCAACTCGCGGTGGTTCACCAGCTGTTTGGTGGAGAGGCGGAAACGCAGGTTAAACAGCTCCTGGTGGGCGTCTTCCAGCTGTTTCTGCAGCGCCGATATATCATGTGTTCTTATTTCATCAAGTTTCGCCACTTTATTCCCCCTACTTCGCCGCGTCGCTGCCGGAAGCGATGCTGTCCTTTCCGATAAATCGGGTTCTTAGAGGCAGTTTCTGCGCCGCTAATCTAATGGCGTCTTTGGCTATCTTTTCTCCTACCCCCGCCATCTCGAACATGATTCTGCCGGGCTTGATTACGGCTACCCAGTGGTCCGGCAAACCCTTGCCGGAGCCCATGCGGGTTTCCGCCGGTTTCTTGGTGGCGGGCTTATCCGGGAATACCCGTATCCATACCTGGCCGCCGCGGCGGATATGGCGCGTTATTGCGCGGCGTGCGGCTTCCAGTTGTGCGGCGGTTACCCATGCCGGCTCCAGCGCCTGCAGGCCGTAATCACCGTAGGCAACTGTGTTGCCGGAGTTTGCCTGTCCGGCCATACTGCCGCGCTGCATCTTGCGGAATTTAACTCTCTTCGGCTGTTGCATCCTCTTCCTCTTCCTTAGGCTTGGCTACGCTTTTTGTCTTTTTAGCGGCTTTAGCTTCGGTTTCTTCGGCTTCCTCTGCTTTTTCTGCCTTCTTGATTTTCTTGACAGCGGTTTTAGCCGCCGGTTTTTTCTCTTCGGTCGCTTTGGTTGCTTTCTTAGCCTTGGGCTTTGCCGCTTTTTCTTCTGTCTCTTCGGCGGCGGCTTTAGCCCTGGCTGGTTTTTCCTTAGGTTCTTCAGTCTTTTCTTTAGCCGGTTTTTCTTCTGCGGCTGCGGTGGCTGCTTTTATCGCTTCTTCCATGCGCTTTTCGGTCTGTGGAGGTGCCGCCGGTTCGGCCGCAGCTTCGGCCGGTTTTTCTTCTTCGGCCATCTTCATCTCCGGCAGAACTTGTCCCTTATAAATCCAAACCTTTACCCCGATGCGCCCCAGCGTGGTGTGCGCCTCGGTAAAACCATAATCAATATCTGCGCGCAGCGTGTGCAGGGGAACCTGTCCCTCGTGCAGCGTCTGCCGTCGTGCGATTTCCGCATTGGCCAGTCTGCCGGCGGCGCTTATTTTAATGCCCTTAGCGCCGGACTGTATCGTCCGGAAGATAGCCTGTTTCATGGCGCGCCGGTAAGCCACGCGGCGCTCTATCTGCTCCGCCACCGATCGCGCTACAAGGTAGGCGTCCAGTTCCGGCTGGCGGATTTCCTGTATGTTCAAACGTAATTTCTTGCTAATCAAGTCTTCAAGATGCTGGCGCATCTCGTCAACGCGCTGGCCGCCCCTGCCGATGACGATGCCCGGCCGGGCGGTGTGTAATGTGATAGTTACGTCTTTAGCCTGGCGGTCTATTTCCACCAGCGAGATTGCCGCCTCGGGGTACTTCTTCTTGATGTAGTCCCTTAGCTTGTTGTCCTCCTGGATGAACTCGGCATAGTGCGCGTCACTATACCACTTGGACTGCCAGTCTTTAATGACGCCTAATCTGAAACCTGTAGGATGAACTTTATGACCCAATTAAGCCTCCTGTTCCGCAACTATCACGGTTATATGGCTGGAATTCTTTAAAATAGGGCTTGCTCTACCCCTGGACCGCGGGCGATACCTGCGTGCCGCCCTGGCGGTATCTACGTATATCTTGACGACCTTAAGGTCGGCGGGGTCCATCTGGAAATTGTTCTCGGCGTTGGCAACGGCAGACTTCACCACCTTGGCGAGGTACTTCGCTTTAGGTGTGCGGGTATACTGTAAAAGGTTAAGGGCGTCCTCAACCGTTTTGCCCCGCACCATATCCGCCAGCGGGCGAACCTTGCTCGCCGGGAAACCAGTGTCTTTTGCTATCGCTTTTACTTCCACTTTTCTGTTACCTTATCTCAACATTACTCCGCCGCTTCGGCGTCGGCTTTAGTTCCGTGACCTCTGAACATGCGCGTCGGGGCGAATTCGCCCAGCTTGTGGCCTACCATGTTTTCGTTGATGTAGATAGGCACGTGCCTGCGGCCGTCATAGACCCCGATGGTTAAACCAACCATCTGCGGCAATATCGTAGACCTTCTCGCCCAGGTTTTAATAACTGTTTTACTGCCGGAGCGTATTACAGCATCCACCTTTTTTGCCAGTTTTTCATCTACTGCCGGACCTTTTTTAGTTGATCTTGACATATTATTTGCCTCTACGCTTAATAATCATCTTGTCTGAAGACTTGGGCTTGCGCGTCTTGTAGCCCAGTGCGGGTTTGCCCCAGGGCGTCTTGGGACCCGGTAAGCCTACCGGAGAGCGTCCCTCGCCGCCGCCGTGAGGATGGTCGCGCGGGGTCATCGCCGAGCCTCTGACGGTCGGGCGCCACCCCATGTGACGCTTGCGCCCGGCTTTGCCCAGGCTTATGGTCTGGTGCTCTATGTTGCCTATCTGCCCGATGGTAGCAATGCAGTCGGCAAGGATGCGGCGGATTTCGCCGGAAGGCAATCTGATTAGGACGTATTGCCCTTCCTTGACCATTAACTGCGCCGAGTTTCCGGCGCTGCGCACCAGCTGGCCGCCACGGCCCTTCTGCACCTCGATGTTGTGAATCTCAATACCCGTCGGCATATTCTTCATAGACATGGAGTTGCCCGGTTTAATTTCTGCGTTACTGCCGGCCATAACCGTATCGCCCACCTTAAGCCCCACCGGCGCGATGATGTAGCGCTTTTCGCCGTCAACGTAAAATATCAGGGCGATGCGCGCCGTGCGGTTGGGGTCGTACTCGATGGACGCTACTTTGCCGGGAATATCCACCTTATCGCGCTTAAAGTCGATGATGCGGATATGCCGCTTTTCACCGCCGCCGCGGTGGCGCACGGTAATCCTGCCGTGGGCGTTACGCCCGGCTTTGCTCTTCTTAGGGACGATAAGGGATTTTTCCGGCTTCTTCTTCGTAATTTCGTCGAAGGTATAGCCGCTCATATTGCGTCGCCCCGGCGAGGTTGGATTATACACTTTTATAGCCATTTTCTAATTAAACACCTTCAAAATACTCAATTTTGTCGCCCTGAGCCAGCGTGATAATCGCCTTTTTCCAGGGGTTTTCGTAAGTCATGCGGCGTCCCACCCGTTTGGCTTTCCCCCGCACGGTTACAATGTTGACCTTGGTGACCTTCACCTTAAATGCTTTTTCCACTGCCTGTTGAACCATTGCCTTGTTGGCTTCGTCGGCAACCTCAAAGACGTATTTATTTAACGCTTGCAGCACCGTATTCTTTTCCGTCACTAACGGACGGCGCAGCACCTCATAAAGATGCATCTTTCACCTCTTGCTTGGCTCCGTTGCTCCATAGTTCTTCGGCGGCGCGTACCGCAGCCTCGGTCATTAATAATGTCTTGTGTGACATGATATCTATTATGTTCATCACATTTGCCGGCGTTGTCGCAATTTGCGGAATGTTGCGGGAGGAGAGGATAATGTTTTCTTCCGCTTTCTGGGTGACGATGAGAGCGGATGACTCTATCTGCAGCGCATCAAGCACCGCCAGCATTTGTTTGGTCTTTGCTTCTTTAAACTCCAGCGTGTCGACGATTTTCAGGTCGCCTTCCCCCGCTTTGGAGGAGAGGACGCATCGTAAAGCCAGCCGGCGCAGTTTCTTGGGCAGTGACTGCCGGTAATCCCTGGGTTTCGGCCCGAAGGTTACGCCACCGCCGCGCCTTAACGGCGATTTTTTACTGCCGGAGCGGGCGCTGCCTGTGCCCTTCTGGCGGTAGAGTTTCTTCGTGCTGCCCACAACCTCGGCGCGTGTTTTGGCCGAAGCCGTGCCCTGGCGCGCGTTGGCCTGCATCCCCACCATTACCTGGTGGACGACGGCCTCGTTAAACGGCACCCCGAAGACAGCGTCGCTTATCTTAATTTTGCGGAGTTCTTCTCCGCTGGCGTTATAAACAGGAACCTGCACCTTATTTCCCCCTCTTGGACTTTTCAATTATCACCAGTCCGTTTGTCATGCCGGGCACCGCGCCCTTAACGAATAACAGGTTACGGTCGGGGTTGGTGTCAATTACTTCTAAATTGATGACGGTTACGCGCTCGCTGCCCAGATGCCCCGCCATGCGCAGCCCTTTAAGGACCCGCCCCGGGGTGGTGGTGGAGCCGATGGAACCCGGTGCGCGCCAGCGGTCGCTCTGGCCGTGGGTCTTTGGCCCGCCACTAAAATGGTGGCGCTTCATGACACCGGCAAAACCCTTGCCCTTTGATATACCGCTAACGTTAATCACATCGCCGGCTTTAAAGAGGCTGACGTCTATTTTCTGCCCGGCTTCCATCGCCTGGCCGTCATCCAGCCGGAGTTCACGCATATACTTAAATTTTGTCGCAGCTTTTTCCTTGGCTTTACCCTTCTTGCCGCCGGTTTTATGCTGTTTAACTTCCCCGAAGCCCAGCTTCACCGCGCTGTAGCCGTCCTTCTCCACAGTTTTCACCTGCGTTACCGTGCAGGGCCCCGCTTCGATGGCGGTTACGGCTTCGGTCTTGCCGCTTTTGTCGTATATCTGGGTCATGCCCAGTTTTTTGCCCAAAATTCCTTCAGTCATATCTTCACCAATTTATAACTTAATATCTATCTCCACACCGGAAGGCAGGTTCAGCTTGGTCAGCGCATCGATGGTCTTGGACGTCGTCTCCACGATGTCTATCAGCCGCTTGTGCGTCCTGATTTCGAACTGCTCCTGCGAGTCTTTATCAATGAATGGGGAGCGGATGACGCTGAACTTCTTGATATGCGTCGGCAGCGGGATAGGCCCGACCGCCACCGCGCCGGTGCTTTCCACGGCCTCTAAAATTTGCCGGGAAGATAGGTCAACCACTTTGTGGTCGTAGCCCTTTAGTTTGATGCGGATTTTCTGTTTAGCCATTTTTCCTGCCTGCTATTTTTTCTATAATTTCATCCGCCTTATCCTGCGGAAGCGGTTCGTAGCTGTTGAACTCCAGTGAATGCGTCGCCCGGCCTTGTGTCAAGGAGCGTAAACTGGTGGCGTACCCAAAGGATTCCGCCAAGGGGATTAGGCAGTGGATAATACAGGTATCGCTCTGCGGGTCTATCTTCTCAATGTGACCCCGCCGGGAATTAAGGTCGCCGATGACATCTCCCATGAACTGTTCCGGTGTGACGACTTCCAGTTTCATAATAGGCTCCAGCAAAATCGCCTTGCCTTTCCTGATGCCTTCCTTGAGCGCCAGCGAACCGGCCATTTTGAAAGCCAGTTCGGAAGAGTCAACGTCATGGTAGCTGCCGTCGAAGAGCGTCGCTTTAACGTCCACCACCGGGTAGCCGGCAACGACGCCGGTGTCCATGGCTTCCTTGATGCCCTGTTTGACCGGGTTGATGAACTGGCGCGGTATCGTGCCGCCCTTGATGCCGTCCACAAACTCGAAGCCCTTGCCGCGTTCCTGCGGCTCGAACTTAACTTCCACAACGCCGTACTGCCCGTGCCCGCCGCTCTGGCGGACGAATTTGCCCACGACTTCTACTGTGGTGGTAATCGTCTCTTTATAAGCCACCCGCGGTTGCCCCACCTTGACACTCACGTTGAATTCACGGATGAGCCGGCTGGTGATAACCTCCAGGTGAAGCTCGCCCATGCCGGAGACGATAGTCTGGCCGGTTTCTTCGTTAAAGGTAACCTTGAACGTGGGGTCTTCTTCGGTGAGTTTTTGCAGGGCTTCGCCCAATCTGTCCTGGTCGGCGCGGGTCTTGGGCTCGACGGCTATGGAGATGACGGGTTCGGGGAAGCGGATTGATTCTAAAATAACTGCCTTGGTGGGTTCGCAGAGTGTGTCGCCTGTAAAGGTGTTTTTAAGTCCCAGCGTGGCGACGATGGCGCCGGCGTCGGCGGAGTTGATGTCCTCGCGGTGGTTGGCGTGCATTAAAAGCAGCCTCCCGATGCGCTCCGGCCTCTCGCGGGTGGGATTATACACCTGCGCGCCTACCTTCACTTTGCCGGAATAAACTCTAAAATAAACCAGCCTCCCCACAAAGGGGTCGGTAACCACTTTAAAAGCCAGCGCGGAAAATGGTGCGTCGTCGCTGGCTTCGCGGATTACTTTTTCGCCGGTCTTGGTGTCGATGCCCTCTACCGGCGGTACTTCAAGCGGGGAGGGTAAATAATCTACTACGGCGTCCATCAAGCGGTGGATGCCCATATTTTTCAAAGCGCTGCCGCATAATATCGGCACGCCTTTGATATTCAGCGTAACTCGCCTTAAAGCCTTTGTCAGGGCTTCCGGCTCTATGTCATGCCCCTCGATGAAGGCAACCATCATTTCGTCGTCGTGCTCGGCTACCTGCGAGATTAGGTGTTGCCGCGCTTCGGCTACCTTGGCGGCTTCTTCTTCGGGAATCGGCATCTGTTCCGGGTCAATATCCGGATCTTTGCTGTAGCGCCAGGCGATGTTCTTGACTAAATCGACTACGCCGTAAAAGAGCTCTTCATTGCCGAGGGGATATTGGATGGGCAGGGGAGTCGCCCGCAGGCGTGTTTCTATCATGGAGACCGTCCGGCTGAAGTTGGCGCCTACACGGTCCATCTTGTTAATGTAGCAAATACGCGGCACTTTATACCTGTCGGCTTGCCGCCAGACTGTTTCCGATTGCGCTTCAACGCCGGAAACAGCGTCAAAAACAACAACGCCGCCGTCAAGTACTCTTAAACTGCGCTCGACTTCGGCGGTGAAGTCAACATGTCCTGGGGTGTCGATAATATTAATGCGGTGCTCTTGCCAGTAGCAGGTAGTGGCGGCGGC